>JAZLHE010000094.1:0-1597 GCA_045616665.1 Bacteroidales bacterium | reverse complement strand
ACCACGGAAGAGGATGGAAAAGAATATGTTTCCTTGGTTATTCTTTACGACGGACAAACCGTTCAAAAAGTTCTCACGCAAATTCCACTTTCGGAAATGATAATTCAGATACTATCAAAAATTTAAAGTTATGGGATTAGGATTAAAGCACGAAAAAGACCCGTTTGACGATTTCTTGGATTCATTAAAGCAGCCGCGTCAGGTGATGGATGCCAATACAATGGATGTTCCGCCGGTTGACGAACTTCCAATGGAAAAACCCGATTTGGACGATTTTGGGGATTTGGGCGACGAACTGGAGAGCCCACAGGAACAAAAGCAGCGTTACAACTTGTCGATGATACCGGCAGAAACACTGGTCAACTGTGTGGATATGGCATTTACACAGGTCAACAGCATGATTGCCAAGCAGAAAATGGAAGGCGCGAGCCGTGACGAAAAGGAAAGCCTCATACAGGCGGCCGCCAACTATATGAAGGAAAAGGACATCGACATTTCGCCCGGATCAATGCTGGTGGTGATGGTACTGGTCATCTATGCCCCAAAGGTATGGCAGGCGGTGGAACTGAGAAAGGCCAACGAGGAAAACGAAAAGCTCAAACTCCAGCTGGAGGCGCAA
Source organism: Bacteroidales bacterium (assembly GCA_045616665.1). Taxonomy (GTDB): domain Bacteria; phylum Bacteroidota; class Bacteroidia; order Bacteroidales; family WCHB1-69; genus RUG11690. The sequence goes on along the minus strand of JAZLHE010000094.1, from coordinate 978 downwards.
AAAAAGAAAATAAAGGCATTGGAAAACAAAACTGATGAAGATGAACGGGAATAACCGATATGCGATAAGCTCCATACTTTGCGGCATCAACGGGACCGGCAAAACGACATTGCTGAAAAAGATACTGGACAGCATGATTGAAAACGGAAACCGCGTGCTGGTGGTCACGCCCGACCCCATCGAGTGGAACGTGGCGGATCCGATACGGACCTGGAACGAACTGGAAACCTTTTCAGGCATTCGCCGCCTGGTGTACTCACCGGAGGTGATGGACCACATCCAGCAGTCGTACAGCAACGGCGTATTGGTACTGGACGATTGCCGCGTGTACATCCGGGCCCAGTCCAACGACTTTATGCAGTGGCTTCAGATACGCCGCCGACAGGCTGGAATAGACCTGTTTTCGGTTTTTCACGGACTGACACAGGTTCCGCCGGTCTATTTCACTTTCGCCACAAACCTTATCCTATTCTATACCAAGGACAATATCAAGCGGCGCGGCGACTATGTGGATGATTCCGATTTTGCGTTGATCCAGGATGCGAAGAAACGAATTGAAAAACAGATCTCATCCAACCCGTATTATTATGAAATAATAAAACTCGATAAAAGGTTATGAAAAAACCGATCAAAATAGATCGGTTAAGTCTTTTAGTGCTATCTGCTACCTAAGTCATGACGCTGTACGTTCTAAACGTGCTAAAATGACAATGCAAAAGTACAAAAAAAATTAATATGACAAATAAAATAGAAACATTAACATCTAAGCCGCGGACACTGAAGGAATTGGCCAATTATTACCAGGTTAGCCCCAAAACGTTCAAAAACTGGCTGGACTGCAAGACGTTGAACGGCATCAAGCCCGAAAGCGGCTACTACTATTCCATTGCACAGGTTAAACTCATTGTTGACCATTTGGGAAGTAATGATTGATCATGGCGACCAATTGCGGCCGCCTTTTTTTATGCCCAAATTGTG
>JAZLHE010000093.1:0-1747 GCA_045616665.1 Bacteroidales bacterium | reverse complement strand
CATTGACCCGCTGTCCGATTTCGGCTTTAAGCGCGTGTTTGGCCTCGACGGCTGCCAGGAGGAACTGAAGTACCTGCTCAACCTCTTTGTGTCGGAACGCCTGGGCAGGATTTCCGAAGTGCAGTACCTTCCCAACGAGGTAGTGGGTCTGGACGAGTACGACCGCAAGGTGGTGTTCGACGTGCTGTGCAAGAACGAGCGCGACGACTACTTCGTGGTGGAGATGCAGAAGTTGCGGCAGCGTTTCCCGATAGAGCGAGGATTGGCATACGCCAGCCGCCTCATCAGCAACTCCATCACCGTCAAGGACAAAAAGTACCATATCGCCAAGGTCTGCGTGGTCTGCATTATGGAACATCCAGACAGACTGGCCCTGAAACGAGGGGAAAAGGTTTGGTTCGTGAACTACAAGGACGACTTTGGAAACATAATTTCCGACAACCCTACGTTTTGTATCGTAGAATTAGGTATCTTTGCACGCGAAAAGAAGGTCCCGAAGACGGAACAGGAAATCTTGGCACACGTGTTCAACAATATGCGCCAGATGACGAAGCTGCCGCGGCAGGCGAGCGGAAATTCCTTTTTCGAGACGATGTTCAGGCGTTGCAACTACAAAATATTCAGCGATATGGAAAAGGACGAGTACAAGAAGAGCATTTGGGAATATGCCGACGTGCAGAGCGGCATGGAACTGGTTCGTGATGAGGCGTTTCAGGAGGGGATGGAGAAAGGGATTGAGAAAGGTAGAGCGGAAGGTGAAGCAAGAGGCGAAGCAAGAGGCGAAGCCAAAAGCAAAATACTTATTGCGCGTAATATGTTGTTTAAAGGGCTTGATATTGCTTTAATTTCAGAATTTACTGGTCTGACGGAAAAAAGAATTGAGGAATTAAGGGATAGAGAATAGCCTATATAAAAGTACCTGCACCAAAAGAATAGTCGATTTCCCTAACATACCGTTCTTCACCCATTCGGTCACAGATATTATGAATCCAAAGAAGCGGAACGACACCCAAGATATACTTCTTGAGGGTGATGGTTGTTTTTATTATTAAGAGATGTTTGGTTAAGTTATTTTTTCCGCTAATGTAAATGCGCAATGCTTTACGCCAATTTTCCCCCTTTATCACATATTCCAATTCATTGGAATATAAAAATTTATTGAAAATAAACAAAGTGTTCATATTTTTACTATATTTGCCTCTTGAAACAAGAGGCAAAATGAGCTACAAATCATATAATGAAAACTATCGAAGTCATTGTAGAATATGCGGGAAAGAATCTAAGTGCCTATATTGAAGGTGTTCCGATTATTACCGTAGGAAAAGATCTAAACGAGGTGAAAAATAATATGCGTGAGGCCATCGATCTTTATTTGGAAGACAATCCGAATCCTTACGAGCCATTCACAAGCGACTTTGAATTGACGTTCCGCATCGATACGGCCACCTTCATCAACTATTACAGCAATATTTTCACCAAGGCGGCATTGAGTCGCATCACCGGAATCAATGAGAGACAGTTGTGGCATTATGCGGCAGGCGTTCACAAACCAAGAAAGAAACATATGTTTCAGCCTTCCAAAAAACGAAGAGTTTTTATTACTAATTAACGTGAGTTCGATATAAGCAACTAAAAGAGAACCAGCTGGTTATCGAAATAAGTATCTACTGCGATGGATGGTTTCTTTGGGAAGAAGCAGTAGGCAGCGATGGCAGCCACTGAGTTGACCATGAAGTTGCAGAAGCTG
>JAZLHE010000092.1:0-11989 GCA_045616665.1 Bacteroidales bacterium | reverse complement strand
TCATAACGTACCAGCAACGGAAACCACTTTCACTATTACGGATGTATTCACTGATTTAGTATATGGTAACACCTATCAAATGCAAGTAAGAGCCATTTGTGGAGAAGGAGATACTTCAGCATGGTCAGCTGCTGTTGATTTCACTTATGAATTTGCATATACAATGGAATATGGCCAGACTCGGGAAATTACCACCTGTTTGGGAACCTTATATGACAATGGCGGTCCTCAAAGTGATGTTTTAATCTCATCAAAAATATTTAACACTTAAACGTAAAAATTGATACTCTTGATTCTCGGATAATAAACTGTTCTTTTCATAATACTTGTTTTTTTATTGATTTATATTGTTATTTGTCTTCTCAAGTCCCCAGTACTCTTCCGCACGCTCCCTCCACACATCTATATGGCTTCCGCCTCCGTAGCGGCTCACCGGGAACGCCCGATGACCCTCTATCCGGAAATACACATTGGCATCACGCCAGATACGCTTCGCCACCTGTCCCTCCGGCATCCTTCGTTTTAATCTCATCAAAAATATTTAACACTTAAACATAACACCCGAAAATCTACGGTACGATTGAAAAAAAATACGGACTGGTTCTACTATTTTAAGACAACATTGCCTGATGGATCTGAAGCTTACATCAATATTGGGCATTACAAGGACTCTTACACGGTTCCTTCAAGGGCTGGAAAGTATTATTTTTATACCATTACAAAGCAGTTGCCGTCTTATTAAAAGAGAAAATGCCCACACCGAAATACGCAGACGAGGCGACAAGGGGTGCAAGCATTTTCTATTCTGCAAAAATACAAATATTTTTTAATACAAACACATTTCAAGCAAAAAAAATTATGAAAAAATTTCTGAAGAAAATAAAACACGCCATCATTTACATTATAGTGGCACCTGCGGCAGCCATACACATCGCTTACCAGGTATGGTATTTCAGAGAATTTTGTCTCAAATCAGGATCTGCTGAACCATCCGAAGATTCCGGCAAGTAATGTCACAATCGATATGAATATGGAAACAATGCTGATATGAAAAGCATAGATGTAAACTTTCTCCTTTTTAACCAGACCCTCGAACCCGCCTTCTGCAAGAAACTGTTTCCCGTCTTCAGTAATTCTGAAAACATTATGCCGTGTCTCCCGTATGAGTCCGGAACGCCTTAATTGACAAAACATACTCCACAACTCCATATCGCTGTCACTGACTGGTGGAACGGCACAAAATGCAGCACCATCCTCCGTGTTTGACACCCTGAGTATATCGTCTTTCTGTATAGACGAAGCAATGCCATCACCATAAATAATCTTCTTCAACGATTTCATACTGCAAAAATACATATTTTCAACACAAACACATTAGATAGGAAAAATTTTTCTATCTAATTCAGTGTAAGAAATTTTTGTATATTTGCAGCCGAAGTTTAATAATAGAACTAATGTCTCAATGAAAAAGTATCCAACTCTTGAAGCACCGCCTATTGCTGTTGCTTTATTCCAATTAAAATTTAATCCCAACCGTATTAGAATAGAAGATTTTTCTTTATACGACTCGAAATTAAAAGTCAGATTTCCTGTTAGAAAAGACAATGTAAGTGTCGGAATAAACCTTCAAAACTCTTCCATTCCACTTGGAAAATCAAGCATTAAAGGAACTTCTGACGCCAAATTGAGCAGTTTTTTATACACAACTGATGACCAAAAAGAAAAACTTGAAATTTCGGAAGGAACAATAACATTTATTGATGAGAAAAATTACGTCGGTTGGGATGTGTTCAAAAAAAAAGTCTTAAATACGTTGTCATTGCTTTCTGAAATCCTCAACGATGTCGAAGTCAATAGAGTTTCCATTCGATTTATCAACAGATTTGAACTTCCGGACTTTTCAAATCCGCAAGAATATGTAACAACAATCATCACGAATAATACAGGCAAAACAACTTACCCTGTAAGGCAGTACGGATTCAGGTTAATGTACGATATTCCTGGGACAAACATATATGCTATCGTTAATCAGAATGTCGAAAAAAATACGACAGATGGGTATTCTTACGTATTGGATATCGATGTGTTAGATAGACAAACTATCTTATTTCAATTGGATACTATTTCTATTAATATAGAGAAAATTAGGGAAGTAAAAAACGATTTGTTTTTTGAATTTATCACAAAAAAAACTATTGATTTATGCAGATAACTAAACTGACAAATAAGTTGAAGCCAATTACACTATCCGTTGGTATGGCTGTTGCCCCTGCATTTATGTATTCCAGTGTGGATAATTACTCAAAAATTCTCACAACAATAACTGATAGCAAAATGCTTGAATTTGTTCACTTTGCTGATAATGACAATTCTTTGTTTTATACAGATAAACTTCGATTCTATTCACATTATGAAAAATGGATACAAGTAACCGCATATATGTCATCTATAAATGCAATAGTTGAGCAAACAGATTTCCAAGCAATTGTGGCAATGAACTATGCTGCAGTTCCTTTTATTGTTGATGTGATAGAACATGAACCGTCAAATCTCGTATGGGCTTTAAATTTCATTTATAAAAAGAAAATTTCCAGCAAACCTAATCTTACTATTCCAGAGGCATGCAAGTTATGGGTAAAAGAGTTGAAGAAATAAAAAAACAGATTTGTCAAGCTTTCCCTAAACTTGCATCTGACAAAAATTTCCAAGTAACGAGCAAAAAAACTCCTGAATACAATTGTATAGCCTGGGCATACAATATTCAAAATCGATGGATGTGGCCTAATACTGGTAGGTACCCATTTATTGATGGTGTGCATTATTGGCCAAATAATAATGTTATGGAACCTACAATTGGAAATTTCATCGCAGCATTCTCATTAAAAGGATACCACTGCTGTGATAATGGTGATTTTGAGGAAGGCTATCAAAAAATCGCTTTATATGCAAAACAAAATAGTGATGAATGTACTCATGCAGCAAGACAATTAAAAAATGGCTATTGGACAAGCAAATTAGGGAAATATGAAGACATACAGCATGGTACGGCTTATTCTATTGAGAATGAAGAATATGGAGAAGTAAGGTGTTTTATGAAAAGAATATTTAAATAGGTATAACGATATACATTATTGTCATATACTCGCCCGCTTTCCACGGGCGTTTTTTATTTTTGCAACGCAAAAATAAAAAACAATGACCCCCGAACAGTTCCAAAACGAAATCAAACGCCTCGAAAACGAGTTCAAAGACCTCTTTGAGAAGAACGCCCCGACCATTGCCGGGAAAACAGCCGTTAAGTATTTCAAGAAGAACTTCCAGAACGAGGCCTGGGGGCGCGTGGCCTGGAAAGAGGTGCAGCGAAGAACACCTGGAACGAAAGCCAACAAATATGCCGCGAAACGCCACAAGGCGCGTACAACCCGTAAAATCCTCACCGGAGATACCGGCGACCTCGGACGCTCCATCGAAATCAAATCCGTACAGAAAGGGCAGGTCGTCATCTGGACCGCCCCCAACGAATTCGGATCCAAGGAGCCATACGGACGCGTCCACAACGAAGGATTGCGTGCCGGACGAGGAAAAGGATTCATCATGCCAAAACGACAGTTTATGGGCGAAAGCGAGCAACTCAACACCCTCATAATATCAGAATTGGAACGCAAACTTAAACAAATAGCATCAAGATGAAAAAACAACTTTACCTTGACATCAAGAACAGACTGAAAACTGTCAAAAACGCCGATGGCGAACCCCTGTTCAAACATTTCGACCTGTGGAACCAGCAAGTGGAGTTCATCGAACAAGAAACGCCATTCCAGTGCCCGGCAATATTCATAGAGTTCTCGCCGCTGCAATGGGAAACGATGGGTAACCGTATGCAGTGCGCCGATCTGAACGTCAGACTGCATATCGTCACGGAATGGTATGCCGGAACTGCCGACTATTCACCGACCGAAGACGAACATCTCGCCTACCTCGACATCGTTGACAGCGTGGTGGCTGCGATGCAGGGATTCAGCGCATCATCAACCAACAGCTGGATGAGAAAGCAATCCATTACCAACCACAACCACGAACGCTACGTGGACAGCGTGGAAGAATACATCTGCAAGGTGTTCGACCAGTCAGCCGTACAAGCCAAAGCCAGCGTTACCGCATCGCTGAACGTATCCGTCAGTAATGATTAGGACTGGAAAAGGTCGAGCTGGCGCATACGCGAGCAATCGTTGCGCTTGTTCTTCGCCTTGGCGGCAATCTCCTGCGCCTGCTCTATCTGCCCGTTGAGATTGGGCATATTGATGATTTTTATGAATTTGGCATAGCTCATAGGATAAACCGGCACCACGCAATTGCGCCAGATGGCGGCGTATGTCGTCCATCCCTCACGATAATTCTCATTGACAATTTCAACTACTTTTTTGCAGTAAAGCAAATAATTGAGTCTGCTTCGGGCCATAATTCATGTTTTGCCCGCAAAGATACTAAAAACGACTGCAAACAACAGTCGTTTGACATTTTATGTTTATAACTTTTCAAACAAAAAAGCCACCCCGGAAGGTGGCTTTCAACAATACACATCTCTTTTCAATGGCAATTACACATGTCATATCTCGTATCCGGGCTGCGCAAGTATGCCCAGACCGTCGTCATCCAGCGCAAGCCTAACGTAATTCAGCATCGAAAACAACTCATCCGCATAGCGTGGATAAACATCCATCAGATCGCCGACCTTCTTCATGCTATGGCTTATTGTGGCGTGGTCCTTGCCCATATATTCGGCAATGTCAACACACTTTACCGCCGGGAAAACACGCCTCGCAATCCAGACGAACATCTGTCTTCGCCCAACGTTCACGGCAACCCTGTCGGCAGTCAAGAAATCACGGCCGTAATAACGCACCATCGCACTGTGAACGGAACCAATTTTTTCCTTTACCCCTGTATTCATCCTAATTCCTGTTATAGTTGAAAATATTCAGTTCTCTACAAATCTGATTGTCCAGCGACTGAACCACGCCGGAAATAAAAGCCAGTTCGCGACAGCCGCAATTCATCCCAGCCGCCACATTCACCAGATCCCACAATGCACTTGCTTCCACAGACGAAAGCCTCAGCGTGAACTTCTTCTTGTCCAGACGGTACATTCTCTTCATCTTATTGTAAATGCTCTCCCAAGCCTCGTAGCGCGCGAGCTCGTTAATGGTCAACGCCTTGCCCGTCGTGCCCACCCGAACGACGAGATCGGCCAAAATCCCCATTTCTATGGTGCTTAAACTCAATTTGAACCTGCTCATAACACACCAATTTAATTGTTCCACAACTGGTCATTGAGATACGTGGTCGCATACTTCTTGCAAACCCCGGAAGGGATGTTCATCGTATATCTCGATATGTAGTTGTACGCCTTCACCTGTTCCGTGCGCGACATCCTGTCCCACACCTTCCTGGTCTTCACCTTGCTGCTTCGCGCCTTGTCGTCGTACTTGTTCCAAAAGGCGTCAAAGTCGATACTCTCCAGTACTTCTGCCACATTAAGTTGCTGAGTTGAAAAACACTTCATCGATGACGCATCCTTGGGTAAATGCAACATAAACCACTTAACCTGTGAATGACTGCACCCGCTGTGCTCAAAATCGATGCCGCAAAAAAAGTCGTCATCTCCAAACTTCAGCAGCACCTTGCCGCCAAACTTTTCCGATGTGATTTCAAATGTTCTCATATATCTTGTTTTTTGATTCTCTGTGGTCTGAAATTGATAATCCTCAAGCCCAGCGTGCACGCCACGAAATACTCCGCCTGCGCGCCCCGGCTGTCGTGCCAGTCGTGAAGCGTGCATAGCACGTCGCACTTCGCCAGCTCGCCGATGCACACCCGCATACACCTTTCCCAACTCCAGTCGGACGAACACAGCCGTAGCGGATTCACCACATCGTAACCCTGCTGCCTCAGCCAGTACTCAGCGGCACCGAACTTCGTATAGACCTCCCCAATGGGAAGCCCCGTAACCTTGCCTGCTATATACACCCTCATTGGATGCCTCCTTTCTCAATTTTCCCATTCCTTTTCCTTCCATCTCTCTTATAGGGGACTATAGGGGACTTCTTGACCAATTTGCAGCCATTAAATTCAACAACATCCGCCTTCCTAAACTGATACTGTCCGCTTCTTTTCCGCTTGTTTGCCACGCAGGCTCTAACATTTTCGCGTGGAAGACAAAGAGTTGTTGCTGCCTCACCTATAGATGAAAATACCCGAACAAATACCCCGTCAAGACCGTATGCGCAAACTGCAACTTTTTTACGCCCTCCGCTCGGGGTACCATTCACATGTCTCAATTTTCTCCCCTCTGCAAGATTCATCAGAGCCTTCTTACGCTTTTGAGGATTATCAGTGGAAAATCCCTTTCTTCCGGCATTCCACGGCTCATGGCCTTTTCTAAACCTCGTGTCCTTCTTAATCCAATTTGGTTCTAAATACAGTTCCATATTCTATCTGACATTTTTTTCAATTTTGATTGTTCCCGGTGGGGGAGTCGAACCCCCTAATTTCTCAGGCGTGCGCTGTTTGTTTATTCTCGACTTGTTATCCCATCTTCTGCCTACTCCGGCGGCCAACTTTTACACATGGAACCGGCTCGATATTCAGAATGTGACGCACCTTTCGCCTATCCGATTAGCGACATATACCGGGAATCAGACTCCCATCCGTTATTCCTCTTTCTTAGGCTCCACGAAAAATGTCTCGTCCTGTACCACGCATACGCCAACCTTCGGCATCAGAGCCATCACTTCCGCATCCTCGCGGTCGGCAAGCAGCTTGTCCTTGGCAGGCTCTTCAACCGTGCGCACGTAACCCGGCATAAACTCCTTCAGCATGCCCAGAACCGATGCCCAGGTGAATCCCTTCAGCGTCTTCAGCTTCGGCGTTCCGATACGGAAACCCAGCGTTCCGTGCGTCGTTTCCATACTTTTCTTCTTGCTGAAAAGCTCCGTGCGGTTCTCCGTGGCGAATGCCTGCATCACGTCGAACGACTTGTCCTTGGTCTCCTGCAGCTTGGCAAGCTCATCCTGATACTTTTCGCGGATCTTCGTCATCTCGATATCCATCGTCGCGTTGATTTTCTGCTGACGTGCGTCAGCCCTTGCGTAGTCGGCAAAAGCCAACTCCATTTCCTCTTGGGAAACACCGGTATAAACCGTCTTCTTTTCTCTTGTCTTTGTCATTTTGTTAACAATTTTAAGGTTATTATTCAAGGCACAGATACTTGCCTCTATCTATAAGTTCCAGAGCACGTTTGTACATGTCTTTGTTTGAAGAGAACCGTTCAAGAATTTTCCAGCTCCCGTACACGTTAGAATGTGTGATGTGCGGTTCGGGAATCCTTGGATTCACAGATCTTTCTACACATCTGATTAATGTGTAGCCTTCTTTCAACAGTCTTTCGCGACTTGCCCTTTGCGGTATCATAACTTTTAATTTTCAATTTTCAATTGTTGTTTATTGATAATACTCTTCATCTGCCCGACAACCTTTCCCAACTCCGCCACGCTCATCTCCATCACGGGCTTCTTCACCACGCCGCGCGCCAGCAGCCAGCTATCGACCTTCGCCTTGTTCATCGCCTTTTCGTCGGCATCGCCGTTGTCGGGATAATCCTTGTTCAGCCAGCTGATCTTCATTGAAAGATGATAGATGGTGGAACGCAACTGTCTCTTCTTCACATTCGCGTCGTGCAGCTGCGTTCCTCCGAACCTGGCAAGAATGAGGTTGGCCTCTCCCCACGACAAGTCCCTGGTCGTTTCAATGTCCCTGCCGAGCATTTCGCTCAACAGCCCCATACGCTCGTCCCTGTCAGGTTCAATCCTGGTCATCGTCGCCTGCACCGCCCTTAGCTGGTTGGGCGTAATCGGTCTCGCATACTTCGTATTCATAATCATCAAAATTAAAGGACAACCCTCACCTTGTTTGCAAGACTTACTTTCGGAAAGCGAAACGACGCCACCAGCCGCCAAAACTTCTTAACCGCCACGCTTCCGCTCATGCCGCCGCACACCACGCCGTCAACATCGTAAAAATTGATACTCTTGATTCTCGGATAATAAACTGTTCTTTTCATGACACTTGTTTTTTTATTGATTGTTGATATTGATATTGTTATTTGTCTTTTCAAGTCCCCAGTATTCCTCGGCACGTTCCTTCCACACGTCTATTGGATTACCGCCGCCGTAACGGCTCACCGGAAATGCCCTGTGCCCCTCTATCCTGAAATACACGTTGGCATCGCGCCATATACGCTTCGCCACCTGTCCCTCCGGCATCCTTCCGCTCACGTGGCTCACATACACGAACAACTTGTTGGGAAACGCGTTTTTCAACTTCTTGTACTCATCAAAGGTCAGTCCCATAAATTGCACGCTGTCAATGACGACCACGTCCGGACTCTTCTGGCGGTGCAGCCTCTTCACCAACTCCCCGAAAGGCTCCTTGTCAAGCAGTACGACCCTCGAGCCGACCTCCTCCATGTTTACCCTGGCCATGGCCATCTGAATGCTCTGCGAAAGACCCTCCTCGACGCTGTCGTATGCCACGCGGCAGAACCTGCTCAGATACTTGGACAGCATCATGGCAAATGTCGTCTTCCCGTTCTTGGGCGCCCCATAGATCATCCAGCTGCCGGTAAGCTCCGGTTGGCCAATGGCGGCTCCCCATTCGCCATCCGCGCCGAGCGTGTGGAAACGCGCCTTCAGGACATTGCTAACACTTAACGCCTTACCCATAGCCGCCTACTTTTCGGAATTGATTTTACTGATGGCGTGGCAGCGTCTCTTCACACGCCTCAAATCACCGTCGCAATCCTCTATCACGCTCTTGATGTCGCCCTTGGCGGTAATGCCGTTGGCCACGCACACCTCCGTGATGTCGTTGACACCGACACCCTTCAGCATAATGAACTTGCGGCCTATGCGGCTGTAAATCTCCTTATAGCCCTTCTTGTTCAGTCGCAGGCCCTTCTTGATCTTCTTTTCAAGATAGTCCGTGGCAACCATCACGATGGCGCAATGGTCCTCCAGCTGATTGTACAGCGTGATGAAGAAATACATCACCTGGTCACTCAGCTTGTCGGCCTCATCCATGATGATGATAGGATTCTCCATCTTCTTCAGATTGCCGACAATGGACGCCATCATCTCACCCACGGTGTCACCGTTCGGATTGCGTCCCATTTCGCGCAGCAGCTCCTGCAGGAACAGCTTGCGGTTCCAGTACTCGTTGCAGCAGAGCACGAAAACATTGGAATGGCTCTCCGCATAATTCCTGACGGCAAGCGTCTTGCCGCTGCCGGCTTCACCGCAGACGGCCATCACCATCGCGTTTTCCTGCGCGTCGGCAAATAAGCCGCACAGCGTTTTGAAATCTCTCGTTTCCACAATATTCCAGCTTTTTTGTTTGACACCGATCTGTGCGGCAATGCCTCTCCACATCACCTCGTTGATGAGAGCCCAGTCCCCGTTGACGATCTTGCTCACCGTGGCCGGTGAAACGCCGTTCAGACTGTTGGCGGCCTTGTTCTGGCTCCCCTTCTGCTCGCAGTAGCCCACGAGACGGTCTCTGATTTCTAATTTTTCCTCTTCTTTAATCATGTTATAATGGTATTTTAATAATGTTCAAATGCTGTTAGTACAGGTCGAAGATGCTGCCCCCGTCATCGTCAACGGCAACAACCGCGTTGCTCTCTCGCTTCATCACCCTTCCAGGCTCGATTTCATCATCCATACGTCCGAAATTGCCTTTCGGCTTCGGCATCACCAGACCCCGCTGTGACGGATGCAGGCCGTTGCGCTCGAGAATATCCTCGGTTTCGGCAACCATTTCGGCGCGAAGTCTCTTATTCCGATTGTCCATCGCCTTGATGAAGGCGTGGTCGAACTCATCCTGATCCTGGATGGCCCTGTGCACGCTGATATACTTTTCGGCCATCCTCACGAAACGCCTTTCACCGCCCGCAGTCTCTTCATACAGTGCCACAACCCCCATATCGTCGGGAACATACTCCACGAAGAACTCACGGTCAACATTCTTCTTCAGAAAATCAAAGTCCGGCTGCCCGTTCACGTCAAGAACCTCATACTGGTACTTCACGCCGTCAACCTTCATTGTCAGGCCGCTCGAACGGTACTTGACAGGCTTCGGATTCACCAGGCCGAAAATGCTGATCATGTCGAACACGCCAACCTCCGTCGTCATATCATTGCTCGACGACCTGTACATATCCATTCTCGAAACGCCCCTTTCCGAATGCCTGGAACTGTTCCATTCGTCACGTCTTTGTGCATACCGCTTCTTCACCTCGTCCAAAGTGGGAAGATTCTTCGCATTGGCTGAAATGAACTCCATGTTGGCCTTGCTCTCACGCTTCTTGGCCGTGATGTTCTGACCGGTGAAATACCAGTCTTTGTGCAGGTACGACTGCTGGAAACGTCCGAAAATGCTTTCGATGGTCTTGGATTTGCCGTTGTACGGCTGGCAGCTGATGCTCAGATGGGCCATCTTCGAGAAAAGACTGGAAGATTCCAGCTTCTTGTGCCCGCCCTGGTTGTCGAAACGAATTTCGTAAGGCTTGTGTCCTGCCGTCTCCATCGCCATCTTGAACGCGTAATACTGGGCCGTATAGTCTTCGCTGTCGCTGATATGGTAGCCGAGCAGCACCTCGCTATATACATCCACCACCTCATACACGGTGCAGGTGGACACCTTCCCGTTTTCGTCACGGTAATAATAGTTCAGCTTCGTACCGTCACCATACCACAGCGCATCTCTCTGATGTGGCAATATGGTCTTGTGCTGACGGGTAAATTTCTCCTTGGCCTTCAGCTCGCCGTAGCGCATTCCGTACCACAGGGGAACGATTTCGGGACGGTTGATGAACCTCTCGATCGTACTCGCGCTGCGCACCGGCTGCCAGCCGCGCACGGCCGCCTCGGCGTTATAAGTCTCGAACAGCTGCGTAATGGTCAGGCGGTCAACCGGCGATGCCCAGCGGGCCACCAGCCAGTCCTTGGCGCGCTCCGTCAGCTTTTCGGCGTTTCCGTCGCTGTTCGTCTTCTTAACCAGCGCGGAATATCCGTTTGCGGAATACTCGTTGAACTTTTCCTCGAAACGTCTCACGTTCAAAGGCAGCACATTAGGGTACTTTTCGCTGTTTTCCTTCACGAACTCAACGCACTCCTTCCACCAGTCCTTCATCTTCTTGCGCACGCCCCCTCTTGCACGGGCTGCCATCTGGGCACTGCGTATGCGCATCAGCGTATTCATCAGCATCGCGCCGTTCACATACAGCTGCCGACGTTCCGATGTGAGTGCCTTCCCCATATCGTCACGGTATGACATATAGAAGTTGGCCGCCTCCTGATCCGGAAGCACGCTCTTCAGACCGGTCTTCACCGTATCATCCTCAATCTTCCCATACACACATTCAATGGCGGCGCGTCTGTCAATTCGGCGTATGCTGCGCACGTCAATCAGCGTGTTGCCCTTGGTCCCGCGACGGAAGATCGTAAGATCACCGCTTCTGCTGTCATTGCGAAACATATCATACGAAAGTCCCGCCTCGCACCAGTCGTTCACGCTCATCACCAATGTGTCATTTACTATATTATACATAAGAAACTAATTAATTGCTTTACCACCGTATTCTTTAATTGCCACAGCTCTGATATCACGTGCCATTTGGCTGTTGCTTTTAGGCGTATAGGTCAAAATGCGGGCTGAAAAAGAGACATAGTTGTTCTATAGGTCATTTTGCGGGCTGAAGTTATCAACAAATTGAGAAGATACGAGAGAAATAATTATCTTTGCCGCGCAGACTGAAGCATAGCAGAGCAATGCTGGGGAGCAACTCTGTGAGGAATAGGTCTGCCAACATACAACTAAATGGTGGCGGGGCTCATATTGGGTCCCGCCTTTTCAATGAGTTGGTGTTTGCCAA
>JAZLHE010000091.1:0-11535 GCA_045616665.1 Bacteroidales bacterium | reverse complement strand
CATGCTCCGTTTTTTTTGCCCCTTCAAGCTGTTTTGGACGGACATGCTCCGTTTTTCAGCGCATTTTTCAGGCTTTGAAGACTCGTTTTTACAGATTTTTCACCCGTTCCCGTGGGTGGACATGCTCCGTTTTTTCCACTTGGGAACTTTTGATAATATCAACACTACCTGCAATTGTATATTGAAAGCTATTTTTCAAATTCATAATCATTTCATCAATATCTTTTCCTGAACAAACAACTATTGCGTCTAATCCTATTATATCGCCTGAAACAATTTTGTTTTTCGCATTAACAGCTTCATTCTCTTCCATAGTTAACAAAAATGCTTTTGCCTTCCGGTGAACATATTTTAATGCAATAGCTTCCAAGTCAGCTTGTTTATTTTTTATCAAATAGAATGTAAATATTGTTCATAACGTTGAGAAAGGCAATCTTTATTAGGAAGAAACTTGCCAGGAAGAAAAATTTTTTTGCCATTTGTTTCCAATAAAAAAGTTCTTATTCCACTATCTTCCTTAAAACTTTCAATCATTTGATCAGAAAAGACAATCGTGTAATCTGGTGTGATTGCCATTAAACACCTGTCATATGCTTTATGAAACAGTGTATTCATACAAAGACCATTGGCAGGATTTAACCGATTTGTTTTATCCATTGCCCATTCCGATATGTGACAAGCCTCCAACAATTCAACACACGTACATTTTGATACACAACATTTTGAATCAAACGATGCTAAAACTGCTTTTCTAAAAAAACTCTCACCGATTCGTTGTTTAACAACAGTATATTTGTTGTCTCCTTCAGACAAATCAGATATGTCAATATCAGCAAATTTTACTAATTCTTTATTTGCTCTATTTGCCAATAGTTGCTCAGTATTATATATAAAATCTTCTGGATTTGCAACAAACCTGTTCCAAACTTCTGGTTCAAGATGACTACCATGCGTTAGACCTTTAATTCCAACATCAGTCATTTTATTATCGCACCTCCCAAAATTACACAATTTTGTATATAAAGCACCTGGTGAACGTCCAATCAAATTTGCGTAATAAATAATTTCTGGATCTGTCTTACGAGTATGAGCAAATGGAACTTTACAATATATATTCACCGCCATCATTAATTCCTCAATATTCCAATTTTGATTACGCTGTTTGTCCATAACCACATAATATTATTATTCTACTTTCTTCCCTTCGATAATACTATTATTATTTGGATAGCAATAGCAAAGAAGTTTTAATTTTTTGATAAAATCATCTATGTCTTTTGACATACAACACACACATTCATCTATGCCAACTAAACTATTTTTGTTTATTCTATCATTTATTTTTATTGAATCATCATGGTTTAATGTTAACAAAATGCTTTTTGTATTAAAATGAATGTATTTTAATGCAATAGATTCAAGGTCTATTCTGTCAATTTTTTTATTAACATTACTGCATACTATTAAATTTATTAATTTTGTTTCAGAAAACAATATAATATCATACAATATGTATGAAGAAACACCATTCAGCTTTACATCAACATAATATGGAGTTATTTTCTCTTTGCTTAATATATTTTGTACAATTGATTTAAACACAACATCGTTTTTACTACATGAAATATGACGTGATTCATAACACAGCCAACATTTCTCAAAAAATTCTGATGGACAACTGTAATCTACATCAGAGAAGCAAATAGCATTTTTTAGCATTTTAAAACAATATTACTCATTCAACAATAAACCTATTTTATAAACGAAAAGGCTTGGCAAGGGAAGCCTGCGCATAAGACATCAAAATTATTGGGAACAAACGATTTGGTTACTTCTTTGGTTATATCACCAAAAGGCACTTCTCCAAAATTTGCAAAGTATGTCTTCTGAGCTTGGGCATCCCATTCGGAAGAATACACACATTTTCCTCCTAAATTTTGCATAGCGATTCTAAAGCCTCCAATTCCAGCAAATAAATCTATAAAAGTGAATTTGGGATTCTCTGGCGCGGAGAACGGAACAGCGAAGACTTCATTAAATAGATTATACTGGATTGACGATTCACAAGCCATTCCAGAAGTGACAGCAACCTCATTATCATCAGAAAGCAATTGTAGAGCCTCTTCGAAATAAGTTTTATCAAATTCAGTATATCTATTCTGTAAATAATGTGATACTATTGCAGATTCCTCATTAAGTTGAAAAACAAATTTTTTTTTCACTTGTCCACTACTTTTTTTTGTGTCATATTCACCTATAACTATTTTTCCTACTCTTGACATATAGTTGGCATATTATCATTTTAATTCAACATATCTCGCAGTATTTTGACAAGAAGAAAGTATTATACCTTTCTTCTTTCAATTTCTTCGTGGATTTTTGAGGCCATTTCAAAATCCTCGCATTCAACGGCACCTTCAAGAAGATGTTCCAGCTCTTCCATTGACATTTCTTCCAATTTAGCCGAAATATACTTGTCATAATTTTCATCCGACAAATTAATATCATCTTCTTCCGGTCCCTCATTTTCCATCAGATTTTTGACTTCGTCAATATTATCTGAAAGATAACTATCTAATACATCTTCGTGAATATAAATCGGAATATGCCATTTTAAGGCCAACACCACGGCATCAGACGTGCGGGAATCTATGACCAGCAACTCTCCGTTTTCACGCCGCATATTAATATTGGCATAAAAAATACCTTCTTCAAACTTATGAATTTCCACATTTTCGGCTACGATGTTACACGCATCGGACAATTGGAGAAACAAGTCGTGAGACGTAGGCCGCTTGGGCTTCATCTTGCTCATTTCCAACACGATGGCACGCGCCTCGTTCATCCCGATAATAATAGGAAGCACTCGATTTCCTTGGCGTTCAGTCAACACCAGCGCAAAGGCCTCAGAAGGACTTTGAGCATTTCGAATATCAGAAACTTCGAGTTCAACCATAAATCTTATTATTAATTGTTTGAAGGTAAAGTTTTCGGATTATGCTTATACTTAAAAATAATGGCAAACAAAATAGCAACCACCATTGCGTATGCGGCGAAAATATCCCAAACTGTCGTCCAATTCCCAACTAAATGACCATCACTCCAAACACAATATTGGTTAACCACCCATTGTGCTACCAGCGTGCCGATCGTAGCTCCCACGCCATTGGTCATCAACATAAACAAACCCTGTGCTGAAGACCGTGTATCTTTATTTGTTTCTTGATCGACGAACAGCGAACCGCTAATATTGAAAAAGTCAAAAGCAACACCGTAAACAATCATTGAAAGGATGAAAAGCCAAACACCGCTGCCGGGGTTTCCGAGTCCGAAAAAACCAAAACGCAAAACCCAGGCGAACATCGCAATCAGCATTACCTTCTTAATACCGAATTTTCTCAAGAAGAAAGGAATCAGCAATATGCACAAAGTTTCGGACACCTGCGACAAAGACACCAAAATATTGGCGTGTTGCACACCGAAAGTATCGGCAAATTCAGGATTAGCACCGAAACTTGCAATGAAAGGATTGGCAAAACCATTGGTAATCTGCAAAGAAACACCCAAAAGCATAGAAAAGACAAAGAAAATAGCCATCTTTTTCTGCTTAAAAAGTGAAAATGCCTTCAAACCCAGTGCTTCAGACAAAGATTTTGTTTCTGTTGAAGTTGAAATGGGACACTTAGGCAGTGTAAACGCATAAATAGCCAATACCAAGCCAATGCAACCGCTCAACACAAACTGCTTGGAAGAAGTCTGAAATCCCAACAAATCAACCGCCCACATAGAACAAATAAAACCAACCGTGCCAAAGACCCTAATCGGTGGAAATGCCTTCACCGTATCGTAACCTTTCTGATCCAAAGCATTGTAAGCCACTGAATTAGACAATGCCAAAGTAGGCATATAAAAAGCCACACTGATTGTATAAAGCGTAAACAGTATAGAAAATTGAACTTCAGTTCCTGTGGCAATGCCGTAATAACCGGCGGCGACCAAAGCGGCTCCCGCAATGGTGTGGCAGATTCCCAGCATTTTTTGTGCGGGAACCCATCGATCAGCAATAATGCCGATTAATGCCGGCATAAAAATGGAAACAATGCCTTGAATGGAGTAGAAAAGTCCGATTTTTCCTCCCATTCCGTAAGGTCCCAAGTAACGGCCCATGCAAGTAAGATAAGCTCCCCAAACGGCAAATTCGAGGAAATTCATTATTATCAGTCTGACTTTCAAATTCATAACTCCAAAATTAATACAACAAATAATTTGGCAAAGTTACAAGAAATTACTGAAATACTCAACAGAAGTTTGATTTTTTCAAAATAAATTATCATTTTTGCAAAATTAATCTTCATCTTTTTGCAAAAACAAGATAAATAAACCCTTGAATAACAGTGGGGAAAATTGCAATATAACACTCCTAGTGATATTTTTTATAACTTTGCGGGTTGAATCTATACACTTGAAATAATAATGAAAATTTTGAAAAGATAAATAAAATTTTATATCTTTGCCGTGCTTTCACTTTGAACTTATGGACTAACGGGCTTTTCAAAGTTCTGAGGGATAGTGCAAAAATATTAATAATAGAAGTTTCCTTTAAAAATTCATATGATTTTAAAAAGTAAATATACAGATTCTGATCAAAATAGAAGATACACTCCGGAAGAAATCTCTTCTCTCAAAAAAAATGAAATTTTTGTTTTCAATAGCAACCTTAATGGCATGCATAACGCTAACACAGCAAGAGTAGCATATAATCGGTTTGGGGCCATCTGGGGACAAGGAACAGGACTTCAAGGTCAGAGCTACGGCATTCCTACTATGCAAGGTGGTGTAGAAACCATCCAACCTTACGTGGATGAGTTCATCATATTTGCAGAAGAACATCCTGAACTGACATTTCTGGTTACAAGAATTGGCTGCGGCAATGCAGGTTTCCGTGATGACGAGATAGCTCCTCTGTTCAAGAGAGCCTGGACCCTTGAAAATGTCATTCTTCCCAAAAGCTTTGCCGATTGCATTGAAAAATCTTCTGTAACCATTAGTTGCAAGCCAATAAGACCTTGTTCATCTAAAGATAAAAAAATAAGTAACATTTTGCTATGTGTTATTCTAATTATCGGGATTGCCATTCGATTTTGGACAGCAGACACACAACTAACCCACGATGAACTCAGCGCTTTGGCAAGAACACACTTCGATAGCTTCTGGGACCTGATTTACCAAGGAGTCTGCGTTGATGGTCACCCCGCTGGTATACAGCTATTGCTATGGTTGTGGACTCGGCTTTTCGGCTATAGCGAATGGGTGATACGTCTGCCCTTTTTCCTGATGGGCTGCGCCTGCATTCCTCTAACACACTGTTTTGTCAAAAAATGGAGCAATGACAATGCTGTATGGTGGGCCACTGCCACAATGGCTTTCAGCGGATATTCCATTCTCTACACCAATATTGCCAGACCATATATTGCCGGACTTTTCACCATTCTCTGTATGCTCTGTTTTTGGAGCAACATCCTGCAAAAAATCCACCAAAACAGGAAATTTCGTTTATGGACAGACATACTCGGGTTCGGCTTTTTTGCAGCTCTGAGTGCATACATCCAACATTTTGCTATGCTGACGGCCGCGCTAACAGGCATAGCAGGACTGGTCTGGGCTGACAAAAACATTCGTCTGAAATATCTAATCGGAAGCGCATTTGCCTTAGTGCTATACATCCCTCAGATTTTCATTACCTATCATCAAATTTCACAATACAAAGGACTCGAATGGCTTTCAGCACCCCATTTTACCTTTATTCTGGAATACATTTACTATCTGCTGCATTACAGCTGGTATGTCGTTTTAGTCTTACTCATTGTCTGTTGTTTCTTTTTCAGATTGAAAACAATAAAAGAAAAGTGGAGATCTATCATTTTCTTTTTCACTTTATGGCTTCTGCCTCTATGTATAGGTTTCTGCTATTCGAAATGGATTAGTCCAGTCATACAGTTTTCTTGTCTGATTTTCAGCTGGCCTTTTCTGTTACTGACCATCGGTTTGTGTTTCAGAAACACGGAAAAACGGATGCTTTCCATCGGGATTATTTCACTCTGGTCTTTTACTCTTATTTTGAATCTGATACTTAATCCGTTTGTTCATCGAGAACAAGTTTTTGAAAATAGTTGTTTAAAAACCTGGGAATTGTATGACCGATATGGGAAAAATGAAGTCATCTGCTGGAATAATTGCGATGCTTCTAAACTGAAATACTATGAAAACAAGTATCATCGCAGTCTAGACAACGATATGATCTATAATTCAGATCCAAAGACTCTATATAGTATTCTTCAAAACAACAGCTGTCATTATCTTATTACTACTGAGGTCACGCATTACGATATTGAGATTATTCGGCATTATTTTCCCTACCTCCAATACTGCAAAAACCTTCAACGCTCTCAAGTTCTGGTTTTCTCAAAAAAACAAAATATATCTGAAAATGAACACCTGCCTTTTAACGATAAAAACATCATTAGTAAAGATATCGCACCGTACAATGATGCTGATGAATTTCATTTATTGCTTGATACGGCATTATCCAGTTTCTGCAAAAACAAAAGCACAATTTTGACTGCCGAAGTACAATATCAAGCTGATAGTGGCATTCAGGATTTTCCACTGATAGTTATGGAAACCAGCCATAACGGCAAGAATATAGACTGGCACGCACAAGCTTTAGACAATATGCCATGGGGCAGTGAAGGAAAACTCATTATAAATCTAGCTGACATCATCAAATGGCCTTATTTTATCAGAAATTATCAAATCAAGATATACCTTTATAATCCCAAGCACCAATCTGGAATACAGGTTCGGCATTTCACATTGAAATGCCGCGAAGGTAACGCCCAAGAATATACACTATAAGGTACAGACAAAAGAGTAAACAGAAAACTTTTCAATCAAGGATTATATAAATGCGCAAGTTTCAGAAACATCCTTGATCTGACAAGTAAAGACAAAAGACCCGATGCAGAAACCATCAGTATATTCAAAGAGCAATGGACAAAAAATTTTCTATGACAATTCTTTGCCTCATTTGACAAATTCCTACTATAAAATTATCTGATATTGAATCAGATAATAATTATAAACGACAATTTTATGAATGTTCCAAAGAGTAGCGCAAAAATTTTAAATAATAGTCCATTTATATTTTATAAATCATTCCCTTATAATCTTGTAAACAAAAATTTATTCATTGCAAAACAAATTTTTGTTGGCTTCGTCATAAAAAACATTTAATTTTGATTCTCTGGCATTAAATGCGGGATTTTTTTGTAACTTTGCACCTTGATTCAAAAAAGTGAAAATTTATGGAACTATCAGAACAAGAAATCATTAGAAGGAAAAAGTTAGAAGATTTGTTGAATCTCGGCATCAACCCTTATCCCGCCGCGGAATACGAGGTGAATGCCACTACGACCCAGATTCTGGAAGAATTTCCTAAAGACAATACGAAATTCCAAAATGTCAGCATTGCAGGACGTATTATGAACCAACGCATTATGGGTGCGGTTTCCTTTTATGAGATTCAAGATTCTGTTGGCAGAATCCAAATCTATGCCAAACGAGACGAACTTTGTCCTGACGAAGACAAAACGATGTACAATAATGTATTCAAGAAATTGGACATCGGCGACATCATTGGCGTAAAAGGATTCGTTTTCACGACACAAATGGGCGAAACAAGTATCCATATCAAGGAATTTACCATCCTTTGCAAATCGGTTTGTCCGCTGCCTATCGTCAAGGAAAAAGACGGCAAGGTTTATGACGCATTCCAGGATCCGGAACAGCGTTACCGTCAAAGATACATTGACCTCATCGTCAATCCGCAGGTGAAAGACACTTTTATCAAGCGTACGCTGTTGGTCAACACTATGCGTAGTTTCTTAAACGAAAAGGGCTATCTTGAAGTAGAAACTCCAATTTTGCAGCCTCTTTATGGTGGTGCCGCCGCCCGTCCGTTCAAAACGCACCACAACACCTTGGATATGACGCTGTACCTGCGTATTGCTGACGAATTGTATTTGAAGAAACTGATCGTCGGCGGTTTCAATGGCGTTTATGAATTTTCAAAAGACTTTCGCAACGAGGGTATGGACCGCTTCCACAATCCGGAATTTACCCAGATGGAATTATACGTTCCCTACAAAGATTACGAATGGATGATGAACTGCGTGGAAGAAATGGTAGAACGCATTGCCCTTGCTTTGCACGGCGATACCAAAGTGCAAGTCGGCGAAAACATCATCGATTTCAAACGTCCTTGGAAACGCTACACGATGTTTGAAGCCATTGAGCATTTTACCGGCGTGAACATTTCGGAAATGGATGAGGCACAATTGGCCAAATTTGCCACCGAACAAGGCGTGAAAGTGGATGAAACGATGGGGAAAGGCAAATTAATCGACGAAATTTTCGGTGAAACCTGTGAACATAAACTGATTCAGCCGACTTTCATCTATGATTATCCGATTGAAATGTCACCATTGACCAAAAAGCACCGTTCAAAACCCGGTTTGACCGAACGTTTTGAAGCGATGTGCAATGGCAAGGAAATCTGCAACGCATACTCGGAATTGAACGACCCGATTGACCAAAGAAAACGTTTTGAAGATCAATTGGAATTGGGCAAGCGCGGCGACACCGAATCAATGGTTCTGGATGAAGATTTCTTGAGATCTTTGGAAATCGGTATGCCTCCTACAGCAGGTTTAGGTATTGGCATTGACCGCTTGGCGATGATTATGACCAACTCTCCTTCCATTCAGGATGTTCTTTTCTTCCCGCAAATGCGTCCGGAAAAGAAGGTAGAAACTTCCACAGACAAAGATTTTATGGAAAGAGGGGTTCCCGAAGAATGGATTCCGGCACTCCGAAAACTGAACATCAATACCATCGAACAGCTGAAATCCGCTAATCCGAATAAGTTGCTCAACGACCTTGGTGGAATGCGTAAGAAGTTGAAAATGAACGTTCCAGCCGTCCAATTGGATGAAATCAAAAGTTGGATTGAAAAATAATTTCAATATTTTGAAAAATAATGGTTGAGGATTCAAAAAAAAGTCGTATTTTTGCACCCTCAAAACCGAAGTGAAAGCCGAAGTGGCGGAATTGGTAGACGCGTCGGTCTCAAAAACCGATGAGGTAACACTCGTGCCGGTTCGATCCCGGCCTTCGGTACTCCAAACCCTTGTTAATTATTTGATTATCAAGGGTTTTTATTTTGTCAAGGTGTACTAAAAATATATAACCAAACAATATATTTGATTCAAATTTCATTATCTGAAATAAAATGTGTACTTTTGCCGATGATTTTATTACAAATCTGACATAAAACTAAATAGATAATCATCGAAAAAAAAAATAATGAAAAAAACATTCCTTTCCATAATTCTCGTGATCACAATTTCCGTATTTTGCCTGACTTCCTGCCACAAAACATCTTATCCATCCACCGCGGAAGTCATTAAAGATGCCGTTACAGATTATGATGGCAACAAATATGACGCAGTAAAAATCGGAGAACAAGTGTGGATGGCTTCCAATTTGAAGACCAAGCACTTTGCCGACGGCACCGAAATTCCAGAAAGCCAATCTACAGATTTGACTTCTGCCAGACGATATAAACCCAAATGCACCAGCAGTCAACTCCAAGATTTTGGCTTCTTATATAATTGGGAAGCGGCCGTAAATGGCACCAAACTCAATGCCAACTCCAATGAAAAAGTTCAAGGTGCTTGTCCTGACGGTTGGCACATTCCCAACCTGGCAGAATGGAAAAGTCTGATTTCTTACCTGGAAAGTGATAAGAAATATCAATCAGGGGACTCCTGTGCCAACATTGGCAAGGCCTTGGCTTCTCAAAGCAATTGGAAAAGCTGCGGTACCGCCCATACTGTCGGCAACAAAACTAACACCAACAATGCCACCGGATTTTCGGCAATGCCTGCCGGAACCTATTTCGGT
Source organism: Bacteroidales bacterium (assembly GCA_045616665.1). Lineage (GTDB taxonomy): Bacteria > Bacteroidota > Bacteroidia > Bacteroidales > WCHB1-69 > RUG11690. The sequence goes on along the minus strand of JAZLHE010000091.1, from coordinate 1,512 downwards.
ACAAATTTCTCTACAGGAGAATATGCTTATTTCTGGTGTTCCACTCCATACGACAACACCTACGCATACGGTACCTATTTATTTTACCGCTTTGCCAATGCAACTACCAGTTTTGCCAATAAAGGGGATGGATTTTCTATCCGTTGCGTAAAGGATTAACATTATCGAGATCTTTATTATTTCCGTCTTGCTTATCAGAACGGAAATCCTTAGAATCGTTTCAGTTTTGCCCTATCAATGGGGTCGATGGTGAAGACGTCGTCGCTGACGTGGATGACGATGAGGCCCTTCTCCCAGGCGTAAGCTTCCGCCTCTTTCGTGTAATTCAGCGCGGCAATGGCAACATAGACATCCAAGTCCGCAAAACGGGGGTATAGTAATTTGAAATTGCGCATCTGCTTCAGGAAGCGATTGATCTTGGCCTTGGTGCAGTTCGGTAACAACCACTCCGGCCTACGGCCACCCCTCCTTAAAAGGAGGGGAATTATTATGCATCTTCGCTTCCTTAACCTTCTCATCCTACATTCTAAACCCTCTACCCTAAACCCTCAACCCTGTTTTCTCCGAAAATCCCGGTCATTTGAAGTCCGACTGGCGAATTTGCAATTTTTGACTTTTTGACATTATTTCTATAAGAAGTGACAGAAAAACAATTAAAAACTGTATATTTATAACAGTTTGTGAATCAGTATTTTACTATTGATTTTCTATATTTTTGAGTTTATCTTTGCAGTCGCAAACTTTTAATCTTCGGTTATGGCAAAAAAAGAATCTTTCTATCTCAATCCGCTCACCGACTTCGGTTTTTACCGGGTCTTCGGCAGCGAGGAGAACAAGGACCTCCTCATACACTTCCTCAACGCCTGCATTTCCAAGTATGTGGGCATCATCACCGACATACAATACCTGCCCACCGTGCATTACGGCCTCACGCCGGCCGAGAAGAAGGTCATCTTCGACATCTACTGCCGCGACCAGGACGGTGACCACTTCATCATCGAGATGCAGCGCGCACGGCAGGAGTTCTTCGCCGACAGGACCATCTCCTACGTCAGCAGGCTCGTCAGCAAGAACGCCGAAAGGGGAAAGCGCGTCTACGACATCGCCCCCGTCTATTCCTTCAACATCCTCGACTACGACGCCACGGACCTCTCTCCCTCCGACACGGATCGCGACTTTTTCTGGCAGGTGATGCTCAAGGACAACAAAAACAGAATTTTTTCCAAAAAAATCGTGTTCTTTTTCGTGGAATTGACTAAATTTGCAGCGCAAATCAATCGTGGGGGCTTCAAGGACGAGATGAGCAAGTGGCTGTACCTCCTCAAGAACATCGGGCAGATGGACGAGCAGGACAGCACGAGGGAAAGCGACATCTTCAGGAAGTTCTACGAAACGTGTCAAATGTCAAAGCTAACGACTATGGAAAAGGAAGAATACACCAAGAGCGTGCTGGAATACGAAGACGTGCAGGATGCCCTGGACTATATGCGGAAGTCATCCCTGAAGGAAGGT
>JAZLHE010000090.1:0-22677 GCA_045616665.1 Bacteroidales bacterium | reverse complement strand
CTTCGGTCTGCGTGTAAGTGTCGAGAAGAGCCTTGTTGGCGTGCGTGTGGGATATTTCCTGTAGTGATTGAATCGCGTTATTGTTAATTTGGATGCTGTCGCGCAACGCGCTGATGCTGTCGCGCACGTCCTTGATCGTGTCGGCAAATACCGTGTTCGTCACATATTTAATATGGAGAGTGTCGAAAAGGTTCTGGTTCAGGCTGTCAACCTTTTCAGCGAGTTTTCCAACGTCGCCGTGAGCACCCGTAATCAGTGCGCGAATGGCCGTCGCTGTGTCGGAAACGTGCTTCATAATGTCGGTGCTATCGGAAGCAATCTTTGTGGCATTGGCGGCGATGTTGGTTGCATTGGTTTCGATGTTCGTGGTGTTTGTAGAAATGTTGGTCTGCATTGTTTGGATGCCAGTGCAGTTCATCACATCGTTACAAGTCTTGATTTCGTATTCCGACAAAGTCGTGTTCACGAAGTCGCGGATGTTTTGGCTCGTCGTATCAATATTGTGCTGAAGGGCATTATCGCGTGCGATGGACTGGGCTGCGGCAGTATCAATATTGTGCTGTAGGTTCGTGTTCAGGTTACCCATATCGGTACGGATGGCTGAAGCCGTGTCGGTCAGCGCCTTGCGGACGTGCTGGCTCGTGCTGTCGATGTTGCTCTGCAGGTTCGTCACGTTCTGCGTCATCGCCGCACGAATCTGGCTGCTCGTCGTGTCGATGTTGGACTGTAAGGCGTTGTCGCGTGCGATGGAGTTGGCTGCGGCAGTATCAATATTGTGCTGCAGGTTCGTGTTCAGGTTACCCATATCGGTACGGATGGCTGAAGCCGTGTCGGCCAGTGCCTTGCGCGCCACGTTCATCGTGTCGCGCAGTTCCCTGTTGCTGATCAGCGTGTCCGTCGCCCTCTGGATGTGGTTATCCACAATGGTGTCTATAATGTGGTTGATGACCGAGTTGCCGTCGGCAAGCTGATTCTTGATAGTATCCGGGATGTTCGGTTTGTTCTTGATGAACGTGCACTTGGCCGGATTCGTCTCGTTCCAGTCGCTCTGAGGAATGGCCTCAAGGTTCACCGAGTCGGCATACAGCGCGCTGATGGCCAGCGGCACCGCCGACACGTCGGAAGTCGATTCCACCACACTCGCATCCGGAAGCGTGATCTTCACGTTAATCTTCGCATTGAACCACACCACGTTGTCCCAAGTCGGCTTGTTGCCGATCTGAAGCGACATCAGGCCGTTCTGGTTCGTGGCAACGCCGGCAAACGTCTCCGTATATTGAACGGACAGGTTCGGCTTGAGGATGTTGATTTCCACATTTACGGAGCTGTTGGTCAGGAGCCTGTTCTGGTTGTCGCGGACAACCGCCTGATAGCTCAGCTTCGGGTTTTCCTGTGCCCACGCGGTCATCGTCGTAACCGCGAGGAGAATTGTCGAGAGAATGATAAACAGTTTTTTCATTTTTATATTGTTTTTTATTTATACTTCTATCTTATGCCTTGTTTCAAAAATTTTAAAGACGACTACTCCTCCTTCGGCGTCTTCCTCTGTTCCTCCGTCCACTGCGTCTCCGAATACAGGTTGTCCTTCAGGCAGCGAACGCTGAAGCCGTACTTCTTGACCGACTCCCTGTCGATCAGCAGGTCGCAGCCCGCCTCGATCGTGCAGTGCTTCGCGATTGTCTCGCTCACGGACTCAGACGTCCAGAAGTGGGTCGCGCCGAGCATTCCCTCGAAACGGTCCCTGCCCGGGTTGTAGAAACCCGCGGGCAAGGCGTTGAACCCGCTCGAGTTGTCACCCGTCGGGATGATCCACAGGCTGTCCGCCGTGATCGCCACCGTGCCGTAGTCCATCAGGTCAAGGACGTTGGCGTCGTTGGGAACGTGCCACCCGTCGGGACAGATGCCCTGGACGAAGCCCTCCTCGGTCGCCACGGGGGCGTCAGTGCTGCCCGCGGGAAGTCCCACGCTGGCGTTCCAATTATAGAGCCGGCCATAGACCGCCAGGTTGCGGTCCTCGTCCGGAAATTCATACGAATGGTAGATCATATTCGCCACGTCGGTGCCAGTTCCCTGGCGCGCCGCCGCCCCTGCCGTATAGTGCGTCGTCCGCATGTTGCTGTTCAGCCAGCAGTCGTTGCCAAGGAAGATGTTGCCGTATTCATTTGCGTCAGCGTCCGCCACGTTCGGAAAGCCGCACACGTACACCATATAGTGCAGCAGCGAGTCGCAGTCGTTCTCGCTCTTCAGCAGGCTGTCGTTGCGCCCCGGAACGAAACGCATCGCCAGCATCTCCTCGTACGACAGGCAAAGCGTGTCGTAGAGCTCGTATATCGGCCACACCGTCAGCGTGATCTCCGTCAGGCTGTCGTAGTTCAGGAAACTCGGACAGTAGTGCGAAGAGTCGTACTGCCCCACCGGGATCAGGTTGCCGTGCTCGTCCACCGAATGGAACTCGAAGCCGTGAACCGGCTTCACGTCGTTCTGGCAGAACGACGTGTCATAGACTTCGTGCAGCAGCTGGGCCTGCTGTACCCCCTCGGCAACTTCCGAGCCGGCAATGCCCATCGTCTGGTGGTGGAACACCTCCCCAAACGACTGCGCGATATTGCCCGCCTGTCCGTAACTCACCACAAAACCGTTGGCAAAGTCCGCCTGCCCCTGCGCCGAGAACAGGAGTCCGGATGTCAACGTCAAGATAATCAGTAGTTTTTTATACATTATGATAGTTTTTTGTTTTTCGTGTTTCTTGTCAGTTCGAAGAAAAATGTCACTTCTAATTTATATGGTTTATATTATATTTTGTATTATAATTTTATAGTATTTATTCAACTCTCAACTTTCAACTTTCATCTTTCAACTTTCATCTTTCATCTCTCATCTTTCATCTTTCATCTCTCATCTTTCATCTCTCATCTTTCATCTTTCATCTCTCATCTTTCATCTCTCATCTTTCATCTTTCATCTCTCATCTTTCATCTTTCAACTTTCATCTCCCCAAAATCGAGGGATTCGGGTGGGGCGTTTTAACGTCTTACCGTTTTTATCCGCCCCACTGATGGACACATTTTTCCGGGTGTTGAAGTTCTGGCAAACTTTTGAGAAAGAAAAATGTCACCACCTTTTCGACCCTCTTTAAATAATATGATATTCCCTTTTCAAGGAGTTCGCAAAAGTACATAATTAAATAATACAAAAGATAAAATTTGTACAAAAAAAAAAAAAACGATATGTTAAAACAAAAACGGGCAAAAAAGAGGGATATTAACAGTTTTAACATATACATAATTTTGGAAATCAGTCATTTATAAAATCAGTTAATCGGTCGGTGAATTTAAAACGAAGTCAAAATTCGCCCATTTTTCCAGTTTTTAACGGTAAAAATGGAATATGCAATTGGAAAAATTTAGAAAAAAAATCTGAGATTTACAATTTTTTGGGGATTATCAAGTTTTTTACGCCACAGCTACAACTGCTGCATCACGCTGTCGCGATAACTTGGTCCAACGGGCAGTTCCGTGCCCGCTACCACCACACTGTTCGGCTCAACAATTTCGATTTGCGCCTTGGAAACGATAAAGGACTTGTGAATCCGCACAAATTGATCGGATGGCAGCATATCAGTTAAGTTTTTCAAGGAATAGAAGGCTGTGATATTTCTTTGTTTAGTATGAAAAGTGACATATTCCTGCTGGCCTTCAATAAACAGCAAATCGCTGTAATTCACCTTATAGAATTTACGATCTGCCTTCACCAACAGATAATCCCGTTCCACATCATCTTTTTTATCCTTCTTGACAACTTTTTCTGAAATTTCATTCATTTGAGCGGCGTTTTTCATTTGAATTCGAGTCACCGCCTTATTGACTGCCTTGCAGAAACGGGCAAACGCAATGGGCTTGAGCAGGTAATCCACCACACCCAAATCATAACCGTTGACAGCATATTGAGAATACGCCGTCGTGAAAATAATGCTGGGATGGTACGGCAAATTGCCCACAAACTCAACACCGGTAATATCGGGCATCTCTATGTCTGTCAACAAGATATCTATATGCTCCCGCTGGATAAACGCCAACGCTTCCATCGCATTGGCGCAGGAGGCCACCAACTTCAACATCGGAATCTTGGACACATAATCCATCAATAATTCTCGAGCCAAATGCTCGTCATCCACGATCAAAACCGTATAGAATTGTTCAGCAGTATTTTCCATAGTCTATTTATTCAAATTCAATGTCAATGAGAGTTGATATACACCCTCACTTTCTTCGAGAGAAAGCGAATAGTTGCCTTGATAATAAAGTTCCAAACGCTGCTTGACATTTCCCAATCCCACGCCATTCTGCTCCGCATCGGTACGAAAATTATGTCCCTTTGACACGCTATTCTGCGTACACAAAATCAAAGAACCATTTTTCGCTTCAATATCAATATTGATGAATCCATCGGTATTCGTCGTGATGTCGCTGTGCTTGAAGCAGTTTTCAACAAAGGGTTGCAGCAACATCGGCGTAATCGAATACGACTGAGAATCCAAACTCACCTTATAGGACAACCTTTCATTCTTACCGATTCTCAATTCCTGAAAATCAATATAATTCTGAATATATTCCAAATCTTTCGACAAAAGCACCTTTTCGCTTTGTCCGTAATCCGTCACATAGCGAAGCATATCGGAGAGCTTCATCAACGCGTCGGGAGCAATGTCGTTCTTGGTATATACCAGGGCATAGATATTATTCAACGCATTGAACAAAAAATGCGGATTTATCTGTGACTGAAGCAGTTGCAGTTTCATCAGATTCCGTTCCTGCTTCAATGCCTCGGCCTGTAGCAACGACAAATTGGAATACTTGTAGATGGCCACGCACAAGGCACCGATATTCAACAGCAGCCCACTCATATAATGAGTCAGGTTGATATAAGGCATAAAATCCTCGGCAGGCGGGGTAATATCGAAAGGAATCCAACGAATCATCAAATATTCTATGCCGAAGAGCAAATGACTCATCACAAAAATCATAAGAATGATGACAATGATTTTCACCAATCCGCGCTGCAACCACTTGAAGGGTCGGATGAAAACCAGGCAAAACAGCTGGTAGGCCATCGCAAAAAACAGCGTATCAATGACTGCCATGGTCAGTGCCACCGACGGATTTCGTTTTACGCCATTCAAAAAAATCAGTAAAAAGACTATCAGATAGATAAAATACTGAGAATGGCGAATGATGAAATGATTGAATTTCGCATTCATTATTTTACAATTAAATCACAGGGCAAAGTTACACATTTTTTCCGGATTTATCTGTTTGGCCTTGCTAAAAATCATTCAGTTTCTGCCTTGTCGTACGTTGTTTGCCAAAAATGTTATTTTTCTCCGAAAATTCCAACCATTTGAAGTCCGGCAGGCAAATTCGCCATTTTACGTTTTTGACATCATTTCTATAAGAAGTGACAGAAAAATTTCCAAAAAAATTGCCTTCTTTTTCGTGGAATTGACTAAATTTACAGCATTATTCCTTATTAAAAAAGGAGAATTTTCCTTCTTCCAAAGAATCCACCATAATAACTTCCTCCGTTTTGAGTGTACCGCCTAAGATAATCTTCGACAACTCGTTGAGGATTTTTTTCTGAATCACCCGTTTCAGCGGCCGCGCACCATAAATCGGATCGTAACCCATTTCCGCCAGTTGATCCAAAGCGTATTTGGTAAATTCAACCTTGATGTTCTGTTGCGCCAGCAAATCATTCAACTGACTGACTTGCAATTTGATAATATTCTTAATCTCACGTTTTGACAGCGGCTGGAACATCACGATTTCGTCAATACGATTCACGAATTCAGGTTTCAACGACTTCTTCAACAAATCCGTCACTTCGGCCTTGGTGCGTTCGAATACTTCCTCATCCGAATAATTGTCTCTATCGGCATAATTATCCTGGATAATATTCGTACCCATATTGGAAGTCATAATAATAATCGTATTCTTGAAATCAGCGGTACGACCTTTATTGTCCGTCAAACGACCGTCATCCAATACTTGAAGCAAGATATTGAAGATGTCGGGGTGGGCTTTTTCGATTTCATCAAAAAGCACGACGGAATAGGGTTTTCTGCGCACGCGTTCGGTAAGCTGTCCGCCTTCGTCATAGCCCACGTAACCCGGAGGCGAGCCGATGAGTCGGGAAACGGAGTGACTTTCCTGAAATTCGCTCATATCGAAACGAATCAAGGCATCTTCGGTGTTGAAAAGATACTCCGCCAAAGCTTTCGCCAGTTCGGTTTTGCCCACGCCCGTGGTTCCCATAAAGATAAAGGAACCGATAGGACGGCGCATATCCTGCAATCCTGCGCGGCTACGACGGATGGCATCTGCGATGGCACTGATGGCCTCATCCTGTCCCACCACCCTCTTATGCAGTTCTTCTTCCAAATTCAGCAATTTGGCTTTTTCGCTCTGCATCATCTTGCTCACGGGAATTCCAGTCCAACGAGCCACCACTTCGGCGATGTCATCGGCACCAACCTCCTCATCCACCATCGCCTTGTCTGCCTGAATCCGAGACAATTCATCTTGAAGTTTGGCAATCTCGTTTTCCTCGCTCTTAATCAAGCCGTAGCGCAATTCCGCCACACGTCCATAATTGCCTTGTCTTTCCTCGTTAGTAGCTTCTAATTTATAGTCTTCAATTTTGGATTTCTTTTGTTGAATCTTATCGACAATATTCTTTTCGTTGCGCCATTTGGTCGCGATGTCATTGCGTTGTTCCTGCAATTCGGAAATCGTCTTGCTCAACTGGGCCACCTTGTCTTCTGCTTTTTCCCGCTTGATAGCCTCGCGTTCGATTTCCAGTTGTCTGATTTTCCGTTCGATTTCATCCAATTCTTCAGGAACGGAATTGATTTCCAGACGTAATTTGGAAGCGGCCTCGTCAATCAGGTCGATGGCCTTGTCGGGCAAGAATCTATCCGTGATATAGCGCTGCGACAACTCTACGGCAGCGATGATGGCCTCATCCAAGATTCTCACCTGATGATGCGTTTCGTAACGTTCTTTCAAGCCCCGCAAAATGGAAATAGCCGAATATTTATCTGGTTCATCAATCAATACGGGCTGGAAACGGCGAGCCAGGGCCTTGTCTTTTTCAAAATATTTCTGATATTCGTTCAAGGTAGTCGCACCGATAGCGCGGAGTTCGCCACGGGCCAGAGCCGGTTTCAGGATATTGGCTGCGTCCATTGCGCTTTCACCAGAGCCACCCGCCCCAACCAGCGTATGGATTTCATCAATAAAAAGGATGATTTCGCCATCGGCATCAATCACTTCCTTAATGACACTTTTAAGGCGTTCTTCAAACTCGCCTTTATACTTGGCTCCTGCGACCAGGGCTCCCATATCCAAAGAGTACAACTGTTTGGTTTTCAGATTTTCAGGGATGTCGCCACTGACTAAACGGTGAGCCAGTCCCTCGGCGATGGCTGTTTTACCAACACCGGGTTCGCCAATCAGAATGGGGTTGTTCTTGGTACGGCGGGAGAGAATCTGCAACACTCTGCGAATCTCCTCATCACGTCCTATCACCGGGTCCAGCTTGCCTTTTTGCGCGGCCTCGTTCAAATTGGTGGCATACTTATTCAAGGCATTGTAGGTTTCCTCGCTGGTGGAACTGGTTGCCTTGCTGCCTTTTCGCAGTTCAGCGATAGCCGTTTTAATTCCTTTTTCTGTCAATCCGGCATCTTTCAAAATCTTCGAAGACTCATCATTGGCGGAAAAAATGCCATAGAACAGGTGTTCCAACGACACGAACTCGTCGCCCATTTCGTGACTCAGCATCATCGCTTTTTGAATAGCAGTCTGCACGCCGCCGGCCAAATACGGATCACCGCCAGACACTTTGGGTATCGTGTGGATTTGCCTTTCGACGACTTGTGCAATCGTCTTCGGATCTGCATCTTGCTTCTTTATAATAAATGGAATGACATTTTCGTCCGAATCAAGAATCGACTTTAATATATGCAGATTGTCAATTTTCTGCTGCTGGTTGCCCGCCGCGATCATCTGTGCCTGGGCAATGGCTTCTTGTGTCTTGATTGTTAAATTGTTTAAATTCATGGCTATAATATTTTTGTTGTCTTATTTTTTGTTCACCGATATCCTTTACGCAATAACTTTGCCAAAGCCACAGCACTGACAAAATGTCAGTTGACACAAAATTTTTACAAAAATTCGTCTATATTAAAAAATTGAGTATTTTTGCAGGTTAATATACCATATAATATGAAAAACATCCATAAAACATTGACGTTTATCCTTTTGTTCGTTACGGCTATGTTTACCGCGACGGCCCAGTCTGCCGATGTTTCCGGATACGAAATCAAAATCAACGCCCAAAACATCAGCCAAGGAAGTTTGTATCTGCAGGGTTACAAAGGACAGGAAGTTTTCATTTTCGACTCTGCCAAAGTCAAAGGTCGTAAAAGCGTTGTCTTCAAAAACAACAAAAAGACCATTCCGACTGGGATTTACGCCGTGGTTGACAAACAAGGCAACGAATACGTCAATCTCATCGTTGACCACAACCGCAAATTCAGCGTTAACGGTGAAGAATTCAACGCCAGTTTTATTGCCACCGCTACCGTGGAAGGTTCTGATGAAAACACACAATTCGTCGAATTTCAAAAAAAACTGGTCACCGCTGATGATCCCTACAAGGTGGCAGAACTTTTCCACGAAGCGATTCCCGCTTCTTTTTTAGGTCATTTCATCAAAGCGAAATATAATCTTTCCAACCATTCCCTTCTTTTTGAGAACAACAACGATGATTCGACGCAATACCAACAACTTATCCATCACTATTTTGACTCATATACCTTTGACGATGGACGGTTGCTTCACACGCCCGTATATCTGGACGTTGAGAACTACTTCCTCGAAATTCTGCCCCAACACGCCGACACCATCGGTCCAAAGGCAATGGATTTCCTGCATCGTTTTCAAGACACGGAATCTTTCGAATATTATTTATCCTTGCTGATGAATATGTTTGACCGCACGATGAACAATATGGCCGCAGAGCAGGTGTTTGTAATGCTATACGATCATTTCTGCGACGGCAAGACCTTCACCACCCTACACGACGATCTCATCAAATACTACCAACGCACGGCCAATAGAAAACGCAAAATCATTCCAGGCCAGACCATTCCAGCATTGAAAGCATACGACATCCACAACAAGGAACATTTTTCATCGGACATCACCAAAGATTACATCATCTTGTGGTTCTGGGATCCCGATTGCGACGACTGCGTGGAAATGACTCCCAAATTGCACGCCTTCTATCAGGAATTTGCCAACGACTACAACTTTGACGTTTTTGCGGTAGCCATTACCGAAGACATCGAGCGATGGGACAAATTTTGCCAGGAACAGCAATTTTCCTGGATCAACACTTGCGACGGCATCGACACGCCCAACTACGACTTCATCGACTATTTCGACATCATCACCACTCCTGTCATCTACCTTTTAGACAAAAACCATACAATAATTGCCCATAGTTTTCCGTTAGAAGAATTGCACAACTTTTTCATTCATTAGAATTTAGACTAAAAAAAATTATAAAAGATGAAACAGACCAAACTTTTCCTATTCATTCTTTCCCTGCTTATCATTTTGCCCTGCACTTTCGCACAAAAAGGCAAAGCAAACAATAAGAAAGACAAAGAAAATTATACCTACGACTTCACCTTCAACATTCAGGGAGCCAAAGACACGATTGTTTATCTTACCATTAACTTTGATGGCAAATTAATGTTGCGTGACTCCGCAAAGCCTGTTTCTCCGGGAGTTTTCAGATTTAAAAACACGAAAAAGTTAGAAGAAGGTTTTTATAGTCTTGTCGCTCAAAAAAGAGTTCAATACGTTAGTTTTATGATTGACGACAAACCTTTTTTCACCATTACCACCGATACGCTGGGAAATCCCGACAAGACCACTGTCATCAATTCTCCTCAAAACGAATTGTTGGTTGATTTTCAAAGACACACCGCAGCGGCACAAAAGGAAATGACCAAACTCAGTACGGCCAAGAAAGCTTGTGATACCAAAAATCTCACCGACAGTTCCGAAATTTACAAAAAACAAATGGAAGACGTTAATAAAGGAATGTTGGACTATATTGACCAATTAATCGCGCAACATCCTGATTATCTTTTTGTTAAAATGCAAAAGGCATACAAGGAAATCGATATGCCTGAAATATTGGATCAAAACGGAGATATTGACGTGGAAGCCGGTTCCGCCTATTATAGGACCCATTATTGGGACAATGTGGATTTAGCAGATGGCCGTATGATATTTATGCCTGTCTTACAAAGCAAAGTCAAGGAATATTTCGAACGCGTGCTTCAATATCAAGATGTTGATACAATAAACAAATATGTGGATCTTACGATAGACAAATGCACCGACACGACCACCTATCAATATATGGTCAATTATTTGTCACGCTACTATGAATCCAGCAAAAACATCGGTCACGACGGCGTATTTATCCACATTGCCAAAAACAACCAGTTGAAGGGCAAATGCTACTGGATGGACGAGGATTTGATTGGAAAATACCGTAAGCGCGTGGAACGTCTGGAACCCCTTTTGATCGGACAACACGCACCCGAATTGTTTATTCCCGACACCAGCGAGCAATGGCATTCTTCGCACAAACTACCCAAACCGTATGTTATCCTATGGTTTTTTGACCCTGATTGTCACGAATGCCGCCGTGAGACCAAGAAGTTAAGAGCACTTTACGACTCTTTGGAAACCGCCGGCAGCCGTAATTTTGACGTTTTCGCCATCGCCAACGACTGCACGCCGGAACGCTGGAAACAATATGTCAAGGAGGAGGGTCATCCCTGGTTGGTCGTTGGCGGCAACAAAGGCAACATCGACTATTTGGAGGCCTACAACACCTACGAGACCGGCAATCCCACGATGTTTATTCTCAATCCGAAACGAGACATCATTTGCAACAAGCGCATTCCTATCAATATGCTTCCAACCTTCTTGGAACAATATGAACGCATTGAACAAAACAAACTGAAACGTGCCGGAAAGTTATAACGGCCTTTAGTCCCAAAAAGCGGCGGCATTCTAATGAATACCGCCGCTTTTTGTTATCACCAGCCGATTTCTTAAAAAAACCGCAATTTCATTCCTTAACTACTTTATCATTTCATAAAATTCCTCTTCTGAAATGATTGGTATATCCAATTTTTGAGCTTTATTCCGCTTTTCCGGTCCCATTTTCTCGCCTGCAAGGACAAAATCAGTATTTTTTGAGATAGAAGACACGTTTTTCCCTCCGTGTTTTTCAATCAATTGCTTCATTTCATCACGAGGAATGGAAAAAACGCCACTTACGACAACAGATTTTCCGCTTAATTTATCGGATAAAGACACAGACTCTTCGGCTTTTAGTTCAAATTGAACCCCGGCATTACGCAAGGCAATAATCATCTCCAGATTTTCCGGTTGCAAAAAGAAATCGATAATGCTGGTGGCGACACGTTCGCCAACATCATCCACCTGCATCAGCTCTTCCTTCGTGGCATTCGACAAAGCATCCACATTCTTGAAAAAGCGTGCCAGTTTTTTAGCCGTATTTTCTCCCACATAACGAATGCCGATGGCAAACAAGACCCGCTCAAAACCCACCGTTTTAGACTGGTCAATACCTTTTAATATATTTTCAACGGTCTTTTCCCGAAAGCTAATCACACGTTCAGTTTTCCCATCCGTTGAAGACAATTTCTTTTCCAAGCCGATCAACTTATCGTATGACAAGTCATAAAAATCTGCCGGATTTTTTACCAAATCATTATCAAAAAGCATTTCCACCTTTCCTTCTCCCAAAGAATCAATATTCATTGCCTTTCGAGAAATGAAATGTTCCAATTTTCCCTTGATTTGCGGCGGACAATGCAAGTCATTCGGACAAAAGACGCCCGATTCGCCTTCATTTTGAACCAATTCTGCCCCACATTCAGGGCAATGTGTCACAAATTTCACCTTATGTGCATCCAATTCACGTTTTTCCACATCCACTCCCACTATTTTGGGGATGATTTCGCCTCCTTTTTCTACATACAAGACATCATTTTCATGAATATCATAATAATCAATAATGTCTTTATTATGCAAAGTTGCTCTTTTAACGATGGTTCCGCACAAAGGCACCGGCGTCAGATTAGCCACGGGCGTCACAATACCGGTACGTCCAACCTGAAAATCCACACTCAACAGACGCGAAGGAACGCGTTCGGCCTTAAACTTATAGGCAATAGCCCAGCGTGGACTCTTGGCAGTGGCACCGATTTGCTGTTGCAGGGCAAAATCGTTCACTTTGATAACGATGCCGTCAATATCGAAGGGCAAGGTTTTCCGACGTGTGTCCCAATCGTGCATAAAGTCGATGACTTCACGAACAGATTGCGCCTTCACCATCACCTCGGGAGCCCGAAATCCCCAATCCTTCAGTTTTGTCAAACTCTCAAAATGATTGTCGGCGTATGGCTGATGCCCCATCACAAAATAAAGTTTGAAATCCAAGCCGCGACGTGCCACTTCCGCCGAATCTTGCAGTTTCAAGGTTCCGGAAGCCGCATTACGGGGATTTGCGAAAGGATTTTCGCCAATTTCCTCCCGTTCTTTATTCAGTCTCTCAAAATTTTCGTGATTCATAATGATCTCGCCACGCGCTTCAAACAAGTCGGGGAAATCACCTTGCAACTTCAACGGAATGGTTCGAATAGTCTTAACATTATTCGTCACATCATCTCCCTGAACGCCATCGCCACGAGTTACAGCCCGCACCAAAAGACCTTTTTCGTAAACCAAACTGATAGCCAAACCATCGTATTTGAGTTCGCAAACATACTCAACATTTCCATTGACGAGTTCGTGCACCCGGCGGTCAAAGTCCTGCAACTCTTCTTCCGAATAGGTATTTCCCAAGGAAAGCATCGGAAACACGTGCTTCACCGTCTTGAACTGCTTGGTCACGCTACCGCCCACGCGTTGTGTCGGACTATCGGGAAGCACGTAATCAGGATACTGCTTTTCCAACAAAATCAGCTGATTCAACAGTTGGTCAAACTCGTAATCGCTAATCGTCGGATTATCGAGCATATAATAATTATAGTTATGTCTGTTAATATCGTCGGTCAAACGCTTGATTTGTTCTGCGATAGGTTCCATCATCATTTACGGATTAAGAATTGTGACTTGAAGCCAATAAAACATATTAGAGCTGAGAATAAGACGGAGTAAACGTATCTCCATTATTAAGATTACCCGTCGTCAATCCTTTTTTCAGCCATTTCACGCGTTGGACCGATGTGCCGTGGTTAAAGGAATCGGGCACCGAATAGCCACGTGCCTTCTTTTGCAGGTAGTCGTCGCCGATTTTGGAAGCCACGTTCAATCCTTCCTCAATATCGCCGTCTTCCAAGGAACCAAACATCTTATTATCGTGATAAGCCCAAATTCCCGCATAAAAATCGGCCTGTAATTCCAGTCTCACACTAATTTTATTACTTTCCGTTTCGCTCACGCGACTCATTTGGTTATGTGCCTGCTGCAAGGTTCCCAACAGATACTGCACGTGATGTCCCACCTCGTGGGCAATGACGTAAGCGTATGCAAAGTCACCATCGGCGCCCAACTGCTTTTTCATATCCATAAAAAAGGACAAATCCAAATAAACACATTGATCCGCAGAGCAGTAAAACGGACCCGTTGAAGAACTTGCCCCACCACAACCCGACTGGACACTGCCGGTAAAAAGGACCAACTTTGGAGGCACGTAGGTCTTGCCCATTTTGGCAAATTCGGCCGTCCATACGTCCTCGGTTCCCGCCAAAATCTTTTTCGCAAACGAAGCCAATTCTTCTTCCTCCGCCGAAGGTTCGTATGTGGAAGACTGTTCTGTCGTCAACCCACTTACATTGCCATTTTGCAATACAGAGAGCGGATTTCCGCCCATAATCCATACAATGATTCCTGCGATAATCAGTCCACCGATACCCAGACCGCCAATGGTTTTTCCACCCATACGGCGTCTATCGTCCACGTTTGAGCTTTCTCTTCTTCCTGAAAGATTCATGTCTTTACAATTTTAATATTTATACATTACATTAAAACTGCAAAGTTACACAAAATTTCTTTAACGTCTCAACCAAATCACTGTTTCGCCATCATTAAAAAAACTCGGGCAAATTTCCAATATCCTCGGAGAACGCAGTTGACTTCGCACAGCGTCTCTAAGCCTCGTTCCGTGGTTACAGCCGTGAACGACAACAATTTTTTCGACTGTTTTCGGTGCTTTTGACAACAATTCCCTCACGTCAAACAAGGCATCTTCCACCGTCAAGCCGTGAACATCAATTCGCAACGACTGGCCAGCCATTATCTCAACAGATTAGTAGCCCAAAATTTTGAGCATCGACTTGTAACTCTGTTCCTTGGCAAACAACTTCGTACAAATTTCACCTTCCTCGTCACGATAAATGATGATATGCTTTGGAGCGGGCAACATACAATGCTGGATGCCGCCATAACCGCCAATAGCTTCCTGATAGGCACCCGTGTTAAACAAACCGATATATTGCGGCTCATTTTCATAGTAATTAGACTCGTGGATTTTCCCGTTGCCCTCAAAATTAATCTCCGTATTTTGATGAATCTTCGGCAGAAATACCGCATTCAAATGCGCTTCCGAATTATAATAATCGTGACTGTCGCAAGTCAATCCGCCCAGGAAAACACGCTCATATTCCCTATCCCAGTTATTGACGGCCAGAATGATAAACTGCTGATTAATGGCCCAAGTATCCGGCAAAGTAGTCATAAAGGAACTGTCAATCATATTCCACAATTCACGATCATTTTGACGTTTTTGCTGCAAAATAGAGAACAGAACCGCACTGGCTTCACCCACAGTATAGGAACCAAATTCGGTAAAGATATCCGGTTCGCACACGCCTTCCCTATCGCAAATCTGCTTAATTTGAGAGACAATTTCTTCTGCCATATAGGCATAATCGTATTCAAATCCGAGAGAGTTTTTAATAGGAAAACCACCTCCGATATTCAAGGAATCCAACTCTGGACAACGTTTTTTTAGTTCACAATACAGCGTAACGCACTTCGTCAACTCATTCCAATAATAGGCCGTATCTTGAATGCCGGTGTTGATAAAGAAATGCAACATCTTGAGTTGGAACTTCGGATTCGACTTAATCTTATTCTCATAAAAAGGAATAATATCATTGTATCTGATTCCCAAACGTGAAGTATAAAACTCGAAACGGGGCTCTTCCTCCGCCGCGATTCTGATGCCAATCTTGCACTTGGAATTAAGCTTTTCATCCAACAAATCGAATTCGTGTTTGCTGTCCATCACCGGTATGATATTGGTAAAACCCTTGTCCAACATCATTGAAATATTGTCGATATACTGGATTTTCTTAAATCCGTTACATATTATATAATTGTCTTTTTCAAACAAACCCATTTCATTTAACGTATCCACCAAGTTCAAATCGAAAGCGGACGACGTTTCCAAATGGACATCATTTTTAAGAACTTCCGAAAGGACAAATTCAAAATGAGAACTCTTCGTACAATAGCAATAGTGGTAATCGCCCTGATAATCGGACTTTGCGATAGCCACATTGAACCAACGCCGAGTACGCTGAATATTTTGAGTAATCTTCGGCAAATAGGTTATTTTCAACGGAGTTCCATACTGCTTGATAATATCCATCAATGGAACATCATTGAAAATCAATTCATTGTTTTCCACTTGAAATTCCTCCTGCGGAAACTCATAAGTTTGCTGAATCAAATCAATATACTTCTTTCTCATCTTTTAATATGGATTTATTTTTTTTCGCCGCAAAAATACAAAATAAATCAATCGGATTATCAATTTTAGAACAATCCGAATCACTTGGATTGCAATTTTTAATACAATTTAAGAAAATCAAATTGTATTTTTCAAATCACGACAAATAATTTTAAGCATTTTTTTCAACACCCACGTATGTCTTACATAAAATAAGTATATTTGCAGCAAAATAAGAAATTCACATTTAAAATTTATATTTATGAAAATCAGAAGTTTAGCAATGATCATAGGAGTTGTCGCGCTCTTATGCAGCGCTTGTCACAACAAGTCTAATGAAGTGGAAACGGAAGAAGTTGCCACCACAAGTATGGAATACCGCGATTTAGGTTCTACCGGGCTGAAAGTTGGTGTAATCGGCATCGGATGCGGCGCATTCGGCAAAATGGACACCGCCCAATCCCGCGAATTTATGGCTTTGGCATTGGATAGCGGAGTCAACTACATCGACATTTACGACGCCAACCCAACCGTTCGCGGCAACATCGGTTACGCCCTTCAAGGCAGACGCGACCAAATGATTATTCAGGGACACATCGGTTCCTACTGGAATGGCGAACAATACGAACGCACCCGCGATGTGGAAAAGGCAAAGCAAGGATTTAGCGACCTGCTCGGCTTATTGGGAACCGACCACATTGAAGTGGGGATGATTCACATTGCCGACACGCACGAAGAATGGGAAGAAATCATCAACAGTCCATTCCTTGACTATGTAAAGCAACTCAAAGAAGAAGGAAAAATCCAACACATCGGCATCAGCAGCCACAATGCGGAAGTGGCCCTTGAAGCTGCCAAAAGCGGTTTGGTTGAAGTGATTATGTTCAGTCTGAATCCCGCATTCGACCTGCTTCCTTCCGGCGTCAACCCTTGGGATGAAGCCAGCTTTGAAAACATACCAGCCAGCATTGACCCCGTACGTGTAGAACTCTACGACTATTGCGCACAGCACAACATTGCCATTACTGCTATGAAGGCCTTTGGCAGCGGCGGCGGCCGACTTTTGGATGCCGAAAAATCTCCACTCAAGGAAGCACTTACGCCGGTTCAATGTCTCAGCTACGCATTAGCCAAACCTTGCATTGCCACCGTGGTTTGCGGCGCATCCAACATAGATGAACTGAAAGCCGACTTGTATTACAACCACGCCACCGAAGAAGAAAAAGACTTCCGGTCTGTCCTTGGAAAGTAAGCAGGAATATTTCAGCAAAAACTACAGCTGTTTCGTATAACTTCTGCGACGCATATACGGGTAAGTTACAAGGTTTTGCCTTTTGGCTTTCAAGAAAACCGTGCCAAAAACGTGCCATATCAGACACATTCAAGTTTTCTTTGCGTAATAATAATCATCAGTTTCGCAACTTGATCACAGTGGCGCGAATATCTTGGTATTGCGGCATCGACTCGCCAATACTGGCACCAATATACGTAGGATCACAAACATAATATGCCTCGCCGTCAATCAAGTAATAATCGCCCTGAATCGTTAAATCGGGTATGGAAACCGCCGTGGCGATATGCTCCGGATAATCCAGCAAAACCACTTTCAGACCCAACAAATGACGAATCAGGCAGGACAGCAATATGCTTCTATCCTCGCAGTCATTTTTAGGATAAAAGAAATTCTCTTCACAGAAGAACGGTTTTTCATACCCGAACTGATCCTGATCGGTGGCATAATCAAAACCGTACTGAACATACATCATCAGCGCAAGCACCTGCTCCGCTTTTGTCATTCCTTCCAATTCGGGTTTGATATAGCTGTCTATCCAATGCAAAAAATTCTCCGACACCTGCGCGTTCGCATACACGGTAATATCTACCTGGGGATATTCCGAATAGAAATCCATTTCGTTTCGATTTGTGCAATAGCTGATGGTATCTCCCCATAAATCAGTCTGATAAGTACGCATCGAAGGATTATACTTAAAGTCGATAGACTCATAGATATTCATATCAAGGGCTTTCGATGATGCCGAAAACTCACTATTGTATGAATAGACCGGCATTTGCTCGTTGGGTTTAGTGGGATAGATATTGAACATATAATACAGCTTATTTCCCTTACGAAGATATGGCACTTCATAAATGCTGCAATTCATAGGCAATAACAATACAAGCTGCTGATCTACGCGGGCCAATTGGACATCTAATCCCAACTGATCCATTAGAAACGCCACAAAGACCGTCTGTTCCGCATAATTGGAGGCAAATTGTTCCGATGCCAGTTCCTTCACCGTGCCAAACAGTGCCCAATCGTTCATTTTCAGTTCATTCCTCTGATTTTGGCATTGTGCCACCATAGATTGGAAATCCGTTTTCGACAAATCCTCCCAGAATTTGGCGACACTTTTTTCCGAAATACCGTCCATTTTCAGTTCTTGATAAGCGACAGGCATTGTCATTGACAGTTTCCGGCTGTAAAAATCAATTTGAATAGCGTTGTACCTACTTGCGGTTTCCGCATCCTGCAAATCCTGAGGAGTTTGACTATTGGGGATTTCCTCTGGTGCTGAAGTTGGGGTCACCTCTTTCTCAGGAGAGTCCTCAAGCGGCACAGGAGCAGGCAGCACTTGATCTACCGGCATCTGCACCGGTTCGCGAGGGGCTTTGTCCTTGGGGGCCACAACCGGTT
The DNA here is from genome assembly GCA_045616665.1 of Bacteroidales bacterium. Lineage (GTDB taxonomy): Bacteria > Bacteroidota > Bacteroidia > Bacteroidales > WCHB1-69 > RUG11690. Next base: position 4,067 of record JAZLHE010000090.1, on the reverse strand, counting down.
CCTTGGGTTCGGGACGAGCGGGGCGTTTTTCGCCGGCAAACGACTCAAACTCCACCCATTGGCGAGCCAATTCGCGTGCGAAGCGGGCATTCATCGTATCCCGGAAATCATTGAAACGCTGATTCGCCTGTTGTTGAAAGGCATCAAAATTCGACTGGTCGGCGAAATCGTCAAAATCAGACTCCCCAATTTGGGCAAAAGTCAGCAACGGCAAGCACACCGTCATACAAATTACCATCCATTTTTTCATCATACAATTCATTTATATGTTTATATAGGGAACTGAAGATATGAATCTATCATTGCCCACTATTTTTAATTGGAATTATCCACTTCCGTCTTGCAGGAAGATTCCGCCCAACGCTAACGCGTTTTGCGGAATGGTGACGAAGCTGCGAGGCCAACGAGCTTCGGCGTTTAGCCGGCAACTGCCCGATTACCACCCCGGTCTAACGGAAAAATGCCTATCCCGTTCAGCGGCAACCACCCGGCCTACAGCCACCAGTGAGACCTGCGGTCTCTTTCTCCTTTTCGCTCAACAGAACTCAAGCAAGCTTGGCTCTGTGTTCGCTCATGCGTCGATTCCTTAAAAGGCAAAAATTTCGGCAAAGAAGCAACCACCCCGGCCTGCGGCCACCAGTGAGACCTGCGGTCTCTTTTTCCTCTTCGCTCAACAGAGCCCAAGCAAGCTTGGATCTGTGTTCGCTCATTCGTCAATTCCTTAAAAGGAGGGGAATTATTCAGCATCTTCGCAACCTTTACGTCTAAACCCTCAACCCTAACCCCTATTACCTATTACCTATTACCTATTACCTACACTCTACACTCTACACTCTACACTTTACACTTTACATTCTACATTCTACACCCTCAACCCTTAACCCTATTACCTATTACCTATTCCCTAAACCCTAAACTCAGTCCCTTAGACAACGGACACTTAACTCGAAGTACTTATCGCCGTTGCGCCTGTTCACGTCGGCGGAGCCGTAGAACAAGGGGCGGAAGAAGGCGTTGTTGCTATCGTACTGGGTAGCCGACCAAAAGTCCGCGTAGCTGCCGAAATAGTAGTAGTAGCCGTCGTAGCCGCCCGCAGGAACAGCAGAAAAGCCCGTGGCGTTGTTGGCAGACGGATTGTTGCCAACGGCACAAGTGTTTGAGCTGCTGCTCCATCCCGTGGAGGAAGCCAACGCCTTGGCTATGTATGAACTGTTGCTTCCGCACACGTACTCGCTCTGGCTGCTAACGTAGTCGGTCAGCCGCGTCCATTCCGCATCACTCGGCACGTGCCAGCCATTTGGACAAATGCCTTGCACCCCGCTGGGGTTGGCTGGGCTACTGGAAGAGTTGCGCATCACCGCCTTCCAGTTGTACAAGTAACCGTAGGTGCTCACGTTGAGGCTGTTGTTGTCGGGATAGTAGCGGTAGGCCGTGCTGGTGCTCGTGCTGCTGCCCAAGGAAATGGGTGTGCCGTCGGCATAGTGTGTGGTCTTCAGGTTCTCCTTCATCCAGCACTGGTTGCCAATCTGCACCGTGTTGTACGTGTTGTTGTCGTAGTCCGTAACGGTAGAAGTCCCACAGGGAGCAACGGTCGTCGTAAAGCTCTTCTGTGTTCCGTAACTTGTACCCGCACTGTTGGTAGCGTAGGCACGAACATAGTAGGTGGTATTGTGAGACAAGCCCGTTATGTTGCAGGCAAAACTGCCAGAACCAAAACCACAAGTGATATGGTTGTTGACTATAGTAGGGTTCTGGCTCGTACTCCAGCACACGCCGCGATCAGTAACACTATAAGTACCCTGCGCCGTAACATTTCCGCCACAAAAAGCAGAATTTGCCGTAATATTCGTTACAGAATTGGTCGTAACCGTTGGCGGATATACTTGCGCCGTGGTAAAGCTCACCTGGCTGCCGTAGGCCGTACCTGCACTGTTGGTAGCGTAGGCACGCACATAGTAGGTGGTATTGGGGGACAGATCCGTTATGCTGCTGCTAAAGCTGCCCGTGCCACTGCCGTTGCTGGTGTGGCTGCTGTTGATGGTAGGGTACTGACTCGTGCTCCAGCACACACCGCGTGCGGTAACACCCAATCCTCCAGAATTGGTCACGTTGCCCCCGGAAACAGCGGAATAATATGTTATGCTTGTTACGGAGGTGGTGGTTACGGTGGGCAAAGTCGGACTTGAACCATCGCCTCGAAGACAACGGACACTATACCCGCCGTACTTATTGTTGTTGTTCCTGTTCACGTTGGCGTTGTTGTAGTTCAAGTTGCGGTTGTAGGCGTTGTTGCTATTGTTCTGGGTAGCCGACCAGAAGTTCGCGCCGTCGCCGAAAAAGTCGTAGCCGCCGTTGTAGTAGCCCGCAGGAACAGCAGAAAAGCCCGTGGCGTTGTTGACAGAAGGGTTGTTGCCAACGTCACAAGTGCTTGAGCTGCTGTTCCAGCCCGTGGTGGAGGCCAGTGCCTTGGCAATGTTGTTGTTGCTGCTTCCGCATACGTACTGGCTCTGACTGCTCACGTAGTCGGTCAACTGCGTCCATTCCGCATCGCTCGGCACGTGCCAGCCGTTGGGACAAACACCCTGCACCCCGCTGGGGTTGCTGCTGGATGAGGGCGAATTGCGCATCACCGCCTTCCAGTTGTACAAATAGCCGCAGGTGTCCACGTTAGTGCTTTTGTTATTTGGATAATAGCGGTAGGCCGTGGTAGTGCTGGTACTACTGCCCATAGGTATTGTTGTTCCGTCAGCGTACTTCGTCGTCCGCAGGTTCTCCGCCATCCACACCTGGTCTCCTAATTTGACGGCATCGTAGGTGTTGCCGTCAATGTCCGTCACCGCATCCTTTATAACCGTACTCACAAATTCAAATTTTCCATCCACGTAGGCGTATGTCCCTGATTTCTCCATTACAGGGTCTTTCTGACAAGATACCAGGATACTCGTCAAACTTGTCAGCATCAATATTTTAAAAAATCTATTCATATTTATTTTTTACTTGGAAAATACCATCCTAAACCAAATTTATACTCCATATACTTGAAATTGAGTGTCACCACATCGGCGGAAATCAAGAAATTTTTCAGGTGAAACATCACCCCCGCTTCCGCATTCACCCCCATCGCGGAAACAGACGGCACTCGATACCATTCTCCCGGATTAGCCCATACCAGACACGACCTATAGCCGAATCCCACTCCCAGTTTCAACGACAAAGGACTGCAAGTTCTCACCACAACACCCGCCACAACCGAAAGACGTGAATTTCGGGTACTTTTATGAGAATCAGGATTTGGATATATTGCATACACTTTATTTTCCTGCAATACATTTTTCCCATATTCGCCAAAATTAGCCAGTGCGCCAATATACCAGCCAAACTGTTTCATTTGACCTATCGTAAAACCAAAAGACCATTGAGGATTGACAGCGTAAGCCGCATTCAAAGTGAAGAATGTGGCCATTTTATGTTTTTCTGCCCGAACTTTAAATACCGGCTGTAAACTCAACAATCCCGCATTTTCTTTCGTGGCGTCCAAAACTATCGTGTGATTCCCCTTCAACACATCTTCACCAACACCGCCACGTCTGTTCTTCTTTTTTGCAAATACGTACGTACAACCCTGGTCAAGAGAATATTGCAGTTCCACGTGAGCTATTTTCTCCAAATGATAGTAAATTTTTATTTTGTCCTTCTTTTTTTCTGTCCTTACATCCGTCACATTTACAGAATTTACGCTCAGATCGTAATCCCAATACGATTGTCCCACATCTTCCACCAAAATTTCATCGGTCAAAACACGATTGCCATACTCTATTTTCACTGGATGCAGACCCACAGACAAAAGGAGTTTATTGGGAGAAGAGGCACCTGCATAAACATTATCCACATAAACGCGAGCATCATTAGGTGCCGTCCTAATCACAACTTCTTTACCTGTCGGCAATTGGGCAAATACTTTCTTGGTAGAGTCTTCTTCTATTTGGACGATTTCGGAATAAGAAAAATAATCCTGCTTTTGCAGTTTGATTTCATGTTTTCCAATAAGTACCTGATTGATAAATTTA
>JAZLHE010000089.1:0-8141 GCA_045616665.1 Bacteroidales bacterium | reverse complement strand
TGCAACAATCATTGAAGGTGGTGATATGCCGGAAGGCAACGGCGGTTCAGGCCATACCTATAACTATGATTATACTTTACGCAAAGATACTGTCTTTAGGGGACAGGATTTTGATCCATCGGATTACAACAAGTGGATTCATTATGAAAATATATTGATACCTTCTTTGACGGGGTGCGATTCTGTAACGGATTTCTATTTGTATGTTCATCCTTCGTACGCTATTCAGGAATATATAGAAGTCTGTAAGGAGGCCTTCCCGTTCAGATATGCTGGAGCAACCTTCCAGGAACCCTACACCGGTTGGGCTGACGATGCGGCCATCTCCACGGTGGAATGCGGCTGCGACTCGGTCATCGGTTTGCACGTTACCACCATCAACTATACGGATCACCAACCCTATAGTTATGATACCGTTTGTTTAGGCGCCTACTACGAAAACGATGGTTGGATTATTAATACTGAAGATAGCACCTCATTGCAAGACCCGGGAACCTACGAATTCCATCGTACGGATCTTACCCATAAAAAATACGATAAGATTCCTCGTGAAGATATTCCGGGATGTGTCTATTGCGATAGTGTGGTGAATCTGAGATTGACCCTGACTGTGCCGACCCTAACCCCGAAGGTTCCGTCTTTGGCTGATGATACGACCATTTACTATAATAACGCTTTGTGTCAATATACCGAAGTTGAATTGTTGACGGAAGCCGACTTTACGGTGAAATATCCGCAAGACGGCAGCTTCTCTATTGAACACAGCGATACGACGAACAACGCGGAAGGTTGCGAATGGCAGTACAAGCGGACCTACATTTGGACCGACCGTTGCGGCAACATCTCCACCGTTGAACATCTCATTATCGTGAAAGATACGACCCGTCCGGCATTGGCTTCCACTACCTGGGCAGACAGTGCCGTGTATATGACAGCCTACAGCGACGACTGCGACCTGTTCACCTTGCCAACCGCCTACACTACGGTGAAGGAGGTGAACGACGCCTTCGGCTCCGCCTTTATCACAGACTGCAATATCGATGACGATCAGCTGGTGGCGCATACCGATGAGGATATTGATACGCACGCTTGTGACCGATATATTTTGAGAACCTATAGTGTGAACGACCTTTGCGGAAACGGTCCGGCAACCTTCACGCACAAAATATGGGTGAAGGATACGGTGAAGCCAATCCTCGAAGGTACGCTGAACGACCTTTCTGTCGATTTGGCAGCAGATTGCGGCATTACGCTCCCGGATCCATATACTACGACGGAAGAACTCTTAGCCAATGGTTTGACGGCTGTCAAGGACTGCAACAGTTCATTGACGGTAACGATGACGGATGTCCAAGACAACAATAACACTTGCGACCGTTTCTATGTGAGAACCTACAAGGTGACGGATGATTGTGGCAATTTCAGCACTACTGACCAGATTATCCATGTTTTGGATAAGACGGCTCCGACTTTCAAGACGATAGCCGATCAAAAGGCTACGCCGGCCGGCAATTGCAACTATGCTATTCCTGATTTGGAAACTGTGACGATGGATGCGGTTTACAGCGATTGCAACGGTACTTTGTTTGTTGAACAGAGTGTCCCTGTCGGTACGGAATATCCTCAAACCGCCGAAGAACAAATCATCCCTGTGGATGTGACCGTGAAGGACAGCTGCGGCAATCAAAACACCTACACCATTGATGTGATTGTTCCGGCAGCGGTGAAGATTGACACTATGATGGTGTCTGAGATTTCCTGCCAAGGCAATGATGGTGCCATCGACATAACTCCGGCTGAGGGTACAGAACCATATACTTATTTGTGGAGTACCGGTGCGACGACTCAAAATATTTCCGGATTGAGCGAAGCTGGCAAATACATCGTTACGATTACCGATGCCAATGCTTGCGTTGCCAAGGATTCTGTTAATTTGACAAAATTGCCGCAGTTGCAATTGACCAGTGGAATCACACCGAATAAACCGGTTACCTGCTTCGGTGACAGTAACGGTGAACTTTACGTTTCGGCCACTGGCGGTGAAGAACCCTATAGCTTCCTGTGGAATACGGGCTCTACTTCTACGACACTGACGAATTTGGCGGCCGGCAACTATACGGTGACGGTAACCGACAATCGTGCCTGTACCGCTTCACAAATGCTTACAGTTCAATCTCCGGCTTCCGCCTTGCAACTTTCTAATGTCAGCAAAACGGATGCGGTATGTTACGGTGCGGCTGACGGAACCGTGACGGCTACCGTCTCCGGCGGTTGGACCACAACTCCTTATAACATTACCATAGGTACTCGAACTGCTACATCAACGGGTGCGGTAAGCATTGAAGGTTTGTCAGCCGGAACTTATACTTTGGAGGCAACAGATTTCTACGGATGTTCTGTTCAAGAAACAGTTGTCATTGGTCAGGCTGCTCAACTTACGGCAAGTTTCACCAATCCGACAGGCTGTCCGAACCAGACAAGCTACGAAGTACAGGTGAACGTTGAAAACGCCACCTTGCCATTGGCTTCAGCCGTATGGACGGGCGCTACGATGAGCGAAACGGATATGACGAAAGCAACGGTGGCTAAGTATGGTACAACGGATTGTGAACATACATATAATATGAGCGTAACGGTAACGGATGCCCACGGTTGCGTGGTAAGTGCCGACAACAGCTTTATGCTTTCTGATGAGGTCAATCCGGTAATCGCAGGCACGATTCCTGAAAAGACGGTAAACGCTTGTACTTCCGATTTAACAACGCTTTATCCGGCTGTGACGACCGTGGCTGCTCTCTCTTCTACTTTCGGCCTTACTATTACCGATAATTGCTCTTCGACAGAAAATATGCAGTTGGCTCACGAAGATACGCCAAACGGCACTTGTCCTATCGTTGTGACTCGTACATATACAGTAACTGACCAGTGCGGCAATTACAGCCAAATCAGTCAAACCATTAACGTTCAAGATACGACGAAACCGGTGGTGAGCGGCTTGCAGGCTACGGTGGCTGCAGATGTTACAGGTACTTGTCAATATGCTATTCCTGATGTTACGGCATTGGTACGTGCCAAAGCTTCAGACAATTGCACAGAACAATCTGCACTGACGATTACACAAACGCCAACGGCTGGTACAGTCATTGCCGCACAGGGTACTCCTGAAAATGTTACTTATTCTGTAAAGGACGCCTGCAACAACGAGGTGACCGGCACCATCAGCGTGACTTCTCCAGAACCTATTTCTCTGACGATGTCTCATACCGACGAAACCTGTGTTGGAAATAACGGTACGGCTACTGTTGTGGCAACTAAGGGCAATCCAACGGTCATCGGTTATGGTTACAGCTGGAACACGACACCGGTTCAGATGTCTTCAACCGCAACGCAGTTGAGTGCGGGTACTTATACTGTTACCGTAACCGATGCTGACGGTTGTACCCAGACCGGTACCGCTACCATCATCCTAGTGAATCCATACGAAGACATTACGGTGAGCTATACGGCAGATCCAATCTGCTCCGGCGGACGTTTCGCCGTCATTCCGGTCGGAATGCCGGACAACACGACTTATTCTTGGCCAGCACCTGTTCAGGCCAATATCGGCGGATTGCAAGCTGAAAATAATCAGACCGATATCCACGGTACATTGACAAATGCTACATCAACCCAGCAGGCGGTTACCTATACCGTAACGCCTAAGACGGGTGTTTGCGTGGGTAGCAGCTTCTCGGTATCTATCGGCGTTGACGTAACCGTTAATCCGGAAGTGCTGGTTACGCCGACTAATCTGACGATTTGTCCTAATACCAATGATACCCTGAAGGCGGATTTGGATCAGGTTTACAGTAACTATGCTCTCAGCTGGAACTTCAACGGCAGTGTCATCGGCACCATTTCCAACCAACCGGTTCCAAGTGATCACGACACCACGGTGAAACAGTTCCTGAATATGAGCAGTCTGTCAAACTGCAACACGGTTTATCCATATACGATTTCTTATAGTGACGCAAGCGGTTGTAAAACAACACAATCCGGTACCGTTACCGTGAAGATTCCGGAATGGAGCATTACGGCAGAACCGGATACGGCAGTGGTTTACTGTATCAACGACATCGTTGCTCCTCATACGATTACGCCAAGCGTAATGCCTGTGGTGAAAGATGCTTGTGAACAGACCTTAAACTATGGCACCCCCAATGTGTCTTCTACAGGAAACGATTGTGACAAGTGGGTAACTTATACCTACACATATACGGCTTGTGACAATTCAACCGATACCTGGTCATACGTATATCGGGTAATTGATACCGTTAAACCGGTAATTACGCGGAGTTACGAAAGATTGGCGGCAGCCAATACGACAGGCAGCTGCTATTATGTGGTTCCAGATTTTGCTGCAACGATTCGTTCATTGTCAACGGATAACTGTACGGCACAGGCTTCGTTGCAGATTTCGCAAAATCCGGCCGCCGGTACGCAAATCGTTCTTTCCACGGATGCCGATACCACTTTGGTGACCGTTACTGTGAAGGATGCCTGCAACAATTTGGATACCGCCCAGATTCGTGTGACAACGCCAGCAATGCCCGCTGTAGCGGTAACTTATGTTTCCAGTAATTGTTACGAAGGCAATGATGGTGTCATCAAAGGTAATGTAAATGGCGGAACTGCTCCTTATACACTCTACCTATATGGCAACACGAGTGGTGTTAAGACCATTCCTTCTGTCGGAGAATTTGAATTTGATAATTTGGCAGATGGATCCTATACTTTGGTTTTGACTGATGCCAAGGGTTGCCAAAACAATACGACAACGGAAGTTAAGCGTAACGAAAAACCATTGACCGTTACAGCTAACAGCAATTCCTGGACGTACGATGGTCAGCCGCATTCAGAACCGACTTTCGTCGTCAATTATGACGGAGTTACCTCTTCATCAATACAAAGTGGAAATTCTTATACTTTGTCTAACAATGATGTCGTTTCAGCCGTTGTTACGGGCAGTATCACAACCGTTGACGCAAGTCCGGTAGATAATGTGCTCTCCGGCGTGGTGGTTACCAGAGGCTTGGATACCGTTACTTGTGAATATAAGATTATCAATGTGAATGGAAAACTTGAAATTACAAGCGGTGGCGACATCGAAATTACCATTCCAACGACTTTGACACAAGTATATAACGGTGAAATTTTCGCACCTTCAGTGACTGTCAATCCGTCAGAAAACACGACTGTGGAATATTCTTTGGACAGCACCGCATGGTCAACAACCCCACAAGGCCTTACCAATGTGGGAACGCAGAAAGTTTATGTACGTGCTGCCAATCCGAACTATACTGAAAGCAGCGCTTCTTACACCTTGGAAGTGACTCCAGCCGCTTTGACTATCAAGGTTCACGATACGAAGGTTTATGATGGTCTCGTCTTCGAAACTGCCTACAATTCCGACAGCGTTAAGGTTGAAGGTCTGCAGGGTACTGCAAGTTTGACTGCCGGTGTGGTGAAGAGTGCCAAGAAGGATGTTAAGGTTTATACCGACAGTGTAAGCGTTGACAGTGCTTACATTGCTACGGCATTCAACACTTCCGATGGTATCGAAAACTATAATGTCACTTACGACTTCACGCAGGAAATTACGAAACGTGATTTGAATATTCAACTGAATACGACGAAGGAATATGACGGCCTAGTATTCGTAAGCGATTATGTGGCTTCTTCTGGTGCAGATTACACTGTTACCGGTTTGCAGAATGACGCAACCATTATCGCAGGTGTTGTCACCAGTGACAGTGCCGGTGTGGGTATCTATACGAATGAGGCTGATATGGCTGCTAATATTACCACGCCATTCAACACTTCCGATGGTATCGAAAACTATAATGTCACTTACGACCTTACGCAGGAAATTACGAAACGTGATTTGCAAATCGTTTTGAACTCGACAAAGAACTACGATGGTACGAAGTTCGTAAGCGATTATGTGGCTTCGTCTGGCGCGGACTTTACTATTGTCGGTTTGCAGAATGACGCAACCATTATCGCAGGTGTTGTCACCAGTGACAGTGCCGGTGTGGGTACTTATAAGAATGGGGCGGCTATGGCTGCAGACATCACGACGGCATTCAAAACTTCTGACAATATCAGCAATTACAATGTGACCTATGATCTTACGCAAAATATCACCAAACGAGACCTGCTCGTTAAGTTGGATACTACTAAAAAGTATGACGCAACCAACTTTGTCAGCGATTATGTTGCCGCTGAAGGTGTCGGTTATGACATTCAAGGTCTGCAAGGTGCTGCTACGATTATCAGAGGTGCCGTAAAGAGCAATGATGTTAAGACCGGTACCTATACCTATGCGGAACATAGTGCTAATATAATCACTGCATTCGCTACTTCCGACAGCATTAGCAATTACAACGTAAGTTATGACCTTACATTGAAAATTGATCCTGCCACTTTGAATATCGTTATTCGTGATACGATGATTTATAATGCAGAACAATTGACCACGGCCTATACTTCTTCATCTCTGACGGTGACAGGCCTTATGGGCGAAGATGAATTGTATAAGGGTAAAGTGAAAACCGATAGTGATACTGCCGGCGTTTACCATTACAGCAATGCTTCGGGTGCTGATAATCAGGCCACGCTTATTGAAGAATTTAAGACTGCACCAGGTGCCATCAGTAACTATACATTAGTGGTGACATCTGACCAAGTGATTAAACCACGTCCTATTATAATCACGTTGGATGCAACCAAGGTGTATGATGGTACGCAGTTGGTAAGTGAATATTCGCCATCAAACACTGATTACACTATCGGTGGCATGGGGTTGATTTCTGGGGCTGTCCTTTCTGGTACGGTTACCAGTGCCAATACTATTGTAGGTACTTACACTTATGGTAGTGGTGCCTTGATTTCAGTTCCATTTAGCACTACTGATGGCATAAACAACTATGCGTTGACCTACGACCTTACGCAGAAGATCACTTCGGCCGCTTTGACGATTACGTTAGACACGACGAAGGTATATGACGGCACGAAGTTCGTGAGCGAGTACGCCGCTTCCGGCAGAGGCTACACGGTAACGGGTCTTGTACCCGGTGACGCGGTTACGGCGGGCGTTGTGACGAGCGACAGCACCGGCGTAGGCATCTACAGGGATTCCACGGCGATGGCGTCCGAAATCACAACGGCGTTTGCGACGACGAAGGGCATCAGCAACTACAACGTGACCTACGACTTCACGCAGGAAATCACCCCGGCCGCCTTGACAATCAAGTTGGACACGACGAAGGTATATGACGGCACGAAGTTCGTGAGCGAGTACGCCGCCGCCGGCAGAGGCTATGCGGTAACGGGTCTTGTACCCGGTGACGCGATTACGGCCGGCGTAGTGACGAGCGACAGCACCGGCGTGGGAACCTATAAGGATTCTGCGATGACGATGGCATCCGAAATCACGACGGCGTTTACGACGACGAACGGCATCAGCAACTACAACGTGACCTACGACTTCACGCAGGAAATTACTCCAGCATTACTGACAATCAAGTTGGACACGACGAAGGTATATGACGGCACGAAGTTCGTGAGCGAGTATGCCGCCGCCGGCAGAGGCTATACGGTAACGGGTCTTGTACCCGGTGACGCGATTACGGCCGGCGTAGTGACGAGCGACAGCACCGGCGTAGGCATCTACAGGGATTCGGCGGCAACGATGGCTTCCGAAATCACGACGGCGTTTGCGACGACGAAGGGCATCAGCAACTACAACGTAACCTACGACTTCACGCAGGAAATCACCCCGGCATTACTGACAATCAAGTTGGACACGACGAAGGTGTATGACGGCACGAAGTTTGTGAGCGAGTACGCCGCTTCCGGCAGAGGCTATGCGGTAACGGGTCTTGTCGCGGGCGACGCGGTTACGGCGGGCGTTGTGACGAGCGACAGCACCGGCGTTGGCACCTACAGGGATTCTGCGATGACGATGGCGTCCGAAATCACGACGGCGTTTGCGACGACGAAGGGCATCAGCAACTACAACGTGACCTACGACTTCACGCAGGAAATCACCCCGGCCGCCTTGACAATCAAGTTGGACACGACGAAGGTATATGACGGCA
>JAZLHE010000088.1:0-7101 GCA_045616665.1 Bacteroidales bacterium | reverse complement strand
GCCGCTTAAAGCCAAAGTCCGACAGCGGGTCAATGTAGCAAATCGGTTCTTCAAATGTATTTTCCTTCATAAATTTAATATTGATAATTAATATTGTTAAAAATAATAATTATTATTTTTGTTATTCGACTGCAAAAATATACAAATAAACAACACGATTATGCAATTGTTGATAAATTTTTATTTCGCTAATATTCAGATTGATAATGAATTAAATTTAACAAATGGAATTTTTATTTGTTAAATTATAAATGTATAATTGTTGTAGAGACGCGACGCGCCACGTCTCTACAACTGTTGTCTGTTGCATTTTTGTCACGCAAGCACCTTCGCACGCCGATGTCAGCTACCACCCATTCACAGACCTTGCCGCACCAGATGTATGCATTCCTCCCACAATCCATTTCGCGATGCGCATAAAAAAAGGGCAAAACTTTTCAGTTTCGCCCTTTGAGGTCTCTCCCAGACTCGAACTGGAGTAAATGGTTTTGCAGACCAGCGCCTAGCCACTCGGCCAAGAGACCTTATTTGTTTTGCAAAAATACAACTTTTTCTTGAATTGTCAAGACCTAAACGTATTTTTTGTTTATATGTAATTTATCTTTTTGATTTTCAGACACTTATTCTTCCATCGTAACTGCTGCCCACGCCGTTTTTCCTCCTATGACTGGGTTCAATTTATAGACCGTCACCCCCACTTTTTGAATAATATCAAATTCTTTTTTCAATATTTGAATGATTCTATATGCCAAAGTTTCGATCATATTCACCGACTCACTCATCACTTTCTCCACCAAAAGATGAACCTGCTGATAATTGACGGTCTTGTTCAAATCATCATTTTTCACCGCCTCCGTGATGTCGCAGAAAATATGCACATCCACCTTAAAACGGGTACCTATCAGCCTTTCCTCTTCAAAGCAGCCGTGATGGGCATAAAACTCCATGCCAACCAGAGAAATTTTACTCAGCATATCTTCAATTATTGATTTTGATTCTCTTGCTGCTGCAATCTAATAGTCTGACGCTTACGCTCTGTCTCATCCAAGATGATTTTACGCAGACGCAACGACTGCGGCGTAATTTCAAGATATTCGTCTGGTCCGATAAACTCCATATATTCTTCCAACGAGAATTTGATGGCTGGCGCAATATGCATTTTTTCGTCACTACCGGCCGCACGCATATTGGACAATTTCTTTGACTTACAAACATTAATAACCAAATCATCAGGACGAATATGCTCGCCAATAACCTGACCTGCATACACCTGGTCGTTAGGTTCAATAAAGAAACGACCGCGATCCTGCAACTTGTCAATGGCATACGGATAACTCTGACCAGTTTCCATCGCAATCAACGCACCTGAATGACGGCCTTGTATTTCGCCTTTCCACGGCTGAAATTCCAAGAAACGATGCGACATAATTGCTTCACCTTCAGTAGCAGTCAAAACCTGATTCCTCAAACCGATAATACCTCTGGATGGGATTTGGAAGTCCAAGTGAATACGGTCGTGTACCGTTTCCAACTTCACCAGGTCACCTTTTCTGCGCGTTACATAGTCTATGACTCTGCTGGAGAAATTTTCAGGCACCAGCACCGTCAACTGCTCGACAGGTTCGCATTTCTGGCCGTCGATTAGCTTGATGATGACCTGCGGCTGACCAACTTGCAGTTCGTAACCTTCACGACGCATTGTCTCAATCAGCACGGACAAGTGCAAAATACCTCTACCAAACACATTCAGCATATCGGGCGAACCTGTTTCTTCGATTCTTAAGGCCAAATTTTTCTCCAATTCGAGGAATAATCTGTCGCGCAAGTGTCTTGAAGTGACATATTTTCCTTCCTTACCAAAGAAAGGCGAATTGTTGATGGTAAACAGCATACTCATCGTAGGTTCATCCACCTTGATGGGCGGCAATCCTTCGGGATTCTCAAAATCTGCCACGGTATCGCCGATCTCAAAGTTGTCCAAGCCTAAAATAGCGCACAATTCACCGGCTTCGATAGGGGTTTTGATTTTTTCCTTGCCCAATCCTTCAAAAACATACAATTCCTTCACCTTGGAAGGCACAACGGAACCATCGCGCTTCACCAAAGACACGTTTTGCCCCCATTCCAGCGTTCCCCTTTTAATACGACCCACTGCAATACGTCCCACGTAAGATGAATAATCCAAAGAAGAAATCATCATTTGCAAACTACCTTCCTGTGTTTTAGGAGCCGGAATATGCTCGATAATCTGATCTAACAGGTAAGAAATATCATTAGTGGGCGTTTTCCAATCCGGTCCCATCCAGCCCTGCTTGGCCGAACCATATACCGTCGGGAAATCCAATTGGTCGTCGTTGGCACCGAGATTGAACATCAGCTCAAAAACGGCCTCCTGAGCGAGTTCTGGATTGCAGTTGGGTTTATCTACCTTATTGATGACAACAATCGGCTTAAGGCCCAATTCGATGGCTTTTTGGGTGACAAAACGGGTCTGCGGCATCGGTCCCTCAAAGGCATCCACCACCAACAGCACCCCGTCGGCCATATTCAGCACACGTTCCACCTCACCGCCAAAGTCACTGTGACCCGGCGTGTCAATGACATTAATCTTGACATCTTTATATCTTACAGATACATTTTTGGACAAAATGGTAATACCCCTTTCTCTTTCCAAATCGTTACTATCCAACAACTGGTCCTGCATCTGCTGATTGGCACGGAATAAGTTTGCTTGGTATAAAATACGGTCAACCAAGGTGGTCTTGCCGTGATCAACGTGAGCGATAATGGCTATATTTCTAATGTTTTGCATTTTTTTGGGCTTTAAATTTTAAGCGTGCAAAATTACAAAAAAAAACGGGACATCATACGATATCCCGTTAGAATATTTAGAGACGGGTTAGACCCCGCCTCTAAGGTAGATTCGATTATCTTACAATCGACAATTTATAGACACCAACACCATTTTCGGTGGTAAGTCTTACAATGTAGTTGCCATTGGCAACATCCAGAGAAATGATTTCAGGATTGTTGTTGGCCTTACCAGTGTAAACTTGTGCACCGAAGATATTGTAGATGGTTACATTATCGATGGCGATACCGTTTTCATTGACGATATAGACATTGTTCAAGTGGCTGTAAACCTTGATTGAAGAGAGGTCAGCGGTTGAAATGCCTACTGGAGGAATAACGACAGCGTGTGTTCTGAATGCGCTTTCAGCCCAATCAGATGACATTGAAGCAGTGCAGTTTGCTTTCACACCCCAAGCATACAAGGTGTTTTCAGTCAAACCGGTCAATGTAATCGTGTTCGTAGTCACAGTTTGGGTAGTGAAGTTGGTTTCACCGGCAGCTCTGTAGCGAACTTCATAGCTGTTGGCATTGCCTTCCCAAGTCAAAGTAGCTGAATTGGTGTCAACATAAACAACTGTCAATCTGCTTGGAGTCATACAAGCGGCTTCGAATACGGCCTCGATAGTATGGTTGGCAGTTACATTGTTGAATGTGTAAGTGCTGAGTGCGCCTCTGCTTGCACCGTCAATCTTTACGTCAACGATTTCATAGTAATCATCAGGAGTGATGGTGTAGGTTACATTTCCACCATAGTTAACAGTTTGGACTGCGGCAGGTGAAATAGTACCGTGAGCTGACTGAGTAGCTGTAATCGTGAAGGTCTTGATGGCTGTGGTAGCTGATACGGTAACATCGGCAGTTACAGGATCCAAAGTGAATGAACCGATACCGTTGTTGTAAGTAACGTTGACAAGAGCATTGCCAGCGTGAACATCAGTTACATTATAACCAGCTTCTGGAACAATTACGTAGGATGGAGTAGCACCGTATGCGTAAGTCATAGTACCAGGAGTGATGGTAGCGTGTTCAGGTTGTTCAACCGTTACAGTTACATAGTTAGGAGCGAAGTTGGCGAAGATTTCATAATCTTCCATAACATTGGTGATAGTGAATGCGTTGTTCACCACGTTCACTTCTTCGCCGTTGGCAATTACATTCAACAAATGATATCCAGTAGCCACTGTCAACGTGTAGTTAACATCGCTGCCTGGCTGAACTGTTGTATAAGCAGGTGTGATTGTACAAGCTGGTACGTTGGAAGTAGCAGTCAAGGTTAATTGGATTGGAGCAAATGAAACAACTACGTTATGTTCTGCAGTGATGTTGACAAATTCGTAAGAAGCAACAGCACCAACGCTTTGACCGTCAACAACCACATCAGACACTTCGTAATGTTCTTCAGGAATGAAGTTCAAGGTTTGATTTGAACCGTATGAGAATTCACCAGAGAATGAACTTTCACCGTCGATAGTACCGTGGTTGGCTTCTTCATTTACTTCAGCAGTGATAATGAAATGTTTAACAGCAAACGTAGCACTAACGCTGTGATCGGCATTAATAGAAGTAAATAGTTGAGTGTAATTGGTAACATTGGCGGCTTGAGTATATTCAGTGGTTTCACCATCAATAGTTATAGATGAAATATAATAACCTTCGTCGGCAACGATTTCGTAGATCATATCGGTACCATAGTTGACAATTTGCGTGCCTTCTGGAGTGATAGTACCACCCAAGCTGGCTTCAGAAACCATATTATAAGTATTGATTTCAAAATGAGCATTGATTACATAGTTGTCGGCCACATTTTCTAATGTCTGCGTATAGGTATCGGTAACACCTGTCGGATCAATTTCTGCATCATTGATAACAATAGCTGAAATATGATAACCTTCTGCTGCGTTGGCGGTGAACACGTAGTTAACCGGGTTGGCAGGATCGTAAGTGAAGCTCATACCATCAGAAACCGTACCATGACCGTAGGCGTTAGTTGTGATCGTGTAATCATTAGGAACGAACGTTACGGCAACGTAATGGTGTTCTTCAATATAGTTGAAGAAGTAATTGTTTGCGGTGTACATATTTTCACCGTCAACAATCACGCTGCCAATTGAGAATCCTCTGTCAGGAGCCAAATTCATCATAAAGTCGTCACCATAGTTAAGCCAGGTAATATAATAATCTTCATCAACCAACAAGTCGCTTGCGTCGGCATAACCTTGACCACCCATTACTTCATAGTGAATACCGAATGTATCAATCTTCACAACGGCTTCAATGTTATAGTTGGCAATCGTTGAATCGATAGTCAATGAGTAATCGTTACCGTTAAATACAACTTGGCCAATCATATCCACACCGTCAACGAAGAGGTTGTACAAGTGGAAGTGTTCTTGAACAGTACCAGTTACAACAGTAGGATAACCTTCAGCTACCAATTGAGTAGCAGGTTCGATAGTACCTCTGACATCGTCACTTTCAAGATAAGTAGGAACATAGTTTCTAATTGAAGTAGTGATTTCATAACCGAAGTCAATAGCAATGTTTTGTTCTACCTGAATGTTTTCAAAAGTATAAGTGTCAATTACACCCTTATCTTCTCCATTGATGTTTACATTCACGATATGGTAATCTGAATGGGCATCACCGGTAGTATAAGGACGAATATGAGCCACTGCATCTACATCGTTGGCAACTGAGTAATCCCACCAAGTAGCATATTGTGCGCCTTGTGCCAATACATCGCTTGCATCGGCATAACCTTTACCGGTATTAACAAGATAATTAACCGCAACGGTGTCTCTTCTGAAAGTAGCTTTGAAATAATAATTGGCAACTACCAATTCAGGAGTTACATAATAATAGGTATGATCGCCATTGTCAACAACATCAGCAGTAACGTCCACCATATCTTCTTCATTCATCATAGCCATTTCCAAGCTATAGAGATGATAATGAGAAGCAGCGGCAAAGTTAACGGTTACAGGATCCGGATCAATCAAAGTATCCGTAGCAGCCGGAATAAATTCACCTGGAACATCAGTGTAAGCAGGATTGTAATTAGCCACAGACTTGATAAGGTGATATTCAAGCTTGTAGTCAACGAATACATTGTGAGGTTCGGTAACATTTTCCAGCGTGTAAAGCATAAAGTTGGAGTTGTATGGGTCTTCGCTCATTACTTGAACGTCGTCAACCCAAACACCGGCAACGTGATACATCGTATTAGGAACGATAGTCAAATTGAGGTTTTCGCCATAGTTGACAGGAACAACGCCATTAGGAGTAACTGTACCGTGTTCACCAGAAGTTACCGTAACATCAATAACAGGATAAACCTTGAAATTAGCGATGTTGAATCCTAAGTTGCCAGCCAAGCTCATAGCGTGGAAACCGAAGTTGTAAATACCATCTTCAGCAACCGTAATGGTTTGCATTGCTGTTTCATAGTCGGTATTGTTGAAACTGTGATGAGCCACTTCATTGGTCATAGCAGCCACATTGGCACCATTACCATAATAAACTTCGAACATTTCATTCAAAGAGCTGTTGGCTCTATAATCATAGTAAACATTGTATGTACCGGCAGGCATTTCAATACAAGGAGTGAACATCCAATCGTCGGCAGCCAATTCATCGTTGAAAGTATAAGCGATTTCAGATTTATTATTGATATCCATCGTGATACCGTCATTGTTGGCATCTACCACGTTCCAACCCTTGTTAACAAGGTCTGCGCTTAATGTAGGAGTATAAGGAACTGCTTCGGGTTGAAGTAAATTAACGATGATAGGATCAGTATAGTTGTTGTCTTCATTCATATCACCTTCCATATCCACGATAGCATGAACAATGTTTTCACCAGCTACAAATTCTGGAGTTGCATTGAAAGTATAGCTCATCTTTTCGCCTGGAGCCAAGTTGCAGTTCACGGTTTCGTAAACTGGTACTTGTGTATTAATCACATAGCAGGCATTGAAAGAAGTAATAGTATCGGTAATACCTGCATTTTCTACATTGATAGTAACTTTGGCATCGCTTTGGTCGCAAGACCAGGCAATAGGATCAATGCTGTTGAGAGCCAAGTCCTTTTCAAATACCACTTGCTTGCAAGAAATATTGAAAGCAAAACCTGAATCTTGACCACTACCATCAGAAGTAAATTTAACAGTAAGAGCTCCTGTTGTTGAAGTGGCATCTATATATCCGCTACCAGATATTGCATTATAAATTGGCGTGCCTCCTGTTCCT
>JAZLHE010000087.1:0-47011 GCA_045616665.1 Bacteroidales bacterium | reverse complement strand
TTGCTCTGCTATGCTTCAGTCTGCGCGGCAAAGATAATTATTTCTCTCGTATCTTCTCAATTTGTTGATAACTTCAGCCCGCAAAATGACCTATAGAACAACTATGTCTCTTTTTCAGCCCGCATTTTGACCTATACGCCAACATTTTTTGTTTTTGCATGGATTTCGGACGCAATGAATTGCGTCCCTACGGAGGTCCGGGATTTACGTCGCCACCCACCTAAACCCTGAACCCTAAACCCTGAACCCTCATCACTTCTTCACCACGAATTTGCAGTCGCTGATGCCGGCCTTGGTTTCTACGTGCGCGATGTAGGTGCCGGCGGACAGGTTGCTGACGTTGAGGGTGCAGCGGGTGTTATCCACGGGTAGGATGCCTACGATGCCACCCTGCATGTCGGCTATACAGACGGACTTTATCGGGAAGGCATCTTCGCTCTCGATGGTGATTTTGTCCGTTGCGGGATTAGGCCACAAACGCACATTGACCTTGACACTATGCTCCGCAATGCCCGTGGAATCTTCCGGCAACGGCTCCGCAAGACTTGGGTCGTAATAATATGCCACGACGGCGCTGGAGAGGTTTGATGGACAGTTTAGATAGATATCACCTAACGATTGCGGACCTGTCGCTTGCAGTATCACTGCAAGATGCGTATCATCCTTTTTTTGGATACCGTACGACCTGTACGTTACATTTGAATTGTCTGATATTTTTTCGTTTTTGATAAAAGTTCCGTCCTTACGCCAGGTTGTAAGAAAAAGCTCTCTGTGATAATCTTTCCATGTTATGGCCAAAACCCTGTCGTTAATAATTGCCGGTTTCCTGGTAACTCTTATGGGGAACGGTATAATGCCGTGACTCTGGTACTCCCCTGTCGCAGCATTATACCGTACAAAAAATGAAATTCCTCCTGTCGAATCGGCATTATTTTGCACAAGTGTTTGCTGAGGGTTGTCAAAGTATATGTGACTGTTATTATTGTATCCGGCATCACCTAATACGTATATTGAATTGTCATCAAACGTACTTTTCCAATAATCCACTAACGCTAAATCCGTTGCACTGTTCTGGATCAACGTGTGGGGTTGGTTGTTCCATAACAGCTCTCCCATAGGATTATATTTCAGTATGAAAGAACATTGTTCTGCCGAAGATATATCGTCCATGGTTGTGTGATGATTGTCATCCCACCAGATATGGACGGGAAAGTTGTTTAATTCTCCGCCCGAGCCTGGCATACATTGTCCCAAAACAATTCGTCCAGTTAAATACACGTTATCATCATTATCAAACGTCATTCCGTGAAAAAATAGGTAAAAATAGTCTTTAATAGTATCTTGCCCATTGACAATAATTGGAGCAATACCGTCCGTGTGGTCAACCAACAATTTTGCAAAATCCAATTCCCAGTCTGGAGTGAACTTATACTCAATGGCATTCCAAATATTGGCTGGCGGAGCCGTGCTACCTGGAAAATAAAGCTGATAGGTTTTATTGGTATCTCCATCTACAATGATGGTGTAAGGTCGTTCCTCGCTCTCGTTATACTCAATAGTTGTAAATACGCATATACTCCCATCATTACATAGATGAACCGGAGATATGTCATTCTCACACAGAGCAGATTGATGTCTGACTGTGTCTGTCCCATTAAAATAATAGTCTCTTGTAATCGCCTCCACAAAATGATCTTCTATCAGATTCCCATCCAAATCTAACTGTGTGAAGAAAGTCCATCGGTGATATGGCTTAAACGGGAATTGCTGCTGTTCTTCAGGAATATTGTCCACTTGCCATTTCCTAATCAATGTGTCCATATAATAGAGCCAAGAATCTTGCCGGTCTTCGTACATGCTGCTGTTTCCAGCCACATAGACTTTGTCATTTTGGACTTCCATCCACAGGGGGAAGGAAGGCGATGAACTGCTTTTCACCACCTTGTACCACAGCATATTGCCCAAAGTGTCGAATTTGGCCAACATAATAGTTTTTTCATTATAGCTAAGGACTTCTCCATTGTTGATGAATTGGAACGTCATTCCGTCAATGGTCGGATTTCCGCCCATAGTGCCATAGACATAAATGTTCCCTTCCTCATCGAAGGCGGTGTTTGTAATTTCGTTGAAGTAAGCACCGTAGGAGCCGTCACCGCCGCTCCAGTAGTGCGCCCACTTCCACTCGCCCTGAGCGGAGGCAGTGAGGGCAGCGCCAAGGAGAATGAGGGTTGTTGCTAAAAGGGTAAAGTGTTTTTTCATAATATTGGGGGTTAAAGCCTAAAAATTAATATTTACATTATATTAAAACTTAAAAACGCAATAAATTACTTACAATCAATTAATTAAAATAATTTACTTTTAATTTGCCATCGTCCGAATAGAATATTTTAATCACAACAATTATAAGACGCAAAAAAATGAAAAATGTTGCCTGAGCTTGAATTTTTTTTCTACCTTTGCCAAAATTTAAAAACGAATCATTATGAAAAATTTCGCATTTATTATCGTAAGCTGCTGCTTACTTCTCTGCACCAGTTGCAAAAAAGACGATTTCACTACCAACCGCTACAAAGCTTCCATTGAGTATCACATTAAGAACGCAGATGATGCAGCAACGGTTGAAAGACTTATGAACAGTTGGAATACCATTTGGCAAAGTGAAATTGAATTAACCTTGCTCAACAATTCCACCACGGATGCGGAAGCCTACACCAAATTTGAAGCTTCGATTATCGCCATTGACACAAAAAGAGACAGTTGGAAAGAGTTTTTGGCTGATGACGATTATTTTCTCTACAAATTGGACCGTACCACTCCTAGCAAAGAAGCAACATTACGCACTGTAAAATTTGACAAGTCCGGACATATTGTTTTATAGTCCGAACTGTCATCTATTTCTTAGACAAATACTCATCAATGGCTATGGCTGCCTTTTTACCGGCTTCCATAGCCATTATCACTGTAGCAGAACCGCTTGCCGCATCTCCTCCGGCAAACACTCCTTCTCTTGAAGTTTGTCCATTTTCATCAACATTAATGCATCTGCGCTTGTTGATTTCCAAACCCGGGGTCGTGCTTGAAATCATCGGATTGGGGGATGTTCCCAGTGCCATAATGACCATATCGGCTTCGATTTCAAATTCGGAACCTTCCACCGGAACAGGGCTTCTTCTTCCCGACGCATCGGGTTCTCCCAATTCCATTCGAATACATTTGGCGGCTTTCACCCATCCGTTTTCATCGCCAATGATTTCCAACGGATTGGTCAACAATTTAAACTGAACGCCCTCTTCTTTAGCGTGATGAACCTCTTCGGCTCTGGCTGGCAGTTCCTCTTCAGAACGACGATAGACAATATGCACATTGGCACCCAAGCGCAAAGCGGTACGTGCCGCGTCCATCGCCACATTGCCACCGCCGACCACAATCACATTTTTTCCTACATAATTCGGTGTTTCATATCCTTCTTTATAGGCAAAAAGCAGATTATTTCGTGTCAGAAATTCATTGGCGGAAACCACACCGCAAAGATTTTCTCCCGGAATATTCATAAACATCGGAAGACCGGCACCGGAAGCAATAAAGACAGCCTTAAAACCTTCCTTGCTCATCAGGTCATCAACAGTAACCGTACGCCCTATTACGACATCTTTCTCAAATTTCGCGCCCAATTTCATCACATTTTCCACT
Organism: Bacteroidales bacterium; assembly: GCA_045616665.1. Lineage (GTDB taxonomy): Bacteria > Bacteroidota > Bacteroidia > Bacteroidales > WCHB1-69 > RUG11690. Next base: position 43,321 of record JAZLHE010000087.1, on the reverse strand, counting down.
TCGTGACGCACGACAGTCTCTTTTGGAAGACGGAACGACGGAATACCATATACCAACACGCCGCCATATTCGTGCAAGGCTTCAAAGACCGTTACGTCATAGCCCTTCATCACCAATTCCTTGGCACAAGTAATACCGGCGGGACCGCTACCGATTACAGCCACTTTCTTGCCGTTTTTGGAAGCCGGCTGCTCAAATTGCACCTTGTTTTCGCGAGCCCAGTCTCCCACAAAACGTTCCAATTTGCCAATGGCCAACGCATCACCTTTATTTCCCAGCACACAACGCCCTTCGCACTGACGTTCCTGCGGGCAAACTCGTCCGCATACCGCCGGCAAGGCAGAATCCTTATTGATAATTCGTGCTGCGTCTTCAAAACGGCCTTCTGCCACGCAATGCACAAATTCAGGAATATTGATGGATACGGGGCAGCCCTGCATACATTGCGGATTCTTGCAGCGCAAACAACGTTGTGCCTCCGCAATGGCATCTTCGGCATTATAGCCTAAGCAAACCTCGTCAAAATTGGCAGCCCGAACCTTTGGATCCTGTTCGGGAACAGGAATCCTGTGCCAACGGTCGCGTGCTTCTTCACTGATGCCGCCCACGTGACAGACGTGTCCTTCCTTGCGCTCCTCTTCTTCCATCTGTTTGTGGCCTTCCACGTTGTTATACATTGCCTGGCGTTTCATAGCCAAGTCAAAATCCACCAAGGCACCATCGAATTCGGGACCATCCACGCAGGTAAACTTCGTCTGACCGCCCACCGACACACGGCAAGCGCCGCACATTCCGGTGCCATCCACCATCATCGCATTCATACTCACCGTACACTTGATGCCCAATTCCTTCGCCAAAATCGAAGTGAACTTCATCATGATCATCGGACCAATGGCGATGATTTCGTCATATTGTTTATGTTCATTAACCACCAAATGTTTTAATATTTCAGTCACAACCCCTTTCATCCCGCTGGAATTGTCATCGGTAGTCACATACAGATTACCTGCCACGTCACGCAATTCTTCTTCGTAAATTATCAACGACTGGGTTCTGGCACCAATAATCACATCCGGTTTCACGCCGTGTTCCTTCAGCCACTTCACCTGGGGATAAATGGGCGCAATACCTACGCCGCCGCCAATAAAGACAAAGCGTTTCTGCTTTAATTCGCCTTCAGAAAGATGAATAAATTCTGAAGGACGGCCCAATGGTCCCACCACGTCTTCAAAAGCGTCGCCTTCCTGAAAGGTCATCATCTGCTTGGTTGACTTGCCAATGGCCTTGAACACAATGCGGATAGTACCTTTTTCAACATCGTGGTCACTGATAGTCAATGGAATACGTTCCGATTCCTTTTCCATTTTGACAATAATAAACTGACCGGGCAAAGCAGCCGCGGCAATTCTTGGGGCTTCTACATCCATCAGGCAGGTATCGCCCGGCAATTCTTTTTTATAGATGATCTTGAACATATCGGTGTGTTTTTTATATTAAAATTTCATAATTTCATCAAATTCTGATTCTGACAGCAATGCCAATTCCAATGCGGCTTCTTTTAAGGAAAGATTTTCTTCGAAAGCGTGCTGTGCAATTTTTGCGGCATTGTAATAACCTATCTTAGGACTTAATTTTGTCACCAGCATCAGCGAATTTTTCAGATAGTAGTCAATGACCTCCTTATTGGGCTTCATTCCTGACAAGCACAAGCGGTTAAAGGAATCCACGGCATCGGCCATGATTCTGGCAGAATGCAGGATATTGACAGCCATCAGCGGCATAAAGGTATTCAAGTCCAAATGACCTTGAATACCTCCCGTCGTCATCGCCACATCATTGCCGATTACTTGGCAGCAAACCATCGAAAGGGCCTCACACTGTGTTGGATTGACCTTGCCGGGCATGATAGAGGAACCCGGTTCGTTGGCGGGAATAACCAGCTCGCCAATGCCACAACGCGGTCCAGAAGACAAGAGTCGAATATCGTTGGCAATCTTCATTAGCGAAACTGCCAAACGCTTCAAGGCACCGGAAACCTCCACCACACTGTCGTGGCTGGCCATCGCTTCAAACTTGTTTTCCGAATTGGAAAAATTCATTTCCGTAAATTGATTGATATAGGATAAAGCCAGCTTATCGTAACCTTTAGGCGTATTGATGCCATTACCCACCGCCGTTCCGCCGACGGGCAATTCCATCAGATGCTTCAAGGTAACTTTCAGCAAATCGAGGCCGTGCTGCAACTGTGAACGATGTCCCGACAACTCTTCTCCCAAGGTCAGCGGCGTGGCATCCATCAAATGGGTACGACCGATTTTCTTGATATCTCCATACACATCTATTTTCTCGTCATAGCATTCGATCAGGGCTTCCAAGGCCGGAATGGTATGATTTGTAATCATCTTTGCCGCTGCGATTCTGATTGCCGTTGGAAAGACATCGTTGGTCGATTGTGATTTATTGACGTCGTCATTGGCAGACAACAGTCGATCAGCGGGGTCGATGGTTCCCTTGGCACGCTGTTCGGCCCGATTCACAATCACCTCGTTCACATTCATATTGGTCTGGGTTCCCGAGCCCGTTTGCCAAACGCACAAAGGAAAGTGCTCGTCCAATGTTCCCGCTGCGATTTCATCGCAACACTGGGCGATGGCATCTCTTTTTTCTTGCGGCAACACTCCCAAGTCACAATTGGCGTAAGCAGCAGCTTTCTTCACGAAAGCCAAGGCGTGTACCACTTCCAACGGCATTTGTTGACCGCCGATCTTAAAGTTGTTGTACGAGCGTTGCGTCTGAGCTCCCCACAGCTTGTCAGTCGGGACTTCAACATTACCCAAAGTATCTTTTTCTATTCTATATTCACTCATATTAATCATAAAATTTCCAGTTTATACCAATTTGAAAACGACGATCCATCGCCGGATAATAGGGCGTGTAAAAGTAATTATGTCCAATAATTCCCGACAAGAAATGTCCGGCTCTAAAGAAGAATGAAATACGTTTGATTCTCAACGTAATATTGGCATCCAAGTAGGCATAATTGCCCACCCGGGTAAAGTTCTGCACATAAAACTGATGCATCACGGGGTCGTAACCATCGGCGAAATAGGCCGTGTTGTAAGTCAAATCCACGCCAATTTGCATTTTCAACTTTCCTCTCAGGAAATTGAAAATATAATAAGGCGAGGCCTTCAAAGCCACCAACGGAACATTCAACGCCTTGCTGCTCGAATACTGGATATACGTATTGATATCGAAACCGAAACCTTTTACTCTGATAGGGGCAAAAAGATGCAGCTGCAACACATTGGCGCTTCTTTCGGTCAGGAAAGGCATATAATTGACATCCAAGCGGACGAAATTATTGACCATAAAGTAATTGAATTCCACCCGATAATTCAGCATAGACCAATAGGCACCCACTTTCAACGTGTTTTGCTTGGGCCACTCAGTACTCCATTTATTATGATTTCCGTAATATTCCGAATAAATATAATCCGGCGAATTCCGGTAAAAATTCACGTCAGCACCCAGAAAATGATTGTATTTCTTTTGAATCATCCACTTTGCCCCCACCGCCGCCACCATATCGTTTTTATTATAGCCATTAAAAGAATAGGCGATACGGCTCGTAACGTCCATCACTCCGAACAATCGCAAATGCAGGCGAGCGAACAAAGTGAAAGTATTGCCGACATAGCGAGGGGTCACGGCATTGACATACTCGTGCATAATACCGCCCGCCACCCGAAAAAAATACTTCTTGTCCGGCAAGGTATCCAAGGGCTTGTAATTCGACCACTGCAAAGAATTGATGATGCTGTAATATTGAATGGTATCGTGGGTCGAATCGGTGGAATAGTAATAATGGGGCTGATAGAACGTGGAGTCGAAATTATAGTCGATATAGTCTGTTTTCAGCTGTTTGAATTGAAAGCTATGCGTGATGGTTCCGAAATAGCGTTTCTTTTTATCAATGATGTTAACATACTGCTGAAAAAGAACATCGTGGCTTACAATTTTAGAATAACCGTAGGCAGAATGGACAGGATATCCCTTTAAATCCTGAGCTTTATTATTCATAAACAGATCCACGCTTGACAGTCCTCCATTATCTTGCAGTTTCAAACGATTGAAAATATATGAGGCGGTAAAACCGTAGATTTCTGATGGAATTTCGTAATGGATGAAGGCATTAATTGACATATCGTGAGTTTCCTGATTCAAGAAATAACCTTGATTGGAGAAGGCCTGCATATCAAACGCCGCCGTCATACCCTTGTATTTCTGTGTATGCGTAGCGCTAAAATCATACATATTGGCAATACCGTAGGTGAAGGCCAGGTTGGTGAACGACGTCTTGACATCATAAAATCTCACATCATTTTGAGTTTTAAAATAAAGCGGATACGGAAGCGTAATCATAGAGAAACCGGGATTTCTCTCGTAATCGAAATTCATAAACTGATGTGCCTGACAATACATACCGATATTTTGGCATATATTTTGATTTTTCAGCATAGGATCAAACTGATGGGTCTGGGCCATCGACGTATCGACGGGAAACATCGTCATCGGCTTTATCCAATGCGGTTCGATTGTTCCATAAAAGACCGGCATAAAATCGGGTGACATCGCCATTGCCGAATCGATTTCGTGCTTATGGAACTCGTGTTCGTGACCCGACTGTTCTTCATCCGCTTCTTGGGCCAGCAGGCAAACGGGCACTAGAAAGCACAAGGCGATCAACAGCAGACGGGCGATTTTCATTTTATTTAGTATTCAATCTTATTTTCCAAATTCAGCCAAGACTGGAACACTTCACGTGCGGCAGCGGAATCGTGCTGTTCGGTAGCGATTTTGCGTTCCATCATAGGTCTATCCAATTCCTGATAGATAAAAGAGTCGTCGAAGCCGGCAGCCGAAGCGTCCTGTTTGTCGGCCGCAAAGTAGATTTTATCGGGACGCGCCCAATAGATTGCGCCCAAGCACATTGGGCAGGGTTCGCAACTGGTATAGATTTCACAACCATCCAATTGGAACGAATTGAGATTTTTGCACGCATCCCGAATGGCCATCACCTCGGCGTGGGCGGTAGGATCATTGAGGAGCGTCACGCTATTGCTGCCGCGGCCCACGATTTGACCGTCCTTGACGACAACAGCGCCAAAAGGACCGCCCTTGCCTGTCCCGAGACAACGTCGGGACAGGGCAATGGCTTCGTCCATAAATTTTTTCTGATACTTCATTGTACCTGACAGATTATCCTTTGTAGAAAGGCATCTTAACAGTAACGGCCTTCACTAATTTTTCACGAATCTTGATATAGATTTCGTTACCCGACTTGGCAAATTCGGGTTTCAGCCAAGCCGTACCCACGGACTTGTTGATAGATGGTCCGAAAGTTCCTGAACGAACAACACCGATGTTGTTGCCTTCTGCGTCACAAACTTCATATTCCAAACGAGGAATACCGCGTTCAACCATTTCAAAACCGGCCAATTTCTTTCTCATTCCGTTGGCTTTCAATTCCAACATAAAATCTTTGTCGATGAAATTCTTGTGATCCACGAATTTGGTAATCCAACCCAAACCCGCCTCAACAGGAGTGATGGTGTCATCAATTTCATGACCATAGAGGCAGAATCCCATTTCGAGACGCAAGGTGTCGCGAGCTCCCAAACCGATAGGCTTGATGTCGAATTCCTTACCTGCTTCAAAAACCGCATCCCAAATCTTGAAAGCGTCTTCATTCTTGAAATAGATTTCGCAGCCACCAGCACCGGTGTAACCCGTGGTAGAGAAAATCACATTGGGAATACCGGCGAAAGTAATCGTTTTCGTCGTATAATATTCCATATCGATGACGCTGGCGTCGGTCAACTTCTGCATCGCTTTCAGTGCCAATGGACCTTGAACGGCCAACTGTGAAATCTGATCTGAAATATTGGCGATTTCAGCACCGAATTTTTCATTTTGCTTTGAAACCCAAGCCCAGTCTTTATCAATATTGGCGGCATTTACTACCAAAAGATAATCATTTTCTGCGATGTTGTAAACCAAGAGGTCGTCAACGATACCGCCCTGACCATTAGGGAAACAAGAATATTGAACTTTTCCAGGGAAAAGGGCCGCCACGTCGTTGGAAGTGATGTACTGGAGCAAATCCAATGCCTTAGGACCCTTAACGGTAAATTCGCCCATGTGTGACACGTCGAAAACGCCGACTTTGCTTCTTACGTGCAAGTGTTCGGCCGATACGCCTTCGTATTGGATAGGCATATAGAAACCTGCAAATTCAACCATCTTTGCGCCTAATTTTTCGTGAGTTTCTTTGAATACAGTCTGTTTCATTTTTATTTTTATTAATGTTAATAATATAAGATTCTACATTTTGCAAAAATACAAAATATTTTGATTGATGGCATAAAAAATGTTCATCCTCGTCGTCCAAAAATTGCCGAAATCCATTTTTTGGGAAATTATGCCACAACATCAAAATTTTATGTAAATTTGCAGAATATCTCATACAGCTATGAAAGCCATCCATTATCAAAAGAAAATACATCATAACAATCTTTTATTACCATGAAAATACTACACACCAGCGACTGGCACTTGGGACACGCCCTATACAACTACGACCGTAGCGAGGAACATACCGCCATGCTGCGGCAAATGGTCAACATCGTTGAGGAACAACAACCGGATGTTTTTCTGCTTTGCGGCGACGTATATCACACTTCTCAGCCATCGGCAGCGGTACAAACCCTTTTTACAGAATACATCGTGAAGATTCACAATGCCAATCCTTCTATGGTTATCGTTATTACGGCCGGAAACCACGACAGCGGAACCAAACACGAAATTTTCCAAACGCCTTGGAAAGCATTGAACGTCAACACTATCGGCACACTTGACAAAGAAAATCCGGATGAGCACATTCTGGAAATTCCGGGCAAGGGATTTGTGGTGGCAGTGCCCTACGCCAGCGAGCGCAATATTCCAGACGGGTTCTTCCAACAATTGTTAGACCTTGTGGCTGAAAGAAACGAAAATGGTTTTCCTGTTATTATGTCCGCACACACCACGGTTCAAGGTTGCGACTTTACGGGACACGAACACGGCTCCGAATACACCGTGGGCGGCATCGATGCTTTCGATATTGCCCAAATGGGTGACGGCTACGACTACCTGGCTCTCGGTCATATCCATCGCGAGCAGTTCGTTCATACCGGAAAACACAACGTACGCTACTGCGGAACCCCTATTCCCGTGAGTTTTGATGAAAACCACACCCATACGGTCAGCATCGTGGAAATTGACAAACACGGGAACACCCCCAAAGTAAATCAAATTGAAATTGACAATCCTCGTCCTTTGGTGACCCTGCCGACCAACGGATGTTTTGTTTCGTGGGACGAAGCCAAAAAACTTCTGGACAATTACGACAACGACATCCCTTCCTACATCCGCTTAAACGTGGAAGTAGAGGATTTCCTTCCTGTAGAAGCCAACGCCGAAGCCGCTAAACTAACAGAATCGAAAAAATGTCTTTTTTGCCATATCAACGCAAAACGCAAAGAAAGCAGTCGAATGACTGAAAAAGTCTTAAGCATTCAGGAATTGCAGTCGGAAGCACCCATTGACATCGCCAAACGTTATGCCGAGGATCTTTGTATTTCCTTTGACGAGGAAATGATCGGCGTATTCAATGATGTTCTTCAATTAATTAACGAAGATTCTTCGAAATAAACAGGCAGATTTATTATGAAAATACAGAAACTCCTCATCCATAATATCGCATCTATTGAAGATGCCACCATTGATTTTGAACAAGAACCACTCAACACCAGTGAAGTGTTTTTGATTACGGGCAAGACAGGTTCCGGCAAATCCACCATTCTCGACGCCATCTGTCTGGCACTCTATGCCGATACGCCCCGTCTTAGTACGACCAAAATGCAGGGCGACACCAACGATGGAGATAAAAAAATCACCATCAGAGATCCTCGCCAACTTATGCGCCACAACACCGGTGAAGCATTTTCTTCCCTTACATTCATAGGAAAAAACGGAATTCACTATGAGGCCAAATGGTCCATAACCCGTGCACACGGAAAAATCAAAGGCAACCTGCAATCAAAATCCTGGACACTCAAAAATCTTGACACCAATGAGATTCTTGACAAAGACAAACAGATTCAACAGGAGATTAAGGAGGCTATTGGCTTGGACTTCACGCAGTTTTGCCGCACCACCATGCTAGCCCAAGGTGACTTTACCCGATTTCTAAACAGCGAAGACAATGAAAAAGCCGCTATTCTGGAAAAAATCACCGGCGTGGACATCTATTCCAAAATCGGTGCCAAAGTTTATGCTGCAACAATGGATAAAAAAAGTTGTTGGGAGGTCTCCAAACAACTAATTGATGGAATCACCACGTTTTCGGATAACGAAATAGCAGAGAAAAAACAGATTGTCAAAAATCTGGAAGATGAATACAATACGCAAAAAAAACTAAGCGACGACGAAGTAGCCAAACGCACTTGGATTCAGACCGATACTGAGTTGAACAAAAAGGTTGGCCTCGCACAGGAAGAATTCAAAACGGCCTTGAAAAAAACGGAAAGTGATGATTTCAAACAGCAAGAAACATTGATTAAGGATTGGAATGTCACCATCGAGGCGCGAAACTGGCTGATTGACGGTAAGAATGCGAAGGATATTCAAGACGAACAAGAAAAAAAACTCGAAAATTTGTCAAAAGGATATTCGTCTCTCTTGGAAGGACAAGAATTTGCCAATGACGAAATTTTGAGAATTGCCAGCGATATCAACACAATTGAATCTCTCTTGAACAAAGAGAATGACAAAATCTCTATCTATGAAAACGCACAAACAATAGCAGGTCAATTACAAATTGTCGTTGACGGACGTACTGACATCGCAAAAAACAACGCTGAGATAAAAACCGAAAATGAAAATTTAACGAAACTTCAAGAAGATTTCAAGAATGCCAAATCCAAAGAAGATGCGGGAAAAGAGGCATTTGACACGCTGGGAAAAGAAGTGAATAAAACGGCAAAGGAGGTCGATGAACTCAAACTGTCCGATTTACGCAATCAGCACAATCAACTTTCTGAATTAATCAAAAATATCGACATCGCCAACGAACGCCTTGAAATTCTTACCTCTGAGCAAACTCGAATGGATAAAAAAACGGAAGAGCTTGAAAACAGAAAAAAAGTTCTGGATGATAAAATCCTGAAATCCGCCAATATGGACACGCCCCTGCGAGATGCCAAAATCATTATGGACTCAAAGAAAGAAGATCTTGAAAAACAAAAAGACACTATCGACAAGTTTGCAATAACCTTACGACAAAAGTTGCACAAAGGTGACACCTGCCCTGTCTGCCGTCAAAAACTAAGCAGCGAGTTGCCGCACGAAGAAGAGCTTTCAAAACTCATTTCAAATCTGGAAAATTCCTACCAAGAGGCCAAAAAGGCATACGAAAATTTAAATAACGAGAAAATCAACATCACTGCTGAAATCACAAACGCCCAAGAATCGTATAACAGCGAGAAGGCTTCTTTGGACAAGGATACGACTGTTGCTACTGCCAGCCAAAAAGCCCTGGAAGCTTGCATTAAGTGCGGCATCAACGCTATTGATGATAATACCGCACAATCTCTCAAAAATTTAAAGACGAAAACATCTGTCGAGAAAGTCGAATTGGAAAAGAAAATTGAAAATGGCGAAAAGAAGGAAACTGTATTGAGGAAACTTCGCGAAAAGCTGGACAGCCAACGCAAAGAATTAGAAAGGATTAGCGAGGCAAGCCGGAAAGTAGAACAGGACGTCAGGGATTGCCAAAACCGAATCAACACAGCTAAAAAGCTCATCGAAACAAAACAAGATGAAGTTCAAAAAGCTGAAAATCATGCAGGTAAAGCAATTGGTTCTACCCAATGGAAAAACAATTGGCGCAATCAACCAACTGAATTTTCCGATGAATTGACTTCCGCAGCTAAAGAATACGATTTCAATCTTAAGCAAAAGACTTTGCTCGAATCTAATTATAGTACGGCAAAAGACAATTTCGACAATGCCCAAAACCTCATCGATAAGATTCGCAAAATAATGCCTCAATGGATCGACATTCGTCCTGCCAATGTTCAGAAAGTGGATAAAATTCTTGAAAAAGCAAATCAAGTTTACACCGATGTTGCAACCACATTGGATAAATTGAACACAGCCCAGACAATATATAGCCAAAAACAAGCCCTGTTAAACAACTTCATCAAAGAACACCCGAATATGGATCTTGAGAGACTGCATTCCCTCAACGTCTATACTCCTGAACAAATCAGTAAGAAAAACAGTGTACTCGAAGACAGCCGCGATGAGGTCAAGGCGAAAAGAACTACTCTTGGAACGATTCAAAATCAGCAATCTGAGCATCAGCAGAACAAACCGGAACTAACGGAAAATGACAACTTGGAACTTCTTGACAAACGCATTACGGAACTTGGCGACAAATTGCGGGAAATCACAGAAAAGATAGGAGCCGTCAACCAAGAACTCCAAACGGATGAGGAAAACAAGAAGAAATTGGCTGATTTGATTGTCGATGCGGAAACAAAGAAGGCTGATTACCAGAAATGGTCACGTCTCAACGAACTCATTGGCGATTCCACGGGCAATAAGTTCCGTAAAATTGCTCAGAGTTACGTCTTGACAAACCTCATCCATTCTGCCAATCATTATATGCACACGCTGACCAGCAGATACACGTTGAAAGTTCAGCCCGGCACCTTTGTCATCTTGATTGAAGACGCCTTCCAGGGCTTCTCCACCCGTGCTGCCAGCACCATTTCCGGTGGTGAAAGTTTCCTCGTTTCCCTCGCATTGGCCTTGGCTCTCAGCGACATCGGGCAATCCTTGGCTGTTGACACGCTCTTTATCGATGAAGGATTCGGCACCCTCAGCGGCGAACCTCTTCAGAATGCCATCAACACCTTGCGCACGCTCCACAATCATTCGGGGCGACACGTGGGCATCATCTCTCACGTCGAAGAACTTCAAGAACGCATCCCGGTTCAAATCCAGGTAAACCAGAATGGAAACAATTCGAGCAGTCAGATTAAGATTATACCGCAAGAACCACACTAATATCGCATTCAAACACAGAAATGCAGCTCTCACATTACAACTACACGATGTTTATCTAATTTCCCATTTTTCCATTGCCACCACAAGAAAATAAAAAAGAGACGCGGCAACCGCGTCTCTCGTAAATCAAACTATTAAAAATCTTCTTTATTTAACCACAATCTTCTTCGCTACCATTGAAGTGCCATCAGTGATGCGAAGCAAGTACATTCCCTTGGCATACTCATTTACAGGGATGGTCATTTGCGTATTCTGGACGGTCTGCGTCAAAATAATCCGACCTTGCAAATCTGCAAAAGTCAACGTGGCGCCAACCGGCAAATTATTCAAATTTACGTATTCGTGTGCGGGATTGGGATAAATAGACAAGTTTGAAGCAAAGTCACGAACAGAAGTGGCTTCCAATGTCGTGAACTCATACTGTGCCAATTCGCCCCACACACCGTCAGCATTAAGACCCATCGCCAATACCAAATAAGTCGTTCCTGAATTAAGCCCCGACCAAGTCCAGTCATCCACCGTGTATTGGGGATACGGATCTTCTTTCAGCCAAGTTACCACAGTGTCAAGACTGTGCGAAATACAAGAATCTTTAATGATCAGCATAGTGTGAAATTCTGCCGTTTCCTCATTGGGAGTACAAATTACTCGAGCAGAATTTTCAGTAATCTCCATCACCTGTATGGAAATGACACTTTCCCCAGCACCACCTTGTCCTAAAGTCTGTGTAGTATCCGTAACAAGGATGTCTGGCTGTTGAGAATGAACCACAACGTAAACCACATAAGGCGTATTTGGAGTTAAATCGTCAAACGTGTGAATATAACCGGTTTCCGCTTCAATACCCCACATCATAACCAAATCCGGCAAGGTCATACCTGCAAACATCGGACTTTGCAACCACATTTCCAATTCTCCGATTTCGCCAATCATATAGTGATACGAAGAACAATATTCATTTTTAGTAAAAGAAGCCGTAATGGAAGACGTCGTTACATCGTCAATGGAAATTTCCACATTCGGCGTCTGCGCAAAGACAAAGCAAGACATCATACAAGCAATCACTGAGAGTAAAAATTTTTTCATAAGCACTAAATTTATTAAATATTGAAAAGCAAAAATACGAAATAATTTGGAATAATCTCCAAATTATTTCGCACAAATAACTTAACGAATCAAGAGGAATAAAATGTCAACTAATTATTGTTTACCAAAAAGGCAAATCCGTAACGGGAAGACACTACTTCCAACGACTTGGAATAATTAAGCAGATTACTGATCACGCTTCTCCGCGGTCGCATTTTTTTCACTGATTTTTTCTCTTCAACAAGGGTCAAACTTTTTTCCATAGGCAATTAATCTAATTGAAACATTCAATTTATTAACGCAGAGTAGATCCGTTTATTTTACAAAAAAAGGACCAATTTCTTAAAAAAAGGTCCAAAATATTGTATTTCAACAAAATAAAATTATTTTTTAGGAAAGGACCAATTTGTTTTCCTCTATCAGTTTGCGAAGATTGATTAAGGCATAACGCATACGCCCTAACGCCGTATTGATACTCACGTGTGTAATTTCTGCAATTTCCTTGAAACTGAGATCTTGATAAATCCGCATTTCAAGTACTTCACGCTGTTCCTTGGGAAGATATTGCACCAAACCGATGGCTTCCTCATAAACCTGCTCGCGAATCATCTTTTCTTCTGCCGATGGATCTTCTTCACCCAAAGTCTCGAAAATGTCGAAATCGCCATTGTTGTCGTAGGACGGAAAGCGTTGTGCCTTGCGGAAATAGTCAATTTTGAGGTTATTGGCAATCCGCAGCACCCACTGCAAGAACTTGCCTTCATCTTTATATACGCCCAAACGAAGCGTATTAATCACTTTGATAAAGGTTTCTTGAAACAAATCTTCCGCCAATTCACGATTCTTCACAGAAGCCATAATATGGGTGAAAACCTTTTGCTCGTATCGCAAAATCAAAGTCTTCAACGCACTTTCGTCGCCATTCTGGTACAAACAAATCAACTCGCTATCGGTTAACATTATCGATTTCATAGGGACCTCCCTTTCTTTTATTGTTCAACAAAATAAAACAAGTAAAAGTCTAATCGATAATATTCCTCCTATCAGTTTTTGGTTAATAAATCTTCGGCAAAGATATAACTATTTTTCATACGATGTTCATTTTTTATCAAAAAAAATCACAACTCATTGAAACACAATAAAATAATTTTAACAATTGTCGTCATTCCGACTTCGCTACGCTTCGTCGGAATCTCTTTACAAGACGAAAAGGGATAATTCTGAAAGATTCTGGGGTTATGAGATTCAATTTGAAGACAATTCTTCACGCATTACTCTTTCGGAACTTCGGTATTAAAAAGCGAACGGATAAACATCGCATCATTGTCTTGAGCTTCGACATCATAATCCAAAGCGGGTTTCAAGTTAACCTTCACCGTAGTGGCATCAATGTCCTTATATCCTCTAATGCACGAAGAAGCCGCATATAAATTCGGTGTTACACGCAGAAAGTCAAGCATATCCACCCACTCCAAAATCTTGATCAGACTTTCGGTAGATTCAATTCGATTCCCGTTTTTCAACATAAGCGTAGTCCGAGTTTCCCCTTTTTTGATAAAGTAGGCCACCAAATCCTGATTGATTTTCTGAGGATTTCCATTGGCATAAACATATAAATAGGTCTTCATCACACGTCCGGTTTTGCCATATTCTTCTGTCTTGCGAATTTTACCCTCATTGTCGTTGAGTTCCCAAACACCCGTTTTCAGGTTATTGTAATAGAGTCCTTTTTGAGCCACCACTTTTCCAGGATAATAGCTAATCATCTCACCGTTCAACTTTCCATTAATATAATGCTGCACAATAAATGGATCTTCATTTTCAAAAAACGACACGCATTCGCCATCTAAAACATCATTGACATAATGTTCTTGTTTGAGCTTATTACCGCCCACGCCATAGGTGACAAAAAAGCCGTTTTTCTTTCCCAATTTGTAATTTTCCTCAGAAAGCAGCACATTTTTGTCGCTATAATATTTCCATTGTCCATCTTTCTGCTGATCGATAAAAATTCCTTCGGAAGCCACATTCCCATTTTCGTGGTAAGTTACGGTTTTCACTTTGGAAACACCCGTAATAAACTCGCTCACGCTTTTCAGTTTCCCATTGGGAAAATAATATCGGAATGTTCCCTGAGGCACATCGTTTTCAAACTGACCTTCGTAAATCAAAATGCCGTTTTCATATTTTTTCCAAAGACCTTGTTTTTTACCTTTTGAATCCACTCTGTTGATAGGATTTTGGGCCAGACAAAGCGTAGCCGTCAGGACTAGGCAAAGCATTAAAAAGCATCTGTTCGTCAACTTCATAAGCGAATATATTTGACTGCAAAAATAATATTTTTTTGGCAACTACAAAACCATTTTGAAGAGGATTCTTAATTTTCACATTTCCCAGAATAATACCCTTTGGTCTTGTTGTCGTGGCGTTGATGTTTAAAATCGATTTTTCCAATACATTTTTCTTGAAGAAAGCAAACGAAAATCAAAGTCGTTATCAAAAAACAGGTGTTGACAAAATTATAAGTATATTATAAAATGTGATATATCAATTTCTTACTTTTGCTCGTTAATAACATATATTGACAAATAGTAATTAGCAAAAAAAAACATCCACCAATAATGAAATCACTAAGAAGAATTTTCGTCATTTTGGCCATCGCACTGCTTACACTACCGGCCATCGCTCAAAGACCTGTGGCTTACGATTCTCCCCAGTACGAATACAAATTGGCCAAAGAACTGTTTCAAAAGCAGAAATATGGTTCTGCCCAACAGTATTTCAAGCAAGTTTATGAACAGACCAATGAAAAGCAGCAGGATTTGAAGGCCAATTCCTACTTTTATCAGGGAATTTGTTCTGCCAATTTAGGCAATCAGGACGCAGGATTTTTGCTCAACGACTTCATCAGAAAATATCCCGTACATGCTTTTGTTCCCCAAGCCCATTTTTATTTGGGGAAATTCTATTTTTCCAAAAAACAATACAAAAAAGTGTTGGAACAGTTTGATGAAATCGACGAACGCGCCATCAGCAAAGAAGATATGGCAGAATACCGTTTCAAAAAAGGATACAGCTATTTTGCCACTGGAAAATATGCCGAAGCCAAGTTGCTGCTACAGGAAAGTTCCAATGAAAGCGGTCCTTATCATTATCGCGCCATTTATTATTTGGCCCACATGAACTATGAAGAAAAACAATACGAAGCCGCACTCGAAGGTTTTTTACAATTACAAAACGTTCCTGAATATCAAGAAGATGTGAAAGAATATTTGATGCAGATTTACTTCATTCAGGGCGAATACGACAAAGTCATCGCCATGGCTCCGTCAATCATAAATGACAACACACTCAAAAACCAGCCAGAACTTTATCGGACCTTGGCACTCTCCTATTATAACGTAAAGGACTTTCAACAAGCCGAAAAAACTTTTGAGCCCATCCTTGACAACGACAAAATACAGTTTGAACGCAACGACTTTTTCGCCATCGGATACACCTATTACAAAAACAGAAAATTTGACCAAGCCGTCAAATATTTGTCCAAAACCACCAAACAGAAGCCTGCCGACGAAATGACGGAAGACAGCTACTACCTCATTGCCGACTGCTATTTGCAAAATAAAGACTACTCCGCCGCCTCACAAAATTTCCTGCAGGCATCAAAATACGACTTTATTCCTGAACTGCAAGAAGACGCCTTGTACAATTATGCGAAACTTCAATACGAGACATCTTCCAGTCCTTTCAACAGTGCCATCAAGGCATTGGAAGACTATATCAACAAATATCCTTATTCCGCTCGTGCACAGGAAGCCAACGCCTACTTAGCTTCCATTTATCTTTCCACCAAAAATTATCAGAGTGCCATCAACTCTATCGAAAAAGTGGATATTAAGAGTCCGTCATTATTGCGTGCCTACCAGCGCTGCACCCACTTCAGAGCTTTGGAGATGGTCAACAACCGCAATAACAAAGAGGCATTGAAAATGATCAACAAGTCGCTCACCTACCCGATGGACAAGGTGCTCAACACCGAAAATCTATATTGGAAAGCCGAATGCGAATACCGATTGGATAAATTCAAGGACAGCTACTATTCTTTCCAGAACTATTTCAAGGCCAACAATGTGCAAACGGACGCCAACTACGACCAGGCCCAATATAGTTATGGTTATGCGGCAATGAAAATCAGCAAATACGAAGAAGCAGCACAGTCGTTCCGCAAATTCCTCAAACAAGACAACAGCACTGATGCAGACCTGCAAGCCGACGCGACTGCCCGTCTGGCCGACTGTTACTATATGCAAAAAGACTTGACCTCGGCCATCAGCTATTACGAACAGTGTCAGCAAATGGGACGTAAAAACGGTGATTATGCCTTATATCAAGAAGCCAAATGTTACAGCTATCTCAACAAATACGACAAGAAGATTGAGACCTTGGAAAGAATGCTCAGCACTTATCCAAAGTCAACATTTTCGGACGATGCGGAATACGAACTGGCTTCTACCTATCTGGCACAAAACGAATACAGCCGTGCCATCGCCAACTACAAGAATTTCATTCTTAAATATCCCAAGAGTCCTTTCATTCGACAAGCGCACAACAAATTGGCACAATCTTATTTGAACGTACAGGACATTGATATGGCCGTTTCCACATTCAAGTATGTATTTGAAACCTATCCCGGCACGCAGGAAGCCAAAGACGCCCTGGCCAACCTGGAAAACATTTATACCGAAACCGGCAACACCAGCGACTTTTTCGCCTACATCAAGACCAAGAACCTGAACATTTCAGCCGACAAACAAGACTCCATCAGTTTCAAGGCGGCAGAAAACAAATATATGCGCGGTGATTGCGAAAGTTCCGTCAAGGGTTTCAACGACTACCTCAAACAATTCCCGAACGGACTTTTCGCTGCCAAGGCCTTATATTGCAAAGGCGACTGCGAATATGCCACCGGCGACTACGACAACGCCCTTAATTCCTTTGAAAAACTAGTCAACAATTACAATACGGAATTCAACGAGACAGCTTATCGCAAAGCGGCCAGCATTTTATACAGCAAGAAAGAATTTGCCCGCGCGCTGAACTATTTTAACAAACTCGTGGAATATGCGTCTTCAGAAAACAACATTACTTACGGCAACAACGGCAGTATGCATTGCGCCTACGAATTGCGCCAATACCGCGAGGCCTACAATGCCGCCACCAACCTGCTGATTGCCAACCAACCCGACATTGATTTGCAAAACGAAGCCCTGCTGATTGCCGGCAAATCGGCCATTGCCCTGAGCGACAACATCAATGCCCTGAAGCACTTGAACCGATTGGCCAAGAGCGGCGACAACGACCAATGTGCCGAAGCCGCCTACCTGGTAGCACTCATCCACTTCAACGACAAGAATTACGACCTCTGCGAAAAACAGATTAAGGAAATATTGGGAGCCAACTACTCATCTGAATACTGGTACGCTTCCACCTTCATTTTGTATGGCGACCTTTATCTGGCCAAAGGCAACGACTTCCAAGCCCGCTACACCTACCAAAGCATCATCGACAACTACGAAGGCGATGATTTGAAGAAAATTGCCGAAGAAAAAATCGCGGCAATGGATCAAGCAGAAGAAAAAAGTGAAAATTAAAAATTAGCAGTTCGGATTTTAGAAAAAACATCACGATGAAAAAGATCATATTAATAGCAGCCATCATTTGTCTGGGTTCAAGTCTAACATACGGTCAAACCATTGACACCGCACGCTTCCGTCTTAATTTTGTGCCGCAGTTGAGCAATGCGCAAAAAATCAACCAGCAGGCCACCCTCAACGACACGGTGAAGGAACAGGTAAAATTTGAATACAATGTCACCCCTATGCAGATGGACGTCAGTTTTTCTCCTTCTCCCATCAAGGCCAGCAAACTCACGCCGGAAACCACCGACCCCATTGCCCGAAATTTCATCAAAGTTGGTTTTGGCTACCCTGTCACGCCCCTTTTGGAATTTTCGGCACACAACGCCAACAACAGCAAATTCTCCTTTGGTGCCAACGTCCACCACTTTTCTTCCTGGGCGGGTCCTATCGGGAAAAAGCAAAAACAATACGCCTACGCTCCCACCAGCGACACCCGTTTACACCTGTTTCTCACCCGCTTTTTCAAAAACCAAACCCTGTACTCTTCTATCGACTACAATCACGAATTGGCACACCTCTATGGATTCAATAAAGATTTAGGTTATGATGAATCATATTATGACAAAGGCTATCGCGACACGCTTCGCAACGACTTTCACCACGTAAAGGCGGAAGTGGGCATTCGTTCCAACTATGTTTTGGGAGAGAAAAAACTCAAACAGGACGCCAGACTGAATTACGACTTCCTTTATACACATCATAAAGATATGGAAAATCACATCGGCGTAAAATCCTTCTTCGCCTACGACGCCCGATTTGTCAAAATCTCCGGCAGCCAAAATTACCGTCTCGATTTCAACGTGGATTACTACAACGACCGCTTCAACGACGAAGGAAGATTCCGCACCACCAACGCTTTCAAGATTGAATTCGTTCCAAGTATGCATTTTACAATTAAAGAATATCATATATTGGTAGGTTTCGGCGTTCCCATTATTCGTGCCAATGACAAAACACGCTGCCCTGTTTATCCCGTTGCGGAAGTTCAACTGGGCGTTATTCCAAGCATTATGAGCATCTATGCCGGCGTTAACGGTGAAACAAAGTATCAGGGAATGAAAGAACTGCTTTATGAAAATCCCTATTTCACCCCCGCATTTGACACTTTGGAATTTTCACGCAACCGCATCAGCGTTTATGGCGGTATCAAAGGCAATCTTGTCAAGAAGTTGAATTATCACTTGTCGGCAAGATACTCCTACGTTCAAGGAATGGCCGTTTTCCAAATTGACACGACGTCTTTGCTCCATAATCAATTTACCGCATTGTATAAAGATGTTAATCAACTTAATGTATGTTTGAATCTGGAATGGGAGGTCATCGACCATTTGGCATTGAACTTGGAAGCCAACTATTGGGGCTACTACCCCCGCAAAGGCAGCGATATGGAACACGTCTGGTACAAACCCGCCTTCGACATCGGCTTTAACGGAAGATACACCCTGAAAGAAAAATACGTATTTGACCTAAATTTCAAAATGGAATTCGGTGCCTGGGCACTGACTCCCCGCGACAGAAAAGGAAATCTGTATTTTGACGACCTCGGCAATGTGTGCTACAAGGCCACCAAAATGAAACCCGTCATTGACTTCGGCATCGGCTTCGAGTATTTAATCAACAAAAACTTCACGGCTTTTGCCACCATCAATAACATCGGTTGCCAATATTACGCCAAATATTACGATTTTAACAGCTTTGGCATCAATGCTCTTGTGGGTGTCACCTACTCTTTTGGAACGGAAAAAGCAAAATAACAGGACATTTTCAAAAATAACATATTAAAAATCAACATATTATAAATATCGTTGAAAAAATTTATCTTTTTCTGAAAAAAGATAGACAGATAATCAAAAATTTTGTATTTTTGCAAATCCAAATTCGAATGGCCCATTAGCTCAACTGAATAGAGTATTTGACTACGGATCAAAAGGTTGCAGGTTTGAATCCTGCATGGGTCACCACCAAGGCACTTGTGAGTTTTTGCAAGTGCTTTTTTTTTCAAAGACAATATCAAAGGGCTTTCTCTATGATTCAGATAAACAAACTCTCGGTCAATTTCACTGGCGACTACCTTTTCAAAGACATATCTTTCGTCGCGGGCGACAAGGACCGTATCGGTTTAGTTGGAAAAAACGGAGCCGGAAAATCGTCCCTGCTCAAAATCATCCACAAGGAACTTGAACCTGAATCTGGCACAATTGTCATCACTTCCGGACACAAAACGGGTTATCTTCCGCAAGAAATGCTGGGCAATTACGACAAAAGTGTCTGGGAAGAAACAATGACCTGCTTTGTCGAACCCAGAAGGCTGGAGAAGAAAATCAAAGAAATCAACGAACTGCTCATAGATAGAACAGACTATGAATCAGAAGAATATATCGGTTTAGCCCAACAATTGTCCGATGCCACCGACCGTTTTCACCACTTGGGTGGAGCAACGATGGAAGGCGATGCCGAAAAAGTGCTGTTGGGCCTGGGCTTCAAGAACAGCGACTTTGCCCGCCCTCTGGCAGAATTCAGCAACGGATGGCAAATGCGCGTCAACTTAGCAAAAATCCTGCTACAAAAACCGGAAATCATCCTGTTGGACGAACCTACCAACCATTTGGACATCGAGTCCATTCAATGGTTAGAAGACTATTTGGCAAACTATTCCGGCTGCCTGATATTGGTTTCCCACGACCGTGCCTTTCTTGACCACGTCACCACTCGCACCGTGGAAATCACCTTCGGCAGCTTACAGGATTACAAATGCAGCTATTCCCAATACGTCGAGCAAAGATTAGAACGCATCGAATCTCAGCAAAACGCATTTGAAAACCAGCAAAAGGAAATTGCGCAAATCGAACGATTTATTGAAAGATTCAGATATAAAGCCACCAAGGCCAAGCAGGTACAGAGCCGCATCAAGTTGTTGGACAAGATGGAGAAAATAGAAGTGGAAAGCATAGACAACTCCGCCATTGCCTTCAAATTCCCACCGGCTCCGCACTCGGGAAGAGTGATCATTGAAACCGAACATCTTGATTTGGGATACGACCAACTTAACGTGCTCAACGACATATACTTTCATCTGGAAAGAGGCGAAAAAGTTGCTTTCGTAGGCCGCAACGGTGAAGGAAAATCCACAATGGTCAAAGCCATCGTTGGAGAGTTGGCTCCTCAATGCGGACAAATCACCTTGGGTCACCAGGTGGTCATCGGCTATTACGCGCAAAACCAAGCCCAACTTCTGAATCCCAACAAAACCGTCTTTGAAACCATCGACGACATCGCCGTAGGAGAAATCCGACCTAAAATCCGCACCATTTTAGGCAGTTTTCTTTTTTCCACCGAAGATACCGAAAAAAAGGTTCGCGTACTATCCGGCGGCGAAAAATCTCGTCTGGCACTTGCCAAATTATTATTGTCGCCCTTCAACCTGCTGATTCTCGACGAACCCACCAACCACCTGGATATGCAGTCCAAGGATGTGCTCAAAAACGCACTTTTGCAGTACGAAGGAAGCATGATTTTAGTCTCTCACGACCGAGATTTTCTACAGGGATTGAGCACCAAAGTGTTCGAATTTAAGGACCACGGCATAAAAACTTATCTCGGTGACGTTTACGACTTCTTGGAAAAGAAAAAGATGGACTCCCTGAAAGACTTGGAACGGAAAATGCAAACAAGTTCCAATGGTGAAAAATCGGAAAGTTCCAACAAAATCAGCTGGGAAAAGAAAAAAGAACAAGACGCCGCCAACCGTAAACTCAAGAATAAACTGTCCAAAATAGAAAACGAAATTGCCGACCTGCAGCAACAGATGACGTCTATCGAAGAAAAAATATCCAATCCTGCAGACTATGCCGCGGAAATTAATTCCGGAGAACTTTACAAGCAATACAGCGACCTCAAAAACACCATTGAGGAAAAGGAAATGGAATGGTTGGAACTCCAAGAATAGCAAGGGAAAAAGGCAAATAAAAAAAAGTGTATAGAAAAATCAAAAAGATTGTTTTTCATATCAAAAAAATAAGTATTTTTGCAAACTCAAAATTTAATCACTTAAATATTAAAAATTATGGCAACAAGAATCAGATTACAAAGACGTGGTAAAAAGAACCAACCCTTCTACCACCTTGTAATTGCAGATGGTCGTGCACCACGTGACGGACGCTATATTGAAGAGATCGGCACATACAATCCACTGACCAATCCTGCAACAATTAACGTTAATTTTGACAGAGCATTGTATTGGGTAGAAAAAGGTGCTGATCCATCAGACACTGCCCGTGCGATTCTTAAACACGAAGGCGTTTATTTGATGAAACACCTCAGAGGCGGCATCGCCAAGGGAGCCCTCACCGAAAACGACGCTCAACGCAAATTCGATGCTTGGAAACAAGAAAAAGAGTCTAAAATCAGCAACGTAAAACGCGAAGAAGCCGACAAGACTCGCAACGAAATGAAAAAACGCTTAGAAGCTGAAACTAAAGTTAGAGAAGCCATCTCTGCTAAAGTTGCTGCCAAGCAAGCCGCCGCTGCTGAAGCAGAAGCTGCCGCTGCCGCTGAAAAAGCTGAAGAAGAAGCCGCTAACGCCGAAGCTACAGAAGCTCCAGCCGAAGCCACTGAAACTCCTGCAGAATAATATTGATTTTCAACAAATAGAGAATAGACGCAGCATTGAAGTTGCGTCTATTTTTTTAATTTTTACACCATGACAAACGAATATTACTATTTGGGAATTATCACCAAACCTTTCGGCATCAACGGACAAGTAGTCTGCTTTTTCGACACGGACGAGCCTGAGAAATATGCCGACTTAGACGCAGTCTTCATTGACTTAGACGACGAAAAACTGCCCTACCTCATCGAAAATATCCAATACAAAGGAGGAAACAACTTCATCGTTAAATTCCAGGACGTGGATGAAACGGAAGCCAAAGAACTCATCAAGGCCGAATTGTACCTGCCAATGTCACAACTGCCGAAATTAAGTGGAAATCATTTTTATTTTCACGAAGTAATCGGTTTTCAGGTTATTGATAGCGAAAAAGGGAACATCGGCACTTGTCAAGATTTCATCGAAATCAGCCACAACCCCATTATGCAAATTAACCACGACGGCACGGAAATCCTCATTCCCGCCATTGACGAAATATTCAAGGAGATCGACAGAGAAAAAAAACAGATACACATCTCCGCACCGGAAGGACTCATTGACGTGTACCTTTAATAAACAGAATGATTCAGTTTTTATACCGTCTCCGACGCAAAGCGGAGAACCGAATCTCCTTACAAAACCTAAAGGGATAATTCCGTTTTTTTCAAGTAAAAAATGAAAAAAATAAAAAAATAAAATTTTTTCTTCTTTTTATTTGAGAAAAAAAATTGTACATTTGCAAAAAATTATTACTAAAATGAGTTATATAGAATTTGACAAAACAGAGTTGGTCAATATTCCTTTCTCAAAGAAAAAAGAGATTGTCCGATGCAGTCGCACCGGAGCTTTTGCCACTACCACACTACTCGGTCTGAACACACGAAAATACCACGGCCTGTTTATTTTGCCGCAAGAAAAGGTTGACGGAGAACGCCACGTTTTGGTATCATCCCTCAACGAAAGCATCGTCATCGACGATATGGAATTTCATCTCGGCATGCACCAATACCGAGGCGGAGTTTATGATCCAAAAGGCAACAAGTACCTGCAAAAGTTTGTTGCCGACACCATCCCTGTCTATTATTTCAGGGTGGGGCGCTTTAACTTCACCAAAGAACTGCTGTTTTCCGATCACAGCGAAAGACTCATTATCAAATATACTATTTTAGATGATTTTGAATCCGCATCTTTCCAATTCCAACCACTGCTTGCTTTTCGTCAGATTCATCAACTCACGCACAAGAACGATCAAGTCAACACCAGCTTCGATACGGTTCAAAATGGCGTAAAATATTGTTTATACGACAATTATACACCCATCTATCTTCAATCTTCAGAAAATATAGACTATCAACACAATCCCAACTGGTATTTCAATTTTGAATACGAGGAAGAACTGAATAGAGGTTATGACGGTCACGAAGACCTCATCAACTTGGGAAGCATCAATGTTTCGGTGAAAAGTAAGGAACTCTACTTTTCCATTGGCACAGAACCCATTGACCCTCAAGATATTGCAAAAATTTTCAACGAAGAGTTAAATGGCCATCGCTCACGAAACAGTTTTCTTCACTGTCTCCAAAATGCCGCGGAACAGTTCATCATTGAACGCAACGGGAAAACCCAGATTATCGCGGGTTATCCCTGGTTCGGCCGTTGGGGCCGCGACACGTTCATTTCCGTACCGGGTCTGACCTTGTCGGTAGTAAACAAGCCCCAACTTTGCAAGACTATCATCGACGATATGCTTTCGGAAATGAAAGACGGGCTTTTCCCCAATATCGGCAGTGGAGACCAAGCAGCTTACAACTCCGTTGACGCGCCCTTGTGGTTTTTCCGCGCCTTACAACAGTATGCCTCCTACACCCATAGCGAGAAGAAAATCTGGAAAGAATACGGTCCGGTAATGAAAGACATTCTCAACGCCTACCGAAATGGTTCGATGTACAACATCAAGATGTTGGAAAACGGACTGATTTACGCCGGCAAGGAAGGCGTGGCCCTGACTTGGATGGACGCCGTGGTTGACGGCAAGCCCATCACGCCAAGAACAGGATGTGCGGTTGAAATCAACGGACTGTGGTACAATGCGATACAATTCAGCATTGAAATGGCGCATTTTGCAAAAGACCGAGAGTTTATTGAAGCGTGGGAACCCCTGTCCAAAAGTTTTCCCGCCACGTTCAAAGAAACATTCTGGTCGAAAGAAATAGGTTATTTGGCCGATTTCGTCAACGGCGACTACAAAAATTTCCAAGTTCGCCCCAATATGATGATTGCCGTCTCACTGCCCTACGTACCTATCAGCGAGAAAATCAGACAATTGGTGTTGAAAAAGACCTGCGAGGAACTGCTCACCGAAAAAGGCATCCGCACGTTATCTCCCAACGACCCAGACTACAAAGGCCACTATCAGGGAAATCAAGCCGAAAGAGACGCTGCCTACCACCAAGGCACCTGCTGGCCCTGGCTTCTGGCTCCATTCAGCGATGGTATGCTCGCGGTGTATGGCAAATCTGCCGTGCCGTTTATCGAAAACATCTTCTACAAATTTGACAGTTGTATGAAGGATTACGGAATTTCCAGCATCTGTGAAATCACCGACGGAGACCCACCTTTCAAACCCAACGGATGTATTTCGCAAGCTTGGAGCGTGGCCGCCTTATTGTACCTGAAATGGCAGGTTGACAGAATGAAATAGAATATTAACCAATAACGAACAACGATGAGAGTACTAATGTTTGGATGGGAGTTTCCCCCGCACATCGCAGGCGGCTTGGGCACGGCTTGTTACGGCTTGACCAAAGGTTTGGCCCAAAACGATGTCGATGTCACCTTCGTGATGCCTAAGGCGTCGGGAGACGAAGATCAAAGTGTGATTAAAATCATCAATGCGAGTGAAGTGGAAATCGACCCGAGATTCTCCACATATTTTCGCCATTTTCACGATGTATCCTACATCCAAGTCAACTCTCAACTGATACCCTACGTTGGATTAGACGATTATTTTAATGTCGTCAACCAAATTGAAAGCGGCATTTTTGAACATTCCTCATCAAACGGAAAAATAAAATATCAATTTTCAGGCAAATATGGTGAAAGTCTTATGCGGGAAGTGGAACATTACGCCCAAATTGCCGCCGAAATTGCCCAAAACGAACAATTTGACATCATTCACGCCCACGACTGGCTCACCTACAAAGCCGGAGTCGCTGCCAAGAAAGTCAGCGGGAAACCCTTGGTCGTTCACATTCACGCAACCGAATTTGACCGTTCTGGCGAAAACAACATCAACGACATTGTATATGGCCTTGAAAGATACGGTATGAGCGAAGCCGACAAAGTATGTGCCGTCAGCGAACTCACACGAAAAATCGTCATCGAAAAATACCACATTCCGGCAGAAAAAGTCGTCACTTTGCACAATGCCGTTATTCCCAACGACAAAACGGTATCGCGGGAAAAGCACGTCAAAGAGAAAATCGTCACTTTCTTAGGCCGTGTCACCTTTCAAAAAGGACCGGATTATTTTGTCGAGACGGCACGAAAAGTGCTTGAAAAAGACCCGGACGTTCGCTTCGTGTTGGCTGGTGACGGTGATATGATGCCGCATATCATTGAACGCGTCGCTGAACTGCACATCGCCGACCGTTTCCATTTTACCGGTTTTTTACGTGGAGATGACATTGACAAAATGTTCGGGATGAGCGACGTTTATGTGATGCCTTCGATTTCGGAACCTTTCGGCATTTCGCCGTTGGAAGCCATGCGTGCCAACGTGCCCGTCGTCATTTCCAAACAATCCGGCGTGGCCGAAGTGCTTCAACACGCCATCAAAGTCGATTTTTGGGACATTGACGCCACTGCCGATGCCATCTACGGTCTTCTTCACTACCCTGCTCTCTCTAAACTCTTCGTCCAAAAAGGGAAAGAAGAAGTAGATAACCTCAAATGGGAATATGTAGCCCGCAAACTCAAAAACATCTATCAATCACTAATTTAAGCTCATCTAACATTAAATATTTTTATGAATAATCATCGAAATTAATATCAAGACAATGCATAAAATCTGTTTCCATTTTCAAATCAGTCAACCCTTTCGTTTAAGGACATACCGTTTTTTTGATATCAATCAAAATCACCATTATTTTGATGACTATCAGAACAGTTACTTAGCTAATCGTTTGGCCGAAAGATGCTATCTGCCCGCCAACGCTATGTTTCTCGAACTGATCAGGAAATACGGAGAACAAATAAATCTAAGCTTCAGTATATCAGGAAGTTCCATTAAACTATTCCAGGAATACTGTCCCGATGTCATTGAAAGTTTCAAAGAACTCATTGCCACAGGCAATGTGGAAATCACGGGAAGCACTTTTACCCACAGTATAGCTTCCTTGTACAATAAAAGCTGCTTTTTGGAACAAGTTCATCTTCAGGAAAAATTGTTAAAAGAAGTCTTCGGTGTTCGACCCACCACGTTTTGCAACACCGAAATCATTTATTCTGACGAGATTGGCGAATGGCTGCACGAAGCCGGCTACGATGTCGTGCTCACCGAAGGTGCCCGACATATTTTAGGTTGGAAAAGTCCTTGTTTTCTCTACTGCAATCCATTCCAAACCGACTTAAAATTGCTTTTGCGAAGCTACCAACTCTGCGATGACATCTCACAGCGTTTTGAACAACAAGAAGCAGACGGAATGGGTATGACTGCGGAAAAATTCATCTCCAAACTCGATGCCATTCCCGAAGAATCTCCTTTTATCAATCTCTATTTTGATTACGAAACCATTGGAGAATACCATACGGTCGAAAGCGGAATTTTTGAATTTTTCAAGGCACTATTTTCACAATTAATTGATTCAAAACGATATCAATTGGTGAAGCCCAAAGAAGTGGCGAAGCTCAAAGTTCCCTGCTCAACGATGCACGCGCCGTGGCCCATTTCTTACTCTGGCGATGAAAAGGACACTGCGGAATGGTTGGGCAACGAACTGCAGAACGAGGCCTTCCAACAATTGTTCCAGTTGGAGGAACTTTACAAACAATCCCATAACTCGACGGCCAAGTTAAATTGGCTTCGCCTGCAAGCTGCCGATCACTTCAACTTTATGGGTACCAAGTGGTTTTCTCACAATACTGTCCGACGCAACTTTGATGTTTATCCTTCCCCATATCAAGCATTCATCAATTATATGAATGTGCTGAATGATGTTAAATTACAATTAGAAGAAACTTCAAAATAATGTCTAAAACACAACGGTATTTTCTACTTACTCTTCTATTCTTATTTTCGGCCGCAGGAATGGCTTCTCCTGTGGACAGCAATTATGCCAAGCAAATTGCAAGTCATTTTCTACAATGCGTTTTGAAGTCTTCCTCGCCGGAGCTCCACTGCCTTCCCACGGAAACTGGCACTCCATCACCATACTATATTTTCAATTTTGACAATGGTTTTGTCATTGTTTCCGGAGACGACAGACGCCTGCCCATTTTGGGTTATTCCACCTCTGCACCATTTCAGAAGAACGAAATTCCACTTCCGCTGAAAGCAACGCTTCAAAATCAGCCAAGACAAAGCAGAAATCCTGAAAACCCATACGGAAATTCTAATAAGATTCATCAACATTGGCAAACCTTGGTTTCTGAAAATGTCGCCAATGACGACATCATCTCCGTAGGTCCCTTTATACAAACCACTTGGGGACAATCCCCGTATTACAATATGCTCTGCCCTGCCGACAATCTTTCCGTTTCCGGACACGCGGTGGCCGGCTGCATTGCCGTAGCAATGGCACAAATTCTCAACTATCACCAGTTTCCTTCTAACGGATTTGGTTCTCACGAATACATCAGCACCCATTATGGTCGCCTTTTCGCTGATTTCGGCAACACCACTTACTATTACGACCAAATGCCTAACGCCTTAACCGAATATTCATCGATGCAGGAAAAAAACGCCGTAGCCACATTGATTTATCATTGCGGCGTGGCCATTGAAACCGACTACGGTCCTGAAAGCAGTTCCGGCTATCCCATTGGCAACGCACCCAGCGGCCTTTATGCATTGAAAAACTATTTTGGTTTCGAGGATGCCATCAGTCTGCGAAAAAACTACTTTAGCACCACACAAGAATGGGAAGACACACTCCGTCACCAATTGGATTCGGGCTATCCATTTATATTGTCTGGTCAAGGAACAGATTCCCACACATTTCTCTGCGACGGCTATCAAATCATTGACGGGCAAACCTTTTTCCATATCAACTGGGGATGGAAAGGAAACAACAATGGCTATTTTTCCCTCACTCATTTATGCCCGGAATCCTATGACTACACCTATCAGCAGAAAGCCATCATCAACTTATATCCGACTCATCAAACTTGTGTCAATGTTAGTCCAAACGCCCTAAATCTAATGGGCAACACAAGCATTGACTCTCTCAATATCAGGGGAACGATGATTAACGGGAATATCTTGGTCAACAGCAACGACAACTTCCTACTATCCACGGATAAAAACATTTGGCAAAACAATTGTACATTAGACAGTTCTGGTGGGAAAATATACGTTCAGTACGTGTCCTCCGGCAACAACGCCGACAGCACCGGTATCAGCATTACCGCCAACAACGCAGAGACCAAAACTGTCATCGCGCGGGGTTATACCGAAGTGGACACCATTTACGCCCAAGCCATCGGTGGTGGTAGTATTGAACCAACCGGAATCGTACTTGTTCCTCGATATGGCAATATCACATTTTATCATCGAAGTTTAGACCCACAACATGCTTTTTCCGCATTAGTGATAGACAACGACACTTCTTTCACCAACGAAGGAAGTTACACCTTCACCAATCTGAACGGCAATCATTCCATCACCGCCATCTACCATTGGATGTTTCCGCATATCGAAGTCGATTCCACAGAACTTCATTTTACCGCTCGATTGCACAGCAGCAGTACACCTCAGTTCATCCACGTGCGGCAAATTGATTTCAGGGGAATTGTCACGGCACGTGTTGATACAAACTTTGAACTTTCTCCTGATGGCATCAACTGGCAAAACGAATGCGAACTAAATAGGGAAAACTCTGCTTTATTTTTGCGTTATATCGCCAACGACAGCTTGATGGTTTCGAGCTATCTTTTGCTGAATTCTGAGGAACCTGTCCTATGCGACAGTTTGCCCTTGTACGGACAACTCAGTCCTTACAACATCTACCTGTATTCCAGCATTGGCGGACATTTTGTACCCGAAACAGAGCGGATTTCTGTCACATATAGTGCTGACACCACGATTTACTTCATCCCTGATGACAATTATGAGATTCTGCGCGTCATTTTGGATGACATCGACTTACACCAAATCGACAGCATTCGGCTGATGCACGTGACGCAAGACCATACCATTTTCGTACAATTCCAAGAGCAAAGTGTCGGCATTGAGAGCAATCAACATCGTAAAATTTCTTTCTATCCCAATCCTGCAATGGACGTGGTTATACCCCATTTAAGCGAAAAATTTCCAACGGCGAATTTGACCATCTATGACATCCAAGGTCAGATAATCAAAAAAATGACAATTCAAAATAGCGAACCGATAAATATAACGCATTTATCCAAAGGAAGCTACATTTTCCTTCTTGAGAATCAGGGAAAAATATTTGTTGAAACAGTCGTAAAAAACTGATTTCCAATAAATTATTATCATTTTAGCAATACAAAAAAAAACTCTTTCGAGAGTGCTTTTGGTATTGATATTTTTTGTATTTTCGTAAACTAATATTTTCAATGGAAAAAGAAAATTATAAACCTAATTACTAACACATAAAAATTTAAAATTATGGCATTTAAAGGAGCATTAGTCATTAACACTGAAAAGTGCAAAGGTTGCGAAGTGTGTATCACCGGCTGTCCAAACGGCTGTATCGCACTTTCAAAAAAAGTAAATGCAAAAGGTTACAATTATCTTGAAGTAGTAAACGAAGACGCATGCGTTGGCTGTGCCAATTGTGCAGTCATTTGTCCTGATGGCGTTATTGAAGTTTACCGTGCCAAAGAGTAACCGACACGCAAAGCAAGAAACAACAAAAACAATTAACAACTAAACATTTTACAAAATGGCAAAAGAATTGAAATTAATGAAGGGTAACCAAGCCATTGCCGAAGCAGCCATTCGTATGGGTTGTGACGGTTATTTCGGCTATCCTATTACCCCTCAGAGCGAAGTATTGGAAACTTTGATGCAGGAACGTCCTTACCTGACAACAGGTATGGTAGTACTGCAGGCAGAAAGCGAGTTGGCATCCATTAATATGGTATATGCCGGTGCCGCAGCAGGCAAACGCGTTATGACTTCATCTTCCTCACCAGGATTTTCATTGATGCAAGAAGGTCTTTCATATATTGCCGGTGCTGAACTTCCGGCATTGTGTGTCAACGTGGTTCGTGGCGGCCCAGGCCTTGGCACCATCCAACCTTCACAATCTGACTATTTCCAGACTACCAAAGGTGGTGGACACGGTGATTACAGACTGATTACCTTGGCTCCCGCTTCCGTACAGGAAATGTACGATTTCGTAGAACTTGGTTTTGACTTGGCATTCAAATACAGGAACCCAGCCGCTATCCTTTCTGACGGTGTAATTGGTCAGGTAATGGAAAAAGTAATGGTCGATGATTACAAACCACGTTGGACCAACGAATATATTGAAAAGAATTGTCCTTGGGCTGCTACCGGTCATCGTTCAACTGGCAAGCATCGCATTGTGACTTCTCTTGAACTGGAAGCTTTGAAACAAGAAGCCATCAACGAAAGAATCCAGGCCAAATACAGAAAATGCGAAGAAGAAGACGCTCGTTACGAAGCCATCAACTGCGAAGATGCAGACTATATTTTCGTGGCTTACGGTTCTGCCGCACGTATTTGTATGAAATCTATGGAACTCGCACGCGCCGAAGGCATCAAGGTCGGTTTGATTCGTCCTATCACCCTGTGGCCTTTCCCAACCAAAGCCGTTGCCGAAATTGGCGGTCGCATGAAGAAAATCTTAAGTGTTGAAATGAATGCCGGTCAAATGATCGAAGACGTCAAGTTAGCCGTTGGCTGCAAGGTTCCCGTTGAACACTATGGCCGTTATGGTGGCGTTATTCCAACCCCGGTTGAAATTTTCGATGCATTGAAAAAAATGGTTAAATAATTTAATTCGTTGAAACTATGACAAGAGAAGATATAATTAAACCCGAAAACTTAGTGTATAAACGCACGCCGGTTCTCACAGACAACGTTATGCACTATTGCCCAGGCTGCGGACACGGTACAGTTCACAGAATCATTGCCGAAGTTATCGAGGAAATGGGCATCCAGGACAACGTCATCGGTATTTCACCGGTAGGTTGCTCTGTATTAGCTTACAACTATTTTGATGTTGACTTTGTTGAAGCAGCTCACGGTCGTGCTCCTGCCTGTGCTGCCGCTATCAAGCGTCTCCGCCCCGAAACCTTCGTTTTCTCCTACCAAGGGGATGGCGACTTGGCTTCTATCGGTGCTGCCGAAGTTTTGCATGCCTGCAACCGCGGCGAAAACATCACGATGATTTTCATCAACAACGGTATTTATGGTATGACCGGCGGTCAGATGGCTCCTACCACATTGGAAGGTATGGAAACCGTTACTTGCCCTTACGGCCGTGACCCGGAAATTATGGGACATACGATGAGAATGACCGAAATGTTGGCTCAACTTCCCGGCACTTACTATGTAACCCGCCAGGCTGTTTATACTCCTGCCTTGGCTCGTAAATGTAAAAAAGCTATCCGTCAGGCCTTCGAAAACCAGAAACTCAACAAAGGCGTTTCTTTCGTAGAAGTTACCTCCAACTGTAATTCCGGTTGGAAAATGACGGCTGTTCAGGCCAACAAGTGGATGGAAGAAAACACTTTGAAATATTTCCCATTGGGAGATATGAAGGTGGACGGCAAGTTCGATCCTAAATTCATCGAACGCGTAGCCACATTCGACCAACCCAATGAGACCTTATTCTCACTGAGAAAAAAATAATTAATCCTAAAATTTACAAGAAATGACAGAAGAAATAATTATAGCAGGCTTCGGCGGTCAAGGTGTTCTCTCAATGGGTAAGATCCTGGCCTACGCCGGCATTATGCAAGATAAGGAAGTTAGCTGGCTTCCTTCTTACGGTCCTGAAATGCGTGGTGG
This sequence comes from Bacteroidales bacterium, assembly GCA_045616665.1. Lineage (GTDB taxonomy): Bacteria > Bacteroidota > Bacteroidia > Bacteroidales > WCHB1-69 > RUG11690. The sequence continues at coordinate 10,488 of JAZLHE010000087.1, read as the reverse complement.
TACATCTAACGTTACGGTAATTTTGAGCGACGAACGTATTTGCTCTCCTTACCTCAACCAATTCGACACCGCCATCATCCTTAACCAACAGTCTATGGACAAATTTGAAAAAGCTGTTAAACCTGGCGGCTTATTGATTTACGATCCCAATGGTATCAGCAACCACCCAACTCGTAAAGACATCAATATCTACCAAGTGGCAGCCACCGACAAAGCCAGTGAACTGGGTATTTCAAAATTGTTCAATATGATTATCCTCGGCGGTTTCCTCGCCGTTAAACCTTTGGTAACTCCTGAAATGCTTCACAAGGGTTTGGAAAAATCTCTGCCCGAACGTCACCACCACCTCATTCCCAAGAATGAAGAGGCCGTTGAAATCGGCAAGGGTTTGTTGAAACCTTATCATACTCTGTAATCAATTATCTTTTGATTCACAATAAAAAACGGTGGTCTTTGGTCACCGTTTTTTTTATTGCTTCGTATTGATATTCTGCAAAAATGTTAATTTATACGCTTCGTTTTTTATTGGTGTCCGATAAAACTTTTTTTCATCAATTATTATTAACAAACAACATAACCACCACAACATTTCTCTCTTTTTGCGCAGAAATACAATAAATTCATTATTAAGTATATAATACATTAAAAAAAAAGTGTATTTTTGCAATTCAGTACTTACTATATAACTTAAATATTAAAGCCTATGAAAAATTTTATTCTTTGTTACGTTTGTGCTTTTGCATTATTGATTTGCTCTTCAATACAGCAAATTAATGCACAAAACGTTTGGGACGGAACAGCAGATGTTTCATGGTTTGACGCATCTCAAACAGATTTTTACATTTATACTGCTGAAGAATTGGCCGGATTGGCATCCATAGTCAACAACAGCACTTCCAATTTTTCAGGAAAAACCATCCATTTGGAGGCAGACATTTGGCTCAACGCAGACGATGACAACACCAACAACTGGATTAAAATCGGTGGCTGCACCCAGTCAACTGGCGAAATTACAGGCACCATCAAAGCGTTCTGCGGGACTTTTCATGGCGGCGGACATATTATTTACAATATGTATTGCGACAATAGCGGCTATTTTCAGGCTGGTCTTTTCGGCAACCTGCAATATCCCGGTTCCATTGATTCCTTAATCCTAATCAATCCCGTGGCCAAAGCCAACGGTATGATGGGCGCTTTAGTAGGATTTATTGGCAACAACACCAATTCTGGAAACGGCACTGTCAACATCAGCGAATGTATGGTCATCAATGAACAAGTAATTGGTGTCAACACATCTTCCAACAACAACACCGGTGGTTTGGTAGGTGCAGCATATCCCAACAAGCAAAGTGGCGGCTACTGCAACACCAATATCGACCACTGCATCGTCACCGGCTCCATCACCGGTCAATATGTGGGTGGCATCTGCGGCAACAGCCAAGGTGCCGTTTGCTCCAACTGCTATTTTGCGGGCACCATCACCAGCAGTTATGCTACAGGCGGCATCTGCGGCTACAGCGGTAGCGTGAATAACTGTTTCTCCTCATTCTCGGGTAGCAACAGCTCCGGTAACGGCATTACCAAAACGCTGACTTACATGCTCAGCACCGATTTTCTCGGCGACCTTGACAACCACTTCAAACAGGATTTCTGCGATTTTAACGATGGTTTTCCCGTCTTGACATGGCTTCCTTGCGAAAACGACCCCGACTGCGGCATCGTAAGTGGAATCACGATTACTGACATCACGGGAACTTCCGCTATGATTTCTTGGTCAGCAAGCCCCTACGGAACTCCCGTTGACTATATCTTGGAATACACGGTGGCCGGAGAAGAAGCTTGGGATGGCGCTTATGCTGAAAGCAACAGTTATTTGTTGAGCGGCCTCGAACCCAATACTTCATATCAAATCCGTATTATGACCAACTGCGAAGAAGGCAGCAGCGACTGGCAAACCAGCAATTTCAGCACACACTGCCTGGTATCAGAAGATTTCTCCATTGGACAAGGCACTAACACGACTTACTATTATCCCGCCGACAACTACTTCAAATACTCTTACAGTCAACAGATTTTTACTGCCGAAGAATTGGGCAGCACCGCCAACAGCATCTCCGGCATCAGCTTCCAATATGGTCATACCTCACCCTCCACTAAGAAAAACGATGTCAATATCTATCTAGGACACACTACGAAAAACGCTTTCGCCAGCGGTAGCGATTTTGAGGGTTTCGACAGCCTCCAATTGGTCTATTCAGGTCCCCTCAACTGCACCCAAGGATGGAATCGTTTCGACTTTGACAACACTTTTGAATACAACGGTATCGACAACCTCATCGTAGCCGTAGATGACAATTCTGGAGACTACAACGGCAGTTCATACGTGTTCAACACTCACAGTACAAGTGGATACCTGGCTATTGCTTATCATTCCGACAGCAACAATCCAGATCCAACAAACCCATCCTCATTATCTGGAACGTATTACAACACTCGCAACAATGTCAAAATACATTACTGCTCCAACGGCACCTGTGCGGCACCTGTTATAATGGTGACCAACACCACCCCTAACAGTGCTGATCTTGAATGGACCCCAGGCTATCAAGAAAGCACCTGGGAACTTCGCTACAAAGCCAATGGCGATGTTGACTGGACTGAAGAAGGCTATGTTTATGAAACAACTTACCAGCTTTTTTCCCTCAGTCCAAACACCCACTACACGGTGCAACTTCGCGCTATTTGCGACGATGGTAGCGAAAGTTCCTGGACTTCCGCCAACTTCAAAACAGAATGCGGTCCTATTACCTCCAGCGACCTTCCCTGGTTCACCAATTTTGACGAAGAAGATTATTCAGGCTTACCCGACAATCAAAAATTCCCCGACTGCTGGAGCAAACTCACTTCAGACCCCTCCCACTTCCCCTACGTTTACACTGGTTCCTATCACAGCGCTCCCGCTTCCTTGGACTTCCATTATACCCCCAATTGCTACGATGTGGCTATTTTACCAGGCATAGGTGACGATGTGGATGCAAACAGCCTGATGCTGTCGTTCTACCTGATTCAATCTTCAACTTCCGTCACTATGGAAATCGGTGTCATGGATGACAAAGACGACATTACCACTTTTGAAGTATTAGACACCCTGAACGCCAGCGCAATCAACACTTGGGAATACGTAATATATCCTTTAAGCAACTATACAGGCTATGGCAAATACATTGCCTTCCGTGTTTCCAACGGCACTAGTAATACTTTTAGAATCGATGACTTGACCTTGGACTATACTCCAACTTGTATGCAACCTCTCAATGTCATTGTCAGCAACATCAACGCCGACAACGCCACCATCGCGTGGACTGACGTCAATGGAGCTAGCAGTTGGATTATCGAATATGACACCACTGGATTCACACCTGGTTTAGGTAATACCACACCGGCCACCAGCAACCCATTTGAATTAACCGGACTCAATAGCAGTTACACTTACGACATTTATGTAAGCGCATTCTGCGGCGGCAGCGACTACAGCGACTACAGTCAAGTTTGCACATTCACTACCCAAATCTGCAATACCAGCGACCAATGCCAATACACTCTTAATCTGCACGACAGCTACGGTGATGGCTGGAACGGCAACTACATCACAATTTATAGCGACAACATTTTGGTGGGCACCTACACCGTTGCCAGCGGCAACTACGAGGCCAGTTTCAATGTCGGCCTATGTGATATGAGCAATACCCGCTTTGAATGGCACACCGGCTCATACTCCGGTGAAACTTCATTTGAAATTCTTGATCCTGCTGAAGACATTATCTACAGTTGTTCAGATGGTAGCACCCTCTCTTCTGGTGCCACTTTCACTAACTTCACTGTTACATGCTCTGCCCAAATATGCTTAAAACCCACCAATCTGACAGCCACCAACATCACAACTACTTCTGCTGATTTGAGCTGGACTGCCCGTAATGGCGAAACCTCGTGGAATATCGAATATGGTCCTGCTGGATTTACACCCGGAACTGGAACAATGCTTACCGATATTATGGATAATCCATACGAATTGACAGGTTTGACACCTACAACTTCATACGATGTCTATGTTCAATCCAATTGTGATGCGGATGGAACCAGTTCTTGGAGTGCAAAATGCAATTTCACTACGGAATGTGCGGTGTATGAATTGCCATTTACCGAAAACTTCACCACTTCTTCTATGCCAGCTTGTTGGAATAGATACTCTGGAATTTTTGGTACAGAAACTCCAACTGCTACCACAAGCGGTTGGATATTCTCAAGCACCTATGCATTTGGACATGTTCATCCGAAGGTGAATATTTATGGAACCACCTGCAACTACTGGTTGGTAAGTCCGGCTATTGATTTGACTACGGCTGAAACTCCGGTGTTATCATTCAATTTGGCATTGACCGCTTTTGCATCATCCTCTGCTCCATCAAGTACTTCTGATGACGATAAGTTTATCGTTGCCATCTCTACAGACAATGGTGCCACTTGGTCAACCGACAATGCCGTGATTTGGAATGATGGCGATCCTACCGCCGACCATAGTTATGCTGCCATTTCCCATACAGGAGAAGCAATTCATATTGACTTGTCTGATTATATCGGACATGAAATCAAGATTGCTTTCTATGGCGAATCTACGGTATCGGGTGGCGATAACGACCTCCATATTGATTCGGTAATGGTTTATGATGGTGAAATTCCGGCTACTTGCGATGTTCCAACGAACTTGGCATCCAACAACGTATTGTACAACTCTGCCAACATCACTTGGAATGCGGGTAATGCCAACAAATGGAACTTGCAATACAGAGCTCAAAGCGGCAATTGGATTGCGGTCAACAATTTGACAAGTGCAAGCCACCAATTGACAGGATTAAGTGCACAAACCGCTTACGAAGTACAGGTTCAGGCCGTCTGCACAGATAACGAAAGCGACTGGACAGCTTCTCACACTTTCACCACGCCTGCAGCCCCTGTTAATCCTTGCGATGCTCCAACCGACCTTCAAATTGGCAACATTAATGAAACATCAGCCGTTGCCAGTTGGAATGCCAACGGAGGCACCAATTGGAGAGTTGGATACAAACAGCAGAATGTTTCCCAATGGCAAGAAGCCACCACTGCCACTTCTTCCTTTAACCTTGAAGGCCTAACGGCCAATACAAGTTACGATTTCCGCGTTAAAACCATCTGTGCCGATAACGAAAGCGACTTCGTGAGTACAAGTTTCACGACTCAACCTGAAGTTGGTATTGACAATGTGACATTATTCAACAGCATCAGCCTGATGCCAAATCCTGCCGACAACTACATCACTCTCACAATCAATGCCAATGTCACTGTCGAAGAAGCAGTCGTTTATAACGCATTCGGACAACTGATACAAACGGTTCCGCTAAGCAACAACCAAAGTGTCATCAATCTTGACAATTACGCTTCTGGTATATACTTCGTCCGTATATCAGGCGACAATACGACAGCTACCAAAAAATTCATCAAGAAATAACCGTCTTGTGAACATCACAAAAAGGGACCGACTAAAAAGTGATTTTGTAGTCGGTCCCTTTTTTTGTATTTATTCGTAAGATATTTTTTGCGGGACGGCAAAAGAAAAAAAACTATTGTCAAACATAAGTTTCATCAGTGTTTGCCATATCAAAATAAATATGTAATTTTGCAACAGAACATTAATTTAAATGTATATATATAATATGAAAAAAATCCCCATCATTTTCTGCCTTTTAGGAATCCTCGGTTGGGGCATCTTCTTTCAGAATGCAAATGCTCAAAGTCTTATCAATCACACATTTAGAACTTGTGATTCCATTCACCTTTATGACCTCCCCTGGTTTACCAATTTTGACGAAACCGATTACACAGGTAACTACAAATACATCTCACTTCAATTCTATTCCTATGACCAAGCCACTTGCAAAATAGACAATCTCACATTGGAAAGAATCCCGACTTGTACCCAGCCGCTCTACGTTAATGCATCCAACATTCACGCCACTTCCGCAGATATTAGTTGGACCGATATGACCGAAGCCAACCAGTGGTCTGTCGAATACGGTCCAACCGGCTTTATTCCCGGCGACGGAAGCGGAAACACCATCGAAAACATTACAACCAAACCTTACGAAATACCAAATTTAAGTTCTGCCACGAATTACGACTTCTCTGTTTTCAGCAATTGTAACAGCTATTCCCAAAGTCCACATAGCCCTGTTTTGAATGCGACCACCGACTGTTCTATTATGGAACTTCCATATAATGAAGATTTTGAATCATACGCCAGTACCAATTATGACCAAGAAGGAATTGTTCCGATTTGTTGGACTTCCATCACCAGAGGCGAGAACTACCCTGCTCCCCATATTACGAGCACCGCTTCCGAATACTGCTATCCTCACAGTGGCACCCAGGCATTAACCTTCACGATGGGAACCATCGGCGATGACGTTAACGTTAGCGAAGCCGATTCCACACTTTGCTATGTACCCAACAGCATTACGGCTGATAATATCACCAATCGTACTGCCGATCTCAGTTGGTACGTTGCCAACAACAACAATGTCAACTTGCAATGGCGTGCAGAAGACGGCAACTGGACCAGCGTGAACAATATTGTCGGCAACAGTTACCAATTGAACGACCTTGCTTCCGGTATGTACTTCATCCGATTGGCCAACGACCACGCCATTGCCACCAAGAAATTTATTAGGAAATAGTTATTCATCACTTTTGTCAACGATACCGCAGAATTATGATAGATGTCATTTTAGAACAGATCAAAAATAAAAAGATTGTCATTTTAGGATTTGGAAGAGAAGGCGTTTCCACCTATCGGTTTATTCGAAAACACTTCCCCGATATGGAGATTGTTGCCGCTGACCGAAGCGAAGCTCTTAATATTGAAGAATTTAAGACTGACAGGCACTTACGATTTGTCATTGGCAGCGAATATGCGCAAAACCTCAACGACTACGATCTCATTTTCAAGACACCCGGCGTGAACTTGAACAATATCAACTATTTTATCCATCCTTACCGCATTACTTCGCAAACAGAAATGTTTATGCAAGGATTCCGCCAACAAGTCATCGGTGTTACCGGCACCAAAGGCAAAAGTACCACCTCGTCACTGATTTATCACCTGCTTTCCAATAGTCGCAGCAACACCTTTCTAGCCGGCAATATCGGCATTCCCTTTTTCAACATCCTAGAAGATTTGAACGAAGATTCCGTCATTGTAGCAGAATTATCAGCTCATCAGCTGGAATTTACCGAAACTTCCCCACATATTGCCATTTTGCTGAATATGTATCAAGAGCATCTTGACCATTTTCAATCCTTGAGCAACTATCAACTTGCCAAGATGAACATCACCAAATTTCAACAAGAAAACGACATCCTTATTTACAATAACGAAGACGAACACATCCCTCATCTGATAAAAAGCCATGGCTATAAACGTAACTTTTTAAAATTCAGCAGTTTACAAAGTATTGATACGGGATGTTACTGTATGGACGACAATCTGATGTACGTTCGGAAAGGGGAGCTGCTTGGCGAATACGACCTACGTCACTACTACAATCTTCCAGGCAGACATAATTTCAACAACATTATGGCGGCCATTTTGGCTGTCAAAAATTACGGTGTCAGCGACGAGGATATTATGAAATACTTGGCCTCATTCAACGGGCTGGAACACCGCATTGAGTATGTCGGCACTTTTCAAGACATCAAATTCTACAACGACAGCATTTCCACGATTCCAGAGGCGACCATTGCAGCCCTCAAAGCCCTAAAAAATGTAAACACGCTCATTTTAGGAGGATTTGACCGAGGCATTGCCTACGACCATCTCATTGATTATCTGCACGATAATCCTGTCAGTCATATCGTCTTCACTGGTCCTGCCGGACACCGCATCAAACAAGAATGGGGAAGTAAATATTCTCTACCCGATTCGGTTTTGGAGGAAGACGACTTTGGAAAAATTGTCGATTACTGCTTTCAGGTAACGGAAAAAGGGAAAAGCTGCCTACTATCTCCAGCCGCCTCAAGTTACGACCAATTTAAGAATTTTGAATTCCGGGGAAGAAAATTTAAGGAAGAAGTGCGCAAACACGAATAATTTTCAATTTAATCATCATACAATGAAGAAAAATATTTTCTTATTGGTTTTATCTTCTTTATTATTAATCAGTTGTAATACAAAACAAACTGAAGAAGAAGATCTTAGTTTTGAAACTGAAAAGGTAATTTCGATGGCTATGGACGACCCTCGTTTTACGCAAACGCCAGCCACCGAAAAACAAGTCATTGAAGAAGACCTTTCTGGAAAAATCATTTTTTTAAGTGACGAAGAATTTGCAGCTCAAATTACAGATATCGACAACGACAAAGGTTTCCAGTACAAAGGCAACACCCCTTGCATCGTAGATTTTTATGCCGATTGGTGCAGACCCTGCAGTGCCATGCATCCCATCTTGGTGGAATTGGCCAAGGAATACCAGGGTCGGCTTATCGTTTATAAAGTCAATACCGACAAATGTGGCAAAACCGCCGCTGCCTTTGACATATACAGTATTCCAACCCTGCTGTTTTTCAAACGCAACAGTCAACCCGGCATCGTTAACGGCACCCTGTCCAAAAACGACTTGAAAAAATTGATTGACAAATTTTTAGATGAGAAAGACGAATAACATTTTTTGTGAAAAGAACCTCTTTCCTTTTTATATTTCTGTTCGGACTTTGGCATTTTTGCCAAGCCCAATGGTCTGATGCCTGCACAGTCACGCAGGCACAATTGGATAACATTCAGCAACGACTTTCTTCACTCGACAGTGAAGACCCTGAACTCATCACCTTGCACTACTATTTTCTTCAAGATTGCCTCAAAGAACTAACCGAACTCAAGGACAACGGCAACGATAGACTTTTCTATTGCAAAGACAAACAAAAATTACAAAAGCAAGGAATCCAATTACTCGCCCAGGCAGATTCTTTAATGACCATTTTTTCCGAGCAAATTCAAATCGTTGACGAACTGTTTTACAGCAAAGCACGCATTGACTATATTTTTGCAGATAACGACAAAGCCGATTACTACCTATCTCGGGCCCTACAATACAACAAACACAATGTCAATGCCCTCTTACTCAAGGCACAAATTAAATTTGAAGAGAAAGAGTACGCCGATTGCATTCCACTCATCAAAGCCCTGTTCGACAACAGCGAACTCAGTGAAGAACAGGAAAACGAAGTCTATCGTTTTTCTTCGGAATATTACTATAAAGTCTATCAAACCGGTGACTCCTTGGTCAAGATAGACAAAGGAGCCTACGCCATCGATTTGTTTCAATTGCTGGAAGAATTCTGCCACGACATTCCTTCCGCCTATTGCAACGATGATTACTACCACGGCATTCTACGGTCAAAGACAGGGATTTACGAATCGTACATAGCCATTGCCAAAGCTGCACGACAACGACAGAACTATGCTTTAGAGAAAAAATATCTTCAATATGCGGAAGAATATTTAAAAGAAAACGGATTGGAAGTTGAGTAAAAACTGCTTTTACTTAAAAGCCACAGCCGGTCCGATTTTTTGAAAACCTTCGTTATTTTCCAACAAATAATATTGATCGGCATAATGCAAATAATAATGTCGGTCATAGCACACTATCGCAATTTTATCAATAGATAAACCCTTGATTTGCACCACACTGTTATCACGGTGATAGGAAATGCGATTTTTAATAGGCGTATTCCACTGTTGCACTTCAAAATGGATAATATCATTGTCTGAAGCAGGAACATCGTTAAAATCGTCATCCTTAAACTGTACTTTCAGAGTTTTTTTGTCTATGATTTTATCAACAACAACCACGTTTTCATTGGACAATTCGTCCTCATCCATATAAAATTCCGCCTCATCCATATCATCTGCTTCGGCAGCCAAACGTAAAGAATCCCTTAACCGAGCTACGTTCTTGTCATCAGCAGACGTTTTCTTGACGTAATTCACATACTTCACGAGCGTATCATTGGATGGTTCGTGATGATAAATATGCTTAATAGTCTGCGTCAGCGACTGTGACTTATTATGCACCATCTGGTTAATAAGCGAATAAGCACCACAAATAACAAATCCCGCGACCAATCCTAACGCGAAATACAACCACTTTTTCTCCTTTTTCAACTGATTTTCAGACATTTAATCCAAGAATATAAAATTTTTATCATTAAGCAAAAATAATCAATATTTAATATCAAATCGCATTTTTAGGATTTTTTTATTTACCTAAATTCCGCAGAATGAGAATTTGCCAATTCGAGAAGGAATTTCTACATTCAACGCGCACGTGCGGGGTCGTTGAGCTGTCCTGATGTGGTTTCGGGGTGTCGTTTTTTGAAGTCGCTGGGTACAACTTCCCCCAC
>JAZLHE010000086.1:0-28665 GCA_045616665.1 Bacteroidales bacterium | reverse complement strand
CAATTCCCGCACCATTTTTGATGATGTCTTCTAAAATTTCGTAATTTTGCGCTTGTGTAAAATTCATTGTTTTTTGTTTTTAATTTTCCCTTTACAAAAATATAAAACTTTGAGTTTTACACACTTTTTTGGATAGTATCCATTTATTGCAGTAGAGGGTAGCCTGTCCCACGACATTCACGCCGTAGGTTCTTTCAAACATATGTCCGCAATGCGGGCATGTGAGGGTTAAGGTGTGGGACATAAAAATTATTTTGTGGTACTACAATATTCTTTCAAATCTTTTCCCGCGAGGTAGATGGGGGCACCTTCTAACGGAGTGCCTTTTTGAACTTTTTTGCTTTCTAAAACTTGCTGAATATCAATATCTAAGTTTATGGGCTCTCCTGTCAAGCCATAAAGCAGATATTTTGCACCTTTGGGTGTGGGATAATCCAACTTCTTCATATCCTCTATTTTATAAACCCACTGTCGGTTTTCCAAACGATAAAGAGAATATGTTGATGGTTTTTCAAAATCGTACAGAATTAAAAATCTTGCGGTTATAACTTGTTTATCGTCTTCTTTCACGGCACCGCGGCGGTTCCCCAAACGAACATTATACTTTTTCTTATCCGTAATCCACTGCAAATGAGCATCATTTTTGTAGCAACCGATGAGGAAAACATCATTGAAATGATTGGCAAAATGAAAAGGCGCATTGTATAGCGGTTCCGACTCGGCCGCCTTCAATTCCCCATATTGATTTTGATAGAAATCGTACTTGAAATTTTCTCTACGTTTCTTTTTCTCTTCGTTTATCACTTTCTGTGGATCATCACCTAATTGCGGCAGCTTGTACACATCAAAATCCTCTTCCAAGGCGGCAATAAGCGCAAGATCCTCGACTTTTTTCGTTCGAAACATCATAAAATCATCCGTTTGTTTATTTACAATGTTTTCTTTGTCCATAATGCTTTTAGCTGTTTTGTTTTTTAAGAGGAGAATCGTAACTATTATTCTATTTCGTCTTCGGAAGGTAATGCCAAATAATCGCTTGCCTTGGATGCTGAAATGACTGATTTTCCCGTTGTTCTTTCTAATTGCTTACGCGCAACCTTTGCCACGTTTCCGCCTTCTTTGGCAACTTTCGCACTTTCTTGAAAACCTTGTGGATTTTTCTGTTTGGATATTTCTGTTGTCGAAGCCTCCGCCAGCATATTCAAAGCCAGTTCCACATTGCTCATATTGTCGCGGAGGTTCTCTTTTTTCAGACCTTTATGCTGTTTATATTGACGAGTGGTCATACCGCTCCATTCCTTAGTGATAATGTCGGTAAGCGAAGCAAACTGCTGTCCTGATTGTACGCCGGCGCGTTCCCATTCGTCAGTCAGTTCTTTCCTGACCTCAATGCCTTTGATGCGGTTGTTTATCCACTTGTCGCTATAACCTAATCGTTTATAATCGGCAATAGCTTGATTTATATTCAATTCCGGATCCTGCATTTGGTCGAGACGTTGCGAGGCCACCTGCGCCATCCAGATTTTGAATGGTTCTGCCTTGGGCGATGGAATGGACTGGATGAGGCGGAAAAGCCCCTGTTGAGAAGCGCAATTGACCCTTTGTTTGCCTCCTTGGGTCTGCACAGAAAGGGGGGTGACAATTTGTCCCCACCCTTCTGCGAGGGAAGGGTCACGTTTCTTCATCTTTTTAATGTAATCGCTTGGGTTCACACTATCCGTGAGGGCTTCCACAACATCTACCACACAAAAGTACCATTGTTCGGTTTCAGAATCCCAAACTGTGCGGACTTTCTTCTCTTCAAAAAGCTGTATTTCCTGTTTTTTCGTCATGGTTTTTTCATCTTTAAATGGATTAACGAACTATTATTCTTCTCCTGCTTCAGTCGCCGCAGCCTTTTCATCCTCAATATTCACTTCCGGCACTTCCAGTTTCTTCATAAAGCCCTGCAATAATTGAGTTGCGTTGCCCTTGAAGAGGTCGTTGAAAGAAAACTCCTTCTTGTCGTTACCTTCCGGAAGCGTAAACAGCGCGTTTGTGGTATTGTACATATCCTATGATAATTTGTTATTTGACATATTTCCCCTTAACATCATACCATCGTGGAACATCAAGAGAAACACCATATACTTTTCTGTAACTTTCTTTCAAGTTCGCTAACCAATGTTCGGCTATCGGTCGAGTTTGGCTATAATCATAAATAGTTTGTTCTATTGCAGCAAGAAAATCTTCCAATGATTCAAATGTCGGAAAGTTAGAACGATTTCCATACCAAACTGACGGGCGGATATTGTAAATCACATTTTTCTTCTCCTGAACTTTGATAGGTCTGCTACTACTTGAGCAGCACATTTCCCATACATTCTTTAACCATACTTGGTGGATAGTCACCAAACCAGATTCAACATCCATGCCATATCCGATTGCCAAATATTTACTATGCAAGCGATATGGCTTATCAACTATCTCGCGAATGTATGATTGGAAATTTGCAATATCAAATCCAGGTCCACGATTAATATAGTCGAAACATTTTATCTCCAATAACTCATGCTCTTTATTATCAGGATCAAACCAGAAGTCAGGGGCGGTTTGTCCTAAATTATGGGTAATATTATATTTCTTATGCTCTAACCAATAATCTGAGAGCCACTCTTCAATAATGTTTCCTACAACATTAGGTTGTTTTACAACAATCTGAAAATCCTTCAAGTTAAACTGAATATTACCTGAAGCATTATTGATTTTGAATCCACCAACAAGTTCATCGTAAGCTTGTTCAATTGTCACATTCTTCATTGTATTGTATTTAATAATTTTGTCGCAACTGCTTTAATAACGGGAACAACAACCGTATTTCCCAACAAATCATATCCCTCTTTTATGGGAACGTCCAATTTATAACTATCAGGATACCCAAAAAGTCTTTTACCTTCCGTTAATGTTAATTGCCTTAACCCTTCCCCATCAACAACATGTATTCGATGCATGTCCATAGCAACCAATGTAGGTGCACATCCGTTAGGGTCTAATATTTCGGAAACTTCAAAACTAAGTTTTCCCGCTACAATATTATAACCTTTAGGCAAAGATTCATCTCTCTCTCGTGAACGAATAGTTCCCGTTGAAGATGTTTTTACGACCACCTTTTTAGGACATTCATATACTAAATAACCTTTGTCAACAAGGTCGTGAAGCATATTTTCTAAATTTGGTGTATCGTAAAATTGTCTTATCATATCAATGGTTAATGGCATACCATCCATCCATTCAATACCATAAATTTCAGCCCACTTGTGCTTTCTCCGTTCATGTAAAATATGATTCAACAAATCTTTTTGCTCTGCGGTAATATGTCCTTTCATCTCCAAGTCCCAACTATGGATATTATCCTCACCACCTCTTTTATCTTTTATTTTCTTACCATAAAGTGATTGAACAGGATAAAAACGCAGAAGATTATTCACAAATTTAGTATGTGATAAAGGCAGACCTTTCTCGAGAATAGTTTCTACAGGATTATGAACCAAAGTAAATTTCTCTATATTTACCTTCCCTATATTCGTTCCGACAATATATATCCGTTTTCTTTCTTGGGGCACGCCAAAATCCTTAGAGTTCAGTACTTTATATGAAACCTTATAGTGCAAAGTTTGTAAAGTGTCCAATATTACATTGAATGTTTTGCCACCATCGTGCGTCACAAGTCCTTCAACGTTTTCTAATATAAAACCTTTAGGGCGTTTGTCTCGCAATATACGAGCCACTTCAAAGAACAATGTTCCTCTCGTATCCTCAAATCCCATTCTTTTCCCTGCATACGAAAATGCCTGACAAGGGAATCCAGCACATAATATATCAAAATCAGGAATATCATTGGTGTCAATTTGTGTAACATCTCCACATATAGATTCTTGTGGGTGATTTTGTCTCAAAACTTTAATGGCTGCTGGTTTGATTTCAGAAGTCATCATACACTCCGTATTAAAACCCAGTTCGTGTGCAGCCTGCTCTAATCCCAAACGAATACCGCCTATTCCTGCAAAAAGATCTATGAAACGAAGGACAGGCTTGCCGTCAATGAGTTCTTTGATGCTTGTATCTGTAAAGCAATACCAAATTTTTAAATTGTGAGGCCTGTAGTCATCAAATATATGTTTAACAAACTTAAACTGAAATAATAAACGCATGCGCTCATCATCACTTTCAGGAACAAAATCTTTCTTCGTACAGGTATTTATGTGATGCACCTTGTAAATGTCGCGTATGCCTTTGCCTTTGAAATAAGGAACAAAATACTCAACATCTTTTAAATTGATAGTATTCGGGAATTTTGGTCGTGTATAGTATTCTGAGGCCTTTAACTGTTCAAATGGTGTACTATTTTCCTGTGGTACATAAGCAACAAGTACTCGTGCTTTCGGATTCAATCCATGATACAGTTCGTCTTCTAATGGACTTGATTGCGGAGTTATTCCATTCTGATAGACATTTCTAAACTCCTCAAAATCTATACTAAGTATTTTTGAACTTTGTTTGGTCATTTTTTTAACTGATTGTGGCCGCAGAATTAAACTTTTTCATAAAATCGAAAAATATTCTCACGACTATTTCTATTATTTGATACATTTCCGGTGCCATATTTTCTTCTTATAGATTCAAAAATTCTTTCTTTGACAATCCACAATCGAAGAACAAATCTATGAATGTATATTTTTTATTTTTCATAACTATTTCAATCTTCTTTCCGTAATTCAACAAGTTTTTCTTTTGTGTTGGCTGTTTCTTTAAATGGCACCCTAATTATTGGAATTGAATAGCACCGTCACTCTATTATTCTTCTGACCACAGCTCTCAATTCCTCGATATTTGGGAGTAGCAATTCATACTTTGAAACAAAAAGATTAGTGTCCATTCCGTAGGTCACATACTCAACCATCAAATCATCCTTATAGCGTCCAAGCAGAATACCGATTGGCGGATTCTCACCTTCAAGCATCTCCTCTTTCGCAAAGTAACCAAGATAGAGATTCATCTGACCGATGTCACGATGTGTTACTTGCCCACGCTTCAAATCTATCAGAACGTGGCAGCGGAGTATGCGATGATAAAACAGTAAATCCACGTGATAATGATGGTTGTTGATAGTCATGCCATATTGCTCTTGTTGAAACATAAAACCTCTGCCAAGTTCCAGCAAGAAGGTCTTCATGTGTTCACATAGCAGCTTTTGCAGATCTTTTTCCTTGATGCGTTTCTTTGACGGCAACCCCAGAAACTCTACCAAATAAGAATTTCTAACTGCATCTTCGGGCTTTTGAATATCCGATTCCTTGATTCCTTCGTAAGCCAGTTGCAGAACACCTTTCTTATCCTTACTAAGTGCAATACGCAAGAAGAGTCCACTGGACATCTGTCTTTGGAGCTGTTTTACATTCCAATGACCGGCAATACATTCTTTCTCATAAAAGGATCTTTCAAGTTGGTCGTCTATTTTAATCAGTTCGCAAATATGCGTCCATGTCAGTTTTGTACAGACTTCTTCATACGATGGGTATAGCAAATAGAATTTACGCATATTGTTTAAGTTCGGGCGACTATAACCTTTCCCGAGTTTGATGCGCAATATTTTGGCCAGATTGGCCAAAATCGAACTTCCATACGTTGCCCTTGCGTTTCCTTGTTGTTCAAACTCAACGATATGCTGGCCTATTTTCCAATAGGAAATGGTCATTGTCATATTTACACGAGTTGATATTTCTGCAACAGCATTCTTTACTATCCCAACAATTGTGTCAGCCAATCGCAATAGTTCCGGATTATTAAGTTCTGCCGGAACATTTGGATATGTTGTTTTTACTATTTCGTTTTTGCTCATACTCTTCTAATTTGTCAGTCGAACTGACATTTTTGTTAGTACACCCAATTTGTCAGTCGAACTGACATATATTGTATTAGGATGATTTCGAATATACGTGGTACGGCAATGTGGTTCGAACTCGTTAACCCAAATCACATGAAATCCAGCTTGTTCAAAGCCAAGGTCAAGACCGCCGCATCCCGCGAACAAATCAATGAATGTATATTTTTTCTTTTTTAGCATAATTAATTTCCTTCCTTTATATTTTCTTTAGCCATCCTATCGGCAAGTTTATCTTCTATCTCCTCAATAGTTGGTATCATACCTTCCACTTCGGTTGGATAGAGTTTTTCCAACTCAAACTCCGAAATGCCAATCGGTTGATTGCTCGATTCTAACGCATACTGCGCCAAAAGATTGTCTTTGTTTTTGCAAATAAGCAGTCCGATAGTTGGATTATGACTTTCCTGCTTTAGAATGTGGTTGCAAGCCACAACATACGTTCCCAATTGTCCAACATCTGGTGCGTCAAACTCACCAATCTTAACTTCTATCACCACATAACAATTCAGTGGAATATGAAAAAAGAGCAAATCTATGAATTTTTCCTTTGTACCAATCTGCAAACGGTATTCCTTGCCCACATACGCAAATCCGGTTCCAAGCTCCACAAGAAATTCGGTGATATTTTTCAAGAGAGCGTCCTTCAACAATGTTTCATTATACTTCCCACGAATGCAAGTAAATGCGAAATTATAAGGATCCAATTCTGCCACAACTTGTGGCAAATTTGGATTATTTTGAGAATAAAGCAGATAGAAATCCTTCATATAGCGAATATTTCTTTCTGACAACCCACTCACATCAGGCAACTCGGCTTGCAAATCCTTACTCAAAATACTGTAGAAATGGCTGCCATACTTGTTGTCAAGACCATATTTGACAATATCCCGCCCTAAACTCCAATAAAACTGAAGCATCTCGGAATTCACATTCACCGCCGCCTTAATCTGGCTATTTCTATATCGTACAGACAAGTTACGAATCCATTCTCTGTAATCCGTGTCGGTTATGGTGATATTCCTTAAACTCTGTTTAGCCATTGCTTGTTATTTCCTTTGTAATCTGATTTATTCTAATTCATTCATTTTTCATTCCCACATCCAGCGAACAAATCAATGAATGTATATTTTCTTTTGTTTTATTTCTAAACAATCAACAAAAATAACAAAAAAAATAATATCACAAAAATTCCTCTCCCCTTTTTTACTACGCAAACGGTTTGCGTAGTTGATGACTTACTCCTTTTTCCCGTATTCCATCTCGTTTTCGGCCGCCAAAAGATTGGAAGTTTCGGTATATTCGTAAAACACCTTGTCGGGTACGGAGGCACCGTTGAGGGCCGCCTCCACCATCTGCACACAGGAATCCAAGTGCTTGCGGATGTCCGTCTCCCAAAAACGCAACACCTGCCACCCCGCACTCCGCAACTGCTGGTTCACAGCCACGTCCCGCCGCTGATTGCGCTCTATCTTGTCGTACCAAAATTCCTGATGGCTGTGAATACGCTGCTTGTTCTGCTCCCAGTCGCGACCATGCCAAAACTCACCATCACAAAAAACGGCCACTTTCTTCCCCTTAAAGCAAAAATCAGGATGTCCAGGCACCGTTTTCAGATGTTTGCGATATCGCAATCCACGTGCCCATAACGCACGTCCCAACAATATCTCGATAGAGGTGTTTTTACTCTTATTCGCCTGCATACAGCGTCGCCGCTGCTCAGGAGTCATCTTGTCACTCATTTTTAGCAATTTCTCGCCGCAAAAATACAAAATATATAAGTTCTACCATCATAGTGACAACTTCAGCGATCGGTATCGCCAACCACAATCCCGTTTCACCTATTATCATTGGCAGCAATAAAAACGCCACGACCGGAAGCACTATTCCACGTATGGTCATCATCAACGAGGCCATCGTAATTTTTTCCACAGACTGGAAGTAACCAATAGCCGCCACATTGAACGCAATGAATACAAAGCTGATAGAATACAGTGGCAGACCACGTACTGCCAATATATGTGCCCAATCGGCGGATTCTATGAATGCCGATACCACACTTGAAGTGAAAAGACAGAAAACCAAGGTTGCCAAGGCGCCTACCAGCAAACTCACAACCAAACTGTAACGGAAAGCAGCGTGCACCCGCTTTTCCTGCTTCGCTCCATAATTGAAACTGATAATGGGCTGCGCCGATTGTGCTACCGCAATGTAAATCATATTCACCACAGGAAAAAGGTAACAAATCACGCTGTAAGCCGCCACGCCCGCATCGCCCAGTTGTTTGGCAAAAGCCATATTTCCTGCCAATATCATTACCGAAATGGCCAATTCGCTCAAAAAGGCCGCAAAACCCAATCTGATTATATAGCCAATATTACGCGCCGCCAGACGATTGCTCGTCCTCGTCATTTTATGCGGATAAAACGACAACTGCTTGCGCAGGAAAAACATGTAGAACAATGTCATCACCGCACCTACACCACAACCAATGTCCGTGGCCAATGCCGCTCCCTTCAACCCTAAATTGCAAGGAAAAATAAAAGTATAGTCCAATACAATATTGATAATCGCCGGAATGATGTTGGCACACATGACATAACGCGGCGAACCGTCCAAGCGAATGACAAATTCTCCCCATATTTGAATCATCAAGAACACACAAGTTGGCAAAAACCAAAGGTAATAATCCATTGCCAGCGGTTCAAGCGTATGGGAAACTCCTAAAATATGCAAAACTGGTTTAGGAATGACATAAAACAAAATCAACAAAAGCGTAGAAAGCAGCAAGCAGGCTATAAACGACTGCGTGACATTGATTCGAGCCGCCTTAAGTTTGCCTTGGGCAAGATGGATGGCCGCCACCACCGCGCAACCCGATCCGAACATCATCCCCAAACCCGTGATAACCATCATAATCGGGGCCACCAGGTTCACACTGGCTAAGCCGTCCGCACCCACACCATGACCGATAAAAATGCCGTCAGTGAGCACAAAAACGGCATTGAAAAGCATTCCCAAAACAGTAGGAATAAAGATACTTCGGAAAAGGCGCGGAATATCTTCTTTGCCAAAATCAATACTATCGCGATTATCAAAGGCCATTTTATATTTTTTTAAGAGAGATTGATTACGTGTGCAAAATTACGAATAAAAATCAATAATGAGATAAAATTGCATTATTCCTAAAGATGGCAACAATAAAAAAAGAGGATGACTACTTTTAGTCACCCTCTTTCAGTCGGATATCTATAATAGAAAATTATTTTTCCATATTGCGATATTCGTCAACGATACCTTTTATGTCAGCAGGTGACAAACGGCCATAAACCTTGTTGCCAACCATTGCCACTGGAGCCAAACCACAGGCACCCACGCAACGCAAGCAATTCAATGAGAAAAGACCATCTTCTGAAGTCTGACCTACTTCAAGGTTCAATTCTTTCTTGAAGGCATCCAGGATTTTTTCAGCGCCACGAACATAGCAAGCTGTGCCCAAGCATACTGAAATAGGATATTTTCCCTTAGGAGTCATAGAAAAGAATGCGTAGAAAGAAACAACACCGTAAACCTTTGCGGTTGGGATGTGCAGACATTCAGCAATCAGTTCCTGAACTTCAGCTGGAAGATAACCCAAATAGTCTTGCGTTTGATGCAAAACGTTGATCAATTCGCCAGGTTCGTTATTAAATTGGTTGCAAATGTCAACAACTTTATCCCTGACTTCTTTTTTCAATTTAACGATTATTTTATCCATTTTCGTGATTTTTTCTAATTACTAAATTATTTGCCTAAATCCACTTCTACGGTAGTCTGTCTGTCGAAATAATGCGTGTGCAGTAATTCGTGAGACTTGTGACCGCAAGGTTCGCCCAAGAATTCTTTGTAAATAGCTTGAATTGATGGGTTTTCGTGGGATTTACGGATAGGCATTTCTCTATCTGCACGGTAAATAGCTTCCCAACGAGCCTTGATAACGTCGCTGTTGCCGTGGTGTAATGGTTGTCCTGCACCGTCAATACAACCGCCTGGGCAAGCCATAATTTCGATAGCGTGGAATTGGCACTTGCCAGCCTTGATGTCTTCCAACAATTTGCGGGCATTGTGCAAACCGTGAGCAATACCGATGTTCAACTTTAAGCCGTCAACATCGATGGTAGCTGAACGAACGCCTTCCAAACCACGGAGTTCTTCGAAATCGATCTTTGGAAGAGGTTTCTTCGTGATAACTTCATAAGCAGTACGAACGGCAGCTTCGATAACACCACCGGTAGTACCGAAGATAACGGCGGCACCTGTTGATTCGCCAAGAGGACTGTCGAATTTTTCTTCTGGAAGAGAAGCAAAATCGATGTTGGCCATCTTGATTAAGCGAGCCAATTCGCGAGTAGAGATTGAATAGTCAACATCTGGGTTGCCATTAACCTTAAATTCGTCGCGGCTGCATTCATATTTCTTGGCCAAACAAGGCATTACAGAAACGCTGACCATATCCTCGCGTTTGCAGTTGATTTTATCTGCGAAATACGTCTTGGCAATGGCACCAAACATCTGCTGAGGTGACTTGGCTGTTGAAGGAAGGTTCTTCATTTCTGGGAACTGATGTTCGAAGAAGTTAACCCAAGCAGGACAGCAAGAAGTCAGGATTGGAAGTGGAACACTCTTGTCGCCACCCAGATATTTGGTCAAACGACCGATTAATTCAGTACCTTCTTCCATAATGGTTAAGTCGGCACTCCAATCAGTATCAAATACATAGTCGAAACCGAGGGCCTTCAAAGCAGCGGTCAGCTTGCCGGTAACGATTGAACCAGGTTCCATACCGAATTCTTCACCAAGGGCAACACGTACGGCGGGAGCCACCTGAACAACGGTCTTCTTAGTAGGATCGGCCAAAGCACGGATAATCTTAGGAGTATGGTCAACTTCTGTCAATGCGCCAACTGGACAAACGGCAACGCACTGTCCGCAGAAAGTACAAGGTGATTGTTCGAGGTGTTGGTTGAAAGCGGTTGAAACAACAGCTGGGAAACCACGTTCGATGGCTGACAAAGCGCCAACGGTTTGCATTTCGTTACACATCGTTTCGCAACGACGGCACATCACGCACTTGTTCATATCACGGATGATAGAAGGAGAAACTTCCACCTGATATTGTGACATTTCGTGACATTCGCTGATGTAAGGATTTTCGCGAATACCGAAACGAACGGCGAGGTCCTGCAATTCGCAGTTACCGCTCTTTGCACATTGCAAACAATCTGCCGGGTGGTCACTGAGGATCAGTTCCAACACGGTTTTACGTGCGTTGATAACACGGATGGAGTTGGTTCTAACCACCATTCCTTCCATACATTCGGTAACGCAAGCAGGAGCCAAGTTTCTACGTTTTTCAACTTCTACCACGCAAATACGACATCCACCAGGTCTGTTATGAACACCTAATCCGTTCAATTCAAAATGGCAGAGAGTAGGGATATCAATACCAATACTTTGTGCGGCCTTAAGAATAGTTGTTCCTTTCGGAACTTCAATTGCTCTATTATCTATTGTTAATTTTACTGTATCCATTATTATATGCTTTATTTAATACTAATTGCGTTAAATTTACACTTTTCGTAGCAAGTGCCGCATTTGATACAAGCCGACTGGTCGATTTCGTGCGGATTCTTTACAGTGCCGTGGATAGCGTTGACCGGGCAATTTCTTGCGCAGGCAGTACATCCCTTGCACTTTTCAGGATCGATTACATATTGTTTCAAGGCCTTGCACTGACCGGCTGGGCATTTCTTGTCAACAACGTGAGCAACGTATTCATCCCAGAAATTGTCGATGGTTGACAATACAGGGTTAGGTGAAGTCTGACCTAAACCGCAAAGAGCTGTATCTTTGATAACTTTAGCAAGGTTCTTCAATTCATCGAGGTCTTGCATTGTACCTTTGCCCTTGGTAATCTTGTCGAGGATTTCACACAATCTCTTGTTACCGATACGGCAAGGTGAACATTTACCGCAAGATTCTTCAACGGTGAAGTCCAAGTAGAACTTGGCCACTGAAACCATACAAGATGTTTCATCCATAACGATCATACCTCCAGAACCCATCATTGAGCCAGCAGCAACAAGGTTTTCATAATCAATAGGAGTATCCAGGAACTTTTCAGTCAAGCAGCCGCCTGAAGGACCACCGGTCTGAACAGCTTTGAATTTCTTTCCGCCCTTAATACCACCACCAATTTCGTAAATAACTTCACGAAGGGTAGTACCCATAGGAACTTCGATCAAACCAACGTTGTTGATTTGGCCTGCCAAAGCGAAAACTTTCGTACCTTTTGACTTTTCTGTACCGATTGAGCTGAACCATTCCCAACCCTTGTTGATGATAACAGGAATGTTTGCCAATGTTTCAACGTTGTTTACGTTAGATGGTTTGCCAAGATAACCTTCAACTGCCGGGAATGGCGGTTTGAAAGTAGGTTCTCCACGTTTGCCTTCCATAGAGTGGATCAAAGCGGTTTCTTCACCGCAAACGAACGCGCCGGCACCATATCTCAATTCGATGTCAAAATCAAAACCTGAACCCATGATGTCTTTACCAAGTAAGCCATATTCACGAGCTTGGTCAATAGCCACTTGCAAACGGTGGATTGCCAATGGATATTCGGCACGGATATAAACCAAACCCTTGGTGGCTTCGATACAGAAACCACCGATAGCCATAGCTTCAATGATTGAATGAGGGTCACCTTCAAGGATTGAACGATCCATAAATGCGCCTGGGTCACCTTCGTCGGCGTTGCAGATCATATATTTTTGATCAGCCTTGTTGGGACGGCAAAGACTCCATTTCATACCGGTTGGGAAACCTGCGCCACCACGACCACGAAGTCCTGACTTCTTAATCAGTTCGATGGTAGCTTCAGGGTCATTCTGTTCCAATACGCTTGCCAATGCCTGATAACCGTCACGGGCAATGTATTCTTCAATATTTTCAGGGTTGATGAAACCGCAGTTACGCAAAGCGATACGCAGCTGTTTCTTGTAGAACCCCATGTGTTTTGAATCGGAAACGTGTTCTTTGTTTTCGGGGTTGATGTAAAGAAGTCCCGGAACCTTACGACCCTTGATGATGTGTTCTTCAACGATGTTGCGAACATCTTCTGGCTTTACTTGGGTGTAGAAGGTATTGTCGGGCATAATCTTAACGATAGGTCCCTTTTCGCAGAAACCGAAGCAACCCGTTTTGATTACTTGAACTTCGTCCTGCAGATTTTTCTCAGCGAGAATCGTCTGAAAATTTTCAACTATATCTGAGCTGTTACTGGATTTACATCCTGTACCACCGCAGATGAGAACGTGCATTTTGTATTTAGCCATGTGTTTGTCCTCCTTTTTTTACTTGTCGATTGTTTCGTAATTAACAGGAATGATGCCGTCAACGAGTTCGCCATTCATCACATATTTGCTCAGAATTTCGTCGGCTTTGTTGTTGTCAACGTGACCGAAAACGATGGGGTCTTTACCCGGAATGCGAACTTCAAGCGTGGGTTCGGCGTGACAATAACCCATGCAGCCGGTTTGTGTAAAAACGACAGCAACTTTGAGTTCTTCAGCCTTGGCCATCATGTGTTCCATAACTTGCTTAGCACCAGCAGCAATACCGCAGGTTGCCATAGCGACTTTGATTTGTACAAGCGATTCGGGATTTTCTGCTTTTTCACGAACATCCAGAGTCGATTGGAGCTTCTCTCTCATGGCTTTGAGGTCAGCTAATGATTTTACTTTTGACATAGGTGTATGTTTTTAAGGATTAATATGTTTGTCTTTAGACTCTTCTTTATTTGTTGTTAGTACAAAACAGAGAACCTACCCAAAGAATAAGCCCCCAATTTTGACTTTGCAAAGATACGTTTTATTTTGATATGAATTTCACATAGCTTGCTTTTTTTATTGTATTTACTATAAATAGTATTTAATACATTGCAATTCAAAATTTTACATCTATTTTTACCATTTTGTCATAACCAAGAATCATCCCTTAATTCTGCGACGAAATCACGTTTATGCCATAGCGTTATCCATTTCCGCTATCACTAATTCTTCATACACAAGGCGGCATTATTCCAATTGAGTAAAACAAAAAATTTTTTCGCAAAAAAATTTTGAAAAATAAAAATAATGTGTAACTTTGCACTTTCAAAAATATAAAAACCAACTGATTTACAATCAAATCTAATGACTTTACAAGAAATCACAAATGCAATTCAAGGAAACGTATGCTTGGGCGAGGCTCGTCTTTCGGAAAACGTTGAACACGCCTTCGCATCGGATTTAATGAGCGATGTGCTAACACTAAAAGAAACTCCGCTGCTGATTACGGGTTTGTGCAATCCACAAACCATCAGAACTTGCGACATGGCATGCATTGAGTATCTTATTATTTGCAAAAATAAAAAACCTACCGAAGAGATGTTGGAATTGGCTGAAGAGAATGATATGGTGGTTATAACTAGTGAACACTCGATGTTCAAGGTCTGCGGTCTTCTTTATGCCGCTGGGCTCAAACCGATTAATTAACCAATATTTATTACCATGCACTTAGAATACACCGTTGTGGAAGGCGATTTTGTCAATGCGGGAATAGCCTCCAGTTCTGTAAAGAAAACGCTGAAACAATTGAATGTCAATCCGGCCGTTATCAAACGCGTAGTGGTGGCACTGTATGAAGCCGAGGTAAATGCCATCGCCCACGCCTATGGTGGGAAAGTCCTAGTTGACATCGACCCCAAAAAAATTTGCATGACCGTGGCTGACAAAGGTCCTGGCATACCAGATATCGCACTGGCCATGCAGGAAGGTTATTCCACCGCGCGTCCCGAAGTGAGAGATATGGGATTCGGTGCGGGTATGGGACTGCCCAATATGCAGAAAAACGTGGATCGCCTTAATGTGACCAGCGAGGTAAATAAAGGAACGACAGTGGAGATGGAAGTTTATTTTCAATAGATTATGTATAACCAGATTTAAATCCCATGAGTGATTCCCAAACATTTTTTCATGCCTTGGAGATTGACCAAAACCAGTGCATAGGCTGCTCACATTGTATGAAGTCCTGCCCTACTGAAGCAATTCGTATAAGAAATGGTAAAGCACATTTCTTGGAACATCGATGCATCGATTGCGGAAAATGCCTTGAAACTTGCCCAACAAAGGCCATTTATGTGAAACAAGATGACTTTGAAATGATTTTCAAATACAAGCACTCCGTCGCATTGGTACCGGCCGTGTTTTTGGGACAATTTCCTTCCGACATGAGAGTGTCGAGAATTTATGCCGCATTGAAGGATTTGGGATTTAAACATGTATTTGAAGTGGAATCCGCAGCCGGGATTTATGCCGAGGCAAAACATAAATATGCACAAGAACATACCGACAAAAAACCTTTAATTTCATCGTTTTGCCCCGCTATCTTACGTATGATTCAAATAAAATACCCGTCGCTGGTGGACAATATGATCCCCATAAAGGCTCCTTTGGACATATCGGCCATTTACGCATTGAAAGTGCTGCAAGACCTCAATGTGCCACGCGAAGAAATAGGCTTGTTCTACATTACTCCCTGCGCGGCGAAAATTGTTTCGGTAAAAGCCACCGTGGAAGAAGAAAAATCTATTATTGACGGCGTTATCAATATGGATTCGTTATATAACAGGGTGTATAAGAAAATCAAAGAACAAGGTAAAAATTACATATTCCCTTCTTTGAAAACGCCTCAACTTTCGGCCGACGCCATCCTGTCAACACTAACAAACGGAGAAAGACGTATTTGTATGGCCAAACATTCGTATGCCATCGACGGCATACAAAACGTAATGGAATTTCTGGAAAAACTGGAAAATGACGAAGTGGAAGATGTGGAATTCCTGGAACTGCGGGCCTGCGATCAGTCGTGTGCCGGCGCCTTGTTTTCCTGCGACAACAGATTCCTTTGCGGCGACAGAATGTACACCCGCGCCCGCAGAGCCGCGGAACGCGAACGCAACGGCGAAATGTCAAGAGATAGAGAACTCGATAAGTATAAAGACTATTTGCTTGAAAAAGCACAAACCAAAATCGCAGCAGCCCGTTCAATGATGGTGCTTGATAACGACATCTCAAAAGCCCTCGAAAAAATGGAGCAAATAGAGAAAACCCAAAACATCCTGCCTCATATCGATTGCGGACTTTGCGGTGCTCCCACTTGCGAGGCTTTCGCATCGGATGTGGTTTGCGGCGATGTTTCAATAAAAGACTGTATTTTTTACCAAAGACACCTGGAACGTCTCGGACAAATTAGCGAAGACGAATGCTTAAGCCGCTCAAACGAAATTTGGGGAAAAGACAGAATCAATGAAAAATAAAACTTAAAACAAAATAAACTATGAAAGTACAAGATTTGGTAGATGCTCTAAACCTAAAAGTTATATCGGGAACACAAGGCCTTGATCGAGAAGTTGACGGTTGCTATGTTTCTGATCTCCTCAGCGACGTTATGGGAAATGCTGATATGAACAATGTCTGGGTAACCTTGCAAACCCACAAAAACGTAATGGCAATCGCTTCCTTGAAGGAATTGGCCTGCGTTATCTTCGTCAAAGGATTGATGGCAGCGGAAGAAGTAATAGAACAAAGCAACGAAGAAGGAATTCCTTTGCTTTCAACCAATATGCAGACCTACGAAGTCGTTGGTAAATTGTATAATATTCTCAATGCCTAATCACCGTTATCGTGCCTAACCTCAATCCATATAAAGCCGATCTTCACATCCATACGGTACTTTCGCCGTGTGGCGATTTGGAAATGAGCCCCTCAAACATTGTTAAAAGGGCATTGGAAAGAGGTTTGGATATGATCGCCATCACTGACCACAACACTACACGACAAGTAAAAGTCACGCAAAAAATAGGAAAGTCACAAGGCTTGTTTGTCCTGGGTGGCGTTGAAGTTACCTCGCAGGAAGAAGCCCATTGTCTGGCCTTTTTTGGCAATAATGATCAACTCGACCAATTTCAATCGTTTTTAGACCAACATCTGCCACCTATTCCTAACGATGAAGACCGATTTGGCTATCAACTTATCGTTGACGAAAATGAAGAAATCGTCGGAGAAGAAGAATACCACCTGTTAAACGCCATTGATGTGGATATCGACGGCATTTATGAAGAAGTCCACCGCATCGGTGGATTGTTTATTCCCGCCCACGTCAACAAAGGTACAACCTCATTGACAAGTCAACTGGGTTTCGTCCCGCCCGACTTGAAAGCCGACGGATTGGAAATAAACAGGTTCGTGACCAAAGACGATTTCCTTAAAAAAAATGCCTACCTCAAACGCTTTGGCTTTATCACCGACAGCGATGCCCATTTTATCGACAATGTTGGCGACGTATATAACGTTATCTATATGGAGCACCGTACTTTCGACGAATTTCACCTTGCTCTCAAAGGTATCGACGGTCGATATATTGATACGGATACATTTCGTTCGAAAAAAATATAACTAACCATTACTAAATAGATTTAACTTATGAAAGAATTATCGCTCCACGTTTATGACTTGATGGAAAACTCCACCGCTGCCAATGCCAAAGATATAAGACTTACCATAAAGGACTCCTTGAAAGAAAACATTTTTGATTTTGTCATTGAAGATAATGGGAAAGGTATGTCACCCGAGTTTTTAGCTCGTGTTACAGATCCTTACACCACCTCTCGAACAACACGCAAAGTGGGATTAGGACTTCCTTTGATAAAAATGAACACCGAAAATTGCAACGGCGGGATGAATATCACCAGCGAATTGGGCATCGGTACCACACTGCACTTTTGGTTTGAACACAATCACTGGGATCGTCCGCCAATGGGCGATTTGTCAGGCACTTTGATAATGCTGGTTTCTCAACACGAAGACATTCATTTTGTAATTCGATATATTACCGACCAAGATGAGTTTGTTTTTGACACCAACGAGGTTAAAGAAGCTCTTGATGGAATGTCGATGAACGACTTGTCCGTGATAAGAATGTTGAAAGAAATGGTTGAGGAAAACCTTAAAGACATTGGAGCTAACGAATAAAGACCCAATTACAATGAACAAACCATTGTGGATGCAAAATTAATTATCCTTCATAGATTGTTCAAAAAAATGATTAATTTTGTAGGTCTAAGCTTTATCATTATGAAAAGAATTTTCTTCGTGTTCCTATTGACGATTTCCATAGTCACAATGGAAGCCAGACCCCTCAAAGATTATTTGACCCCTATTCCTAAGAGCATCACGATGCTCCGTGAAAAAAATACCTTTTCCAACGACCAGGTGGCCCGATGCCAGCAATATTTGCTGTCTCTTCATAAAAATAAACTTTCGAAGGTGGAAAATCTAAACCTGCTTCCATTCCTTTCCTTTAAAATTGACAGTAGCATCAAATCCCAAGCCTATATTTTACGCATCCATATTGATAAAATCGAAATCTCCGGCGGAGACCGAGCCGCACTTTTCTATGCTTCTCAAACGCTGCTACAAGTTATTGATTATAGTCTCAGCGAAAAAACCACCCTTCCCTGCCTTATCATTCACGACACACCTGATTTTGAACGCCGCGGCTATATGCTCGACATCAGCAGGAACAAAGTGCCGAAAATGAGCACTTTATATAAAATCGTTGACCTGTTGGCTTCCTGGAAAGTCAACGAATTTCAACTTTATACCGAACACACTTTCGCTTACAAGAACCATAAAGACGCCTGGGAAGGCTGTTCTCCTATGACGCCTGCTGAAATTCGGGAATTGGACAATTATTGTCGTGAACGTTTTATTGATCTGGTTCCTAACCAAAACTCATTCGGCCACATGGAAAATTGGCTCCGTCACGACCGCTACAAAGAATTGGCGGAATGTCCTACCGATTGTGCCACTAAATGGGGAAGCCGAAAACTTACCAGTCTGGATCCTACGAATCCCAAATCCTTACAGTTAATGCAGGAACTCTACGCCGAACTACTGCCGAATTTCTCCAGCCAGTATTTTAATATCGGTTGTGATGAAACGGTGGAATTGGGTTTGGGAAATTCCAAGGCCGCCTGTGATAGTCTCGGAACAGGTCAAGTTTATTTGGACTACCTAACCAAACTTAACAATGAAGTAAACGAATTGGGCCATACAACAATGTTTTGGGGCGACATCGTGCTCAATCATAAAGATTTAATACCTCAAATCCCTCAAAATATGATTGCGATGGTGTGGGGCTACGATAGAGATTATGATTTCAATAAGGCACTGCCCGATTTTCAAAACGCAGGACTGGAATTTTATGTCTGTCCCGGGACCTCTACCTGGCGCTCCTTGATAGGACGCAACAACATCGCTTTTGCCAACATTTATAATGCCGCTTACGATGGAAAAAGATATGGCGCAAAAGGTCTGCTCCTTACCAACTGGGGCGATTACGGTCACTGGCAGCCGTTGTCGGTCTGCCATCCGGCTATGCTGATTGGTACAAGTTATGCCTGGAATCTAGACACCTCGGCTCTTGACGCACTAGAATTTCAATTGAATCACTACATTTTTAAAGACAAATCAGGAAATACTGCCAAAGCCTTATTGCTATTAGGTAGGGCGCATGAGGCCGCGCAAATCCCTGAGGGTGTGGCCAATGTTTTCCACTTGATGCTGCATCGTTATCAATGGACAATCAAAGGAAATTATCAAACACGTGAAATGAAAATCAAACCGCTGATGCAGTGTGAAAAAAAGATAGATTCTGCCGTAGCTATACTGAATCAGGCGCAACCCATGTGTAACGATGCCAAAATCGTGATGGACGAACTGCACCAGGCCGCAAATTTGGCCAAACACGGTGTCCACCTCGGTATCGCACGTCTGAGCACTTCCGATGGACACACGAAAAGCATTCCTATGACACAACGAAAAGAGTTAGCCAATGAGCTGAAACACCTTATCGATATTCATAAAAAGCTATGGATAGTCCGCAATCGTGAAGGCGGCTTGAGCGAATCCGCTGACAGACTTCAAGAAATTTACGATTATTATCTTGACTTAAAATAAATTAGTGTCGATTTTTGATTAAATCGATGGCCTTTTTATATTTCATAAAGTTATAATTGGCATTGATTTTGGCGATAATCCAACCATAACGACCATCTAAAAAGCCTAATTTAAAGAAATAATCCCGCACGAAACGCCAAAACCCGTGCATATAGGCTTTGAAAAGGGATGGATTTTTGCCATTTTCCGAGATTTCTTCGGATGACAACGTGGAAAATTTGTCAAATTGCCGCCGATGTTCTTCAATCGTGTAATACGAATAATGAAGCAAATCACCATTCAGCTTGATAACTTGAAAATCATCGGGAACAAATAAAAGTTCATGAACTTTCTGCCCAATCCAATAGGAGTGTCGGCGATCAAAGACGCGAATCTTATTTTCAGGATACCAACCCCCGTGATGAATCCATTGTCCACAATAGTTCATCAATCGATTCATCGAAAAAACCCGATTTTCAATATTCTGTTCTTTCAAATCTAAAACTGAGGACTTCAATTCTTCCGACAAAGCTTCATCTGCATCCAAAGAAAGAATTAAATCGTTGGATGTGAGGGTGTTGGCATAGTTTTTCTGTTTCACATAGCCTTCCCATTCGTGCTGGATGAACCGAACTCCGTATTGCTGGCAAATTTGCGGTGTGGCATCTGTAGAAAAAGAATCCACAACCACCACCTCGTCGGCGATGGTGTGGATACTTTCTAAACAGCGAGCGATATTACGCTCTTCATTATATGTGATAATGACAACTGATAACTTATTCATTATTTTTTGTCAGGAAGTAAGAAAGGATAACCGTATTCTGTTGGAGGACAGAAAGTTTCCTTAATTGAGCGAGTGCTGATCCATCTGTAGAGGTTCAGTTCGCTGCCGGCCTTGTCGTTGGTACCGGAAGCTCTTGCGCCACCAAACGGTTGATTTCCAACCACAGCACCTGTCGGTTTGTCATTAATGTAGAAGTTACCTGCTGCGTGACGCAAGATTTCTTCAGCTTCGAGGATGGCGTATCTGCATTTTGCAAAGATAGAACCTGTCAAAGCATAGGGAGATGTTTCGTCGCAAAGATGTAATGTTTCGGTATATTTTTCATCATCATAAACATAAACAGTGATAACGGGACCGAACATTTCTTCCTTAATGGCTTCGTACTGAGGATCGGTAGTGACGATGATGGTAGGATCGATGAAGTAACCCACTGATTTGTCGTATTTGCCACCCAAAACGATTTTCGCCTTTTTCGATTTTTTGGCTCTGTCAATGTAACCGGCAATGTTGTCGAATGACTTTTCGTCAATGACGGCATTTACGAAGTTGGTGAAATCAAACACGTCACCCACTTTGACGGTCTTCATCATTTCTTTCACGTTGGCCAACGTTTCATCCCATAATGACTTAGGAATATAAGCACGGGAAGCGGCAGAACATTTCTGACCTTGGAATTCGAATGCGCCACGAACAATAGCCACTGCCAATTCTCTTGGATCTGCTGATTTATGAGCAAAGATAAAGTCCTTACCACCGGTTTCGCCCACAATCTTAGGATAAGTTCTGTAATTATTGATATTGTCACCGATTTTCTTCCAGAAAGCCTTGAACGTGCTGGTACTGCCAGTGAAGTGGATGCCTGCCAAGTATGGAGAAGCGAAAGCCACGCTGCTGATAGTTTCGCCGCTGCCAGGCAAGAAATTGATAACGCCGTCAGGAACACCGGCTTCCTTGAAAATCTTCATCAAATAATAATTTGACAAAATAGCGGTAGTAGCTGGTTTCCAAATGGTTACATTACCCATCAATACGGGAGAAATGTTCAAATTCAAAGCAATGGAAGTGAAGTTGAACGGAGTGATGGCATATACAAAGCCTTCCATCGCTCTAAATTCGTTGCGATTCAAAGTGGTGTTGTCAGAAATAGGCTGTTGTGTATAAATCTTTGAGGCAAAATAAGTATTGAAACGCAAAAAGTCGATAGTTTCGCAAGCACTGTCGATTTCGGCCTGCATTGGGTTTTTGCCTTGTCCCAGCATAGTGGCGGCATTGATGACATATCTGTATTTCTTTGCCAGCAATTCGCCCACGCGCATCATAATAGAAGCTCTTTCAATCCAAGGAGTGTCTTCCCATTGCTTTTTGGCTGCCAAAGCGGCGTCAATGGCCATCTGAACTTCTTTTTTACCTACTTTGTGGTATTTTGCCAACACGTGCTTATGGTTGGTAGGCATCACCACAGTGCCCATATTGCCGGTTTTGACTTCCTTGCCTCCGATAATCAAAGGAATTTCAATCACTTGATTGAATTGTCTGTCTAATTCTTCTCTTAAAAGTTTGCGTTCGGGTGAACCGGGAGCGTATGCGAAAACGGGTTCGTTTTTAGGCTCTCTGAAAATGTAAGATGCATTATTCATAAATGTGTGTTTTTATAAATGATTATAACATTAATGTTTTTCAAAAACTGATTGCAAAGTTACATAAAAATTCTTTTATGCGCCTATTTTTGATGATTTTTTTTATTTTTGCACCATTGATTATGTGAATTTTTCAAAGAAAAATAAAGGTCTGATGGCAGGTTTGTTTGAACTTTTTTGGGTGTTTCTGAAAATTGGTTCTTTTACTTTAGGTGGGGGTTTTGCGATGATTCCATTGATGGAAAAGGAAATTGTCGATTCCAAAAAATGGCTCAGCAAAGAAGAATTTCTGGACATTCTTTCTATTTCGCAAGCGATGCCTGGAATTTTTGCCGCCAATATGGCCACCAACGTCGGATTCCGCTTGCACAAAATCCGGGGGGCGATTTTTGCCGTTATCGGCAATATCATTATGCCCATTCTTTTCATTTTGGCCCTTGCCCTGTTTTTTCATCATTTTCGTGACAATGCCATCGTGGAAAGCATTTTCAAAGGAATCAGGCCTTGCGTGGTGGCACTCATCGCCGCACCCGTCTTCACGATGGCCAAAAACGCAGGTATTTCGTGGAAAAATTGCTGGATTCCAATCCTTGCCGCCGCTCTCATCTGGCTCTTCGACATTTCTCCAATCCTGATTATCCTTGCTGCCGGAACCGGTGGATTCATTTATGGCAGATTATTAAAAAGAAAGGAGAGGACCTTATGATATTTTGGAAACTCTTTTATACTTTTTGCGAAATCGGCATTTTCAATTTTGGAGGCGGCTATGCGATGATTGCCCTGATTCAAAACGAGGTGGTGGAAAAAAACGCCTGGATGACTGCCCAAGAGTTCACCGATATTGTAGCTGTAAGCCAGATGACGCCGGGTCCCATTGGCATCAATGTGGCCACTTATGCGGGTTATACTGCGGTGGTCAATGCCGGCTATGATACGTGGCTCGGCATATTGGGAGCCATACTGGCTTCTTTTGCAGTCATTTTGTTGCCTTTCGTTTTTATGCTAATCCTCACTAAATTTCTCATTAAGCATAAAGACAACAAAGATGTCAACAATGTGTTTGCCGCTCTTCGCATTACGGTCATTGGATTGATTGCCGCCGCCGCGTTGCTGTTGACTTCAAGTGACAACTTTGGCTCGTATTCGCAAAATCCGGTCCAATTCTTTCTCAGCATTGCCATTTTCGCTTCCGTTTTTTGGGCGACCTTCCGTCGCAAAGCTAATCCCATACTGCTCATCCTCCTCTGCGGCTTTATCGGATTTGTGGTTTATTATTGCTGATTCCGTTCTTTTTCTTTGCCGCTAAGTCTCTCGCCGCCACCCGCCTCGTTTTCTTTTACGCAATTCGTTCGCAAATGCGGTATCAAGGTACGGTAGCACGCTGTCGTGAATGTTGATGTATTAATGACGGAACACTTCCACTTCGCAAGACCTTGCTATGCGCATCCACATTGTCTCCATTGCCAATGTCGTCAGGAGTTCCATCCCAACAGCTCTGAAAGAGCGACAAATGGCTGCCAAGGGCGAGGTGTGAGCGCAGCGAATGCCGCAGCCCTTGGAATGTGAACGCCCCCTCACACCATTATTGAGCCCCGAAGGGGCGACATAAAAAAGTGAAAGAGGGCTGTGACCAGTAAGCTGTGAGCTGTGAACTGGCTTGTTTGGGTGGAGAAAATGTGGGTTTTTGTGTTGGCATAACAGGTAGATTGTTGTTTGTGAGGAAAAAATCAGAATTAATGTTATTTTTATTCTTTGTTCAATTTATTTTTTCATTAGCTATCTACATAAAGGGTTGTCTATAAGATAATTTCGAATAGAATCTTTATATTTCTGATAAACAATATTTGAGATGGGTATCGCCACGAGTGTTAACTTTCTTTCATAAAAAGGACGGTAGGGAATTTCGACACAAGACTCTTTATAAGTACACGTGCAAGGGCCAAGCATGCAGTTAAGTTCAAATTCTGTCATTTGTAAGAGCAAAAATTTATTGACAAATACTAAATTATACGCAACTTCATTCTCAAAATCAGCAAAAGAATTGTCTATTAATGAATTGTACAGATAGTGGTAAATCGTTTCTAAATTGTTTCCATAATACAATCTATTGTCATGTAACAAATTTCTTAAAATAGTGTCTGTGATTTCCAACTTTGGCATTAGTTCTTTATGCATTATCAGATATTCCATAGCGGATTCTTCAAATACGAGACGAATGACATTGGTTGAGGGAGTTCTTGTTGATATAGATTTGCGTACAAGAAATTCTATTCTATCAGAATCTTTTAGACTGACAATATAGAATTGTTCACACTGAAATCTCTGAAAATTCAAATAATAAAAATTACTTTTTTTTATCGTTTTTTTGTACACAAGTATGCTGTCTGCATGGAAAATTCCACACACTTGAAATGCGGTTTTCTGATATGGCAATTTAAAATATATATGATTTTCTGATTTTTCTTGTGAGTGTAATTCTAATTGCAGAGAAAAACAAACAAATATCAGGAGTACGATTTTACTGATTTTCCATAATTTTTCCATGATACTTTTGAAAAACTTTATTTGTACATTTCCCTATATGTGTTGAAGATTCCCCCCATGTAGTATTCAACTCATGATACCCCTTTATGCATTGACGGATATTTGAATTTTCAACATTGTTACTTTCTCCTCCTGAATACATTAAATTACTATCGAATAGCGCATCGTACATGCCTAGTGTATGGCCAATTTCGTGACTTATTGTTCGTGGATTTTCCTTCAAGGGATCTATTTGGATAGTTTTTCCATAATAAGTAGCACCTTTCTCTCCCCCAGTAGTAGCAAACAGCACAAAATTGTTAGAATTGTTTTCTCCGATATTTGCTGCACTTCTTGCTGCATCATCTGTTTTAAAATCACCTTCTGCAAGAGTCAATTCAAAATTTATCGTGTAAGATTGTCTGTCTTTCCCATTACCTGTTACATACGAATACTTTCCAGATAGGCTGTTCCAATTATCTAATCCTTCTTGTATTTTGCCCTTATTTTCATTTGCAGTATAATAAACAGCCTTAATGGTCATGGTTTTATTAGCTTCATCCACTACAACCTCGTAATCTTCCCCATTCGGATCCACCAGCTTCACTGGATTATCCGCGCAATACGTAAATGGCGATAAACCAGGGTATTTCGCTGCCTGCGGATCAACACTTAGCCAGATGCTCAAATCGGAGCTGTAATAGCGTGAACCATAATAACTTAAACCAGTCTCGGTGTCGCGTTCTTTCGCCGAGAAGGTGAAACGGGCATTCCAACCAGTATTCCGCTGGTCAACGAAGTCCTCACCCCATGGCATATAATACAAGTGCTCTACGGCAGAGCCGTCACTGTACGTTATCCAGCTGCTGCTCCCAAGATGGTCGGGGTGATACCAATAACAATCTTTTTCTTCATTAATTTTATTCTTCCAATCGTAAAGGAATTTTAGAGGGAATTCTGACACCTCTACTTGCGTTTCAAGACACTCAATTACCTGATTGAAATGCCATTTTGAACGTTGGCAATGTGTGGCAAACATTTCAGGATTGTCATTTCGGTTGATGTTATACAATCCTCCGCCGCCAATTTCGCTTACAATGCGCTCGTTCTCGGCATAATAGTGCTTGGTATAGCCTGTCTTGTTGGTTACCATGTATGGGGAAGCATAAAGGGTCGGTTTATCCATATAGTGGTAGTATTGCCAGTTCCCGTTTATGTTCTGGGTAGCCAACTTCCCAGTCAGCTTATATACCCTGTCGCCATTGGCATCGTAAAGATAATAGGACAGAAACTTGTCATCCTTAACTCCCTGCAGCCGATTCTGATCATCCCAACAGAAAGAACGGTTACAGGGTTCTTCGTCTCGGTGATGAAAGACGAGGTTGCCTTTCACGTCCCAATTGAAATCTTGAATTGTGCCATTAGCTATGTGGGTAAGGGTGTTGGGCTGGCCGTTATTGGTGTAATGGTAGTCATTATGATAATGGACAGGGAACTGGTTACTGGAAAAGGGTGTTTGCCTGTAGGTGTCCGCATCGAGATATTTTTCCACAATGCGCCCGTTTGGCATATATCGCATTTCCAGATTGTAACCTACGGGATTGTTTCCGAACCAATTGCCTTTGGCCTGTTCAAGTCTGTATAAGTCATCATACGTGTATATGTTTTGGTATTTTCCTCCCAAGCCGTTGGAAAGCATTCCTGCGGTGTTGTCGATAGAGACGATGTTGCTCACGGCATCGTAGGAATAGTCAATGCTCTGCATCGGCTCTCCCGCAGATGTTTGAGAATACAACCATACAAGTCTTCGCAGAATATCGTACTTATAGAATGCTTTTGTCCCGTTTCCGTAATAAACTACATCCTTCTGTTCAAACTCATTGTATAGGATGCTGTCAAGGTACTTGTACGACAAGCCGTTTTGGTCTCCCGTAATGCTGTTGAGCATGCCGCCACGGTCGTATCCATAGCTTACCTTTTCCCCATCGGGATAAATCATATATTGTATGCGGTTCCAGCTGTCGTATTCGTATGACATGGTGAAACTTTTTAGGGTATAGGGCTTAGGGTGCAGGGAATAGAGGGCTGCAAGGGGTGTTGCCAGGGCTGTGTGGCGATATGTGTGGTTTTGTGTTGGCATTTTTGTGTTCGGTGTTTGATTGAGGATGCAAAGGTACGGAAAAGTTTTTGAAACTACGCCAACCGCCAAAAATTTAAACACTATTTTTTATTAATGACTGAAGTTGGGGGCAATGGGTTTAATGGGAATAAAACATTTCTTCTTCAAATACAAGGTCGAAAAGTACCGAAAATACGAAAATTTTTACCAAATTTTTGGTCTGCAATCAAATTTCACCTTATCTTTGTATAAGCTGTGTACCACATAGTGTTTCCCATATACTTCTATGTCATAGTTTACATATATTTTTTTTAATTTATTAGTCGATATTTGGCTCAAAGCAAAAATCTTATAACGATGTACTACACTTTCGCTCTCTTTCATATCTCGTGTAATTTTAAGAGGAAAAACTTGACTTGACTGGTTAATAATATCTACGCCACATTTCCCATTTCTACTGCTTAAATTATTGCAATTATAATAATATAAGTCGTAAGGGATAGTATCTCCTTTCGTAGTAGTGAAGGATAAATTATTAATAATAATATCTGGATTTCCCATTGTCTCATAATAGGAACTGTCTCTGACAAGAAACCCAAAACCGTATAAAAAGTTCTCATAAAATTCAAGAAATGCATGACCTCCCACAAAAGACCATCCTAAACCAGTTTGGAACTCAATATTATCATTCGAGACATCAAGGTCTATCCATTTTCCTTCATCATTTTCAATAGACGTACATATTGCACAACACCCTGTAAAGATAACAATTGAGAATGTTATCCATGCAATATAGGCAAATATTTTCTTTATCATAGCAATAAAAAACGAAACATTTAACGCTTTAGATAAGTTAATCGCATTCTTTAAACTGTTTTGCTAACCTGCTTATTTCTTTTTGTGCTACACTTCTTGCGGCACTATGCCTATTAGATTTTCCGTATCGTTTACCTCCATTTTCACTATTGGGCGAGTCAAGATTGTTCATATAGTGCGATTGGGGGTCTTTTGAATAATGTTTAGAAAGACTATACTCTCCTGTTCTCAATCCTCCATTTTCTTCAACATAGTTCATAAAACTTTCATCATTCATCATTTCAGAATATGGTTTAATATCATTAACGTCAGTTGAAAGGCCATTCTTTTCAACATAACCTTGATATAACTCCACAAAGTTGGAGTGTGAGTAGAAGTCTGCAATTGTATGCAAATTTTCACCAGCATCTGAATAATTTTCTGCTTTTATATTACTTTTAAATTCTGACATTGCTTTTTTATAAGCATCAGTTATGGTTCTTGTACCTTTCATGTTGTCCATGTGCGTGGCCGAACGTGATGCATGTATGATATCGGCTCTAACACTATTTCCATACTGAATCTGTTTGAATTTATATCCACAGGATTGGCTTCCAAAAGCCACTGAAACAATTGCTTTATGGATTTTTATTGGAAATTCCCCATTCGGGTCCACCAGCTTCACCGGGTTGTTCGCACAATACGTAAATGGTGATAAACCAGGGTATTTCGCTGCCTGCGGGTCAACACTTAGCCAAATGCTTAAATCGGAGCTGTAATACCTTGAACCAAAGTAACTTAAGCCC
>JAZLHE010000085.1:0-68297 GCA_045616665.1 Bacteroidales bacterium | reverse complement strand
AGTTTGAATATGCTTTGCGTCCGTTTGGTCTTCTGCCTGTATGCCGAAGATGCAGGCGTATTTGGGAAACGCAATATGTTCCACGACTATATGTCAGGTTTTGACAACCGAAATTTCCGTCGTGCGTTAATAGATTTATTTAAAGTTCTTGACACAAAAATTGAAGAACGAGACCCCTATCTCGACGTAGAATTAGCGGCTTTCCCTTACGTAAACGGAGGACTATTCACTGACCGAAACATAGAAATCCCCAATTTCGACGACGAACTACGTGCATTGATTCTGGAAAAGGCATCGGACAATTTTGACTGGAGCGAAATCAGTCCGACCATCTTCGGGGCGGTGTTTGAATCTACGCTGAATCCCGAGACACGCCGGTCGGGAGGAATGCACTACACCTCCATAGAAAACATTCACAAGGTAATCGACCCCTTGTTCTTCAACGACTTGCGAAAGGAATTGGACGACATCAAAGCCGAGAAAGTGGAAAAAGTGCGTGCCAAGCGTGCCGCGGAATTTCAAGAGAAACTTTCCAAGTTGAAGTTTCTGGACCCCGCCTGTGGCAGCGGTAACTTCCTGACCGAAACCTACCTGTCGCTGCGCCGTCTGGAAAACGAAGCCATTCTTATTCAAACCAAGGGCCAGGTGAAAATGGGACTTGAGGAAACCAATCCTGTCAAGGTGTCCATTCATCAGTTTTACGGCATCGAAATCAACGACTTCGCCGTTGCCACCGCCACCACGGCCTTGTGGATTGCGGAAAGCCAGATGCTGAAGGAAACCTCCTCCATCGTCGATTTCGACCTGGATATGCTACCGCTGAAAAGCTATCACAACATCAAGGAGGGCAATGCGTTGCGCTTGTCGTGGACTGAGTGGGAGGTGACGGAGGAGCGCCAGACTATCATTGCGAACCAAACCAATGTCTATCCTTTACATGAAGCCCCTGTATCAGTTGTGGGAGAATCGGCTTTGCAATACAACAGCATTGACTTGTACAGCGATAAAATCAACCTATACCCCAAACGCAAAG
The DNA here is from genome assembly GCA_045616665.1 of Bacteroidales bacterium. Taxonomy (GTDB): domain Bacteria; phylum Bacteroidota; class Bacteroidia; order Bacteroidales; family WCHB1-69; genus RUG11690. Next base: position 67,264 of record JAZLHE010000085.1, on the reverse strand, counting down.
AAATTGAAACATATCATGTGGATTTTGATTACATTATGGGAAACCCGCCTTTCGTGGGGGCAAGACTGATGAATGAAAAACAAAAACAAGACCTGATTGATGTTTTTGGTAAGAAGTGGAAAAATATTGGGAATATGGATTATGTGTCTGCTTGGTATTTCAAAGCTGCCAAATTGATGTGTGGGAACAACACCCATTCGGCTTTGGTCTCAACCAACAGCATTACCCAGGGCGAGCAGGTCGCCAATCTTTGGAAACCCCTGTTTGAGGATTTCGGCGTACAGATAGATTTTGCCTACCGCACTTTTCGTTGGGACAGCGAGTCAAATTTGAAGGCCCACGTACATTGTGTAATCATTGGATTCTCAACTTGCGGATGCATAACGAAAACACTATATGCAGAATCTTCAGAACCAATTCTGGCAAGGAATCTCAATCCCTACTTGATTGATGCGCCTGCGACTTGGATTGAAAGCAGAAAAAAGCCGTTGTGCGACGTGCCGGAAATAGGAATCGGGAATAAGCCCATCGATGACGGCAATTATTTGTTCACCGAAGAAGAAATGCTTGATTTTATTAAGAAGGAACCGAAATCGGAATCTTATTTTAGAAAATGGATAGGGGCAGATGAATTCATTAACGGATGGCATAGGTATTGTCTTTGGCTGGGAGATTGTACGCCAGCCGAAATACGGTCAATGCCAGAATGCTTGAAGCGTGTCCAAGCCGTCAGAACTTTCCGTCTGTCAAGCAAAAGCGAAGGAACTCGAAAATTGGCGGACAAGCCCACTCGCTTTCACGTTGAAAATATGCCCCAAGGAAATTATATCGTTATTCCTGAAACTTCATCAGAAAGAAGAAGATATACTCCAATTGGATTTTTAACACCTGACATTTTTTGCAGTAATGCTATTAGATTAGCACCCAACGCCACGCTCTACCATTTCGGCATTTTGACCTCCAACGTCCACATGGCGTGGATGCGCGTGGTTTGCGGAAGGCTGGAAATGCGTTATCGCTATTCGAAGGACATCGTCTATAACAACTTCCCGTGGCCAACACCAACCGAAGAGCAGAAAGCTAAAATCGAGCAGACGGCACAGGCCATACTGGATGTACGCGCAAAATATCCCGACAGTTCGTTGGCCGACTTGTACGACGAAGTAACTATGCCACCCGAGCTGCGCAAAGCCCATAATGAAAATGACCGTGCCGTGATGGCCGCATACGGTTTCAATGCAACAACTCTATCATCTAACGATGAATCTCAAATTGTTACTGAATTATTCAGACTCTATCAAACAATAATAGAACAAGAACAATAAAAAAATAACGAATAACGATTTTATTTCTTGAGGAATTTTCGTTTCAGACCACTTGCCACCTGCTGAACCAATTCTCTTTCGAAAAACAATATCGCGGCGACATATACCAATAGCAATCCCGTATTCAAAACAAGACGCCAAACAATATGGGATGGGCACACGAAAACGCTGACAAAATATAAAGCCACGGCCAGTGCGAAATAGCCAAAAATCGGTTTGAGCTTATACGGAACCGGTGCCTTGATTTGTCCCACGATATAAGAAAGCAGCATACAGATGCCATAACCGGCAAAACCGCCCCAAGCACAAGCCATATAACCATAACGGGGAACGAAGATGAAATTGATGGTTAACAAAGCCGCACAGCCGATGGCAGAAAAGATTGCGCCCCACCAGGTTTGTTTATTCAATTTATACCAGAAAGAAAGATTGAAATAGATACCCATAAAGATTTCCGCCATCATCACAATGGGAACGACCTTCAAACCCTCCCAATAACTCTCAGAAATAATATATTTGAGAATGTCAATATACATCACGACCAGCAAAAAAGCCAGCAAAGTCGTCATCACGAAATATTTCATCACCTTGGCCTGCATTTCGGGACTGTTCTTATCCCGTTGTCCACCAAACACGAAAGGCTCGTAAGCATAGCGAAATGCCTGCGTGAAAATGGCAATGATCATCGCAATCTTAACACAAGCACCATAAATACCCAACTGCACCTCGCCTTCTTGTCCGGGGACGATAAAGCGATAGCAAATCTTATCGGCCACCTGATTCAAGATGCCGATAATGCCAAACAGCAACAAGGGCCAGGTATATCGCAACATTTGTTTGAGCAGTTTCCCATCCACGTGAAACTTCATCAGTCGTAATTCGGGGATGAAGCCAACGGTAACGCCCGCCGTACAAATCAAGTTCACAATAAAAATATATCCGACCTGATAATCAGGATTGTACCAAGACATTAATGTCGGGAAGTGAACAGAGAGCGAGGGAGCCAACAAAAAGACAAAAAGGTTGAGACCGATATTGCAGAAGATGAATGCCAATTTCAGTGTCACGAACTTGATTGCCTTGTCTTTAAATCGAAGCAGGGCAAAAAGTATGGCCTGAAAAGCATCCAAGGCCACCACCGTGGCCATAATCTTGATGTATTCGGGATGTTCGGCATAACCCAACGCCGTAGCAATCGGGACATTAAACATTGTACAACAACCCCAAAACAGGATGGCCACCGCCCCCACCGCACTCGCCGCGGTGGAAAAGACCTTGTTGGAATCCGTATCCTCGCGATTGGCAAAATAGAAAAATGTCGTTTCCATTCCGAAGGTCAGCAAGACCAGCAAAAATGCCGTATAGGCGTAAATATTGGTCACCACGCCATATCCGCCCGACGCAGCCGTTATTTTATAGGTGTACAAAGGAACCAACAAATAATTGAGGAAACGCCCGATAATACTACTCAGTCCGTAAATAGCAGTCTGACCTGCCAGTTTTTTCAAAGAATTTGCCATAATATCAAATACTTAAAACTTTTTTCTTCGCCTCTTTTTCTCTTTTCTTTCTTATTTTATTTTGCAAAATTAATGTTTTTTTTTTACAGAAAATATTCTTTCTGCATTTAGTTATCACCAATGCAACATTGAAAACAATCAAGAAAATTTTCCTTTTTCCCCTATATGCATCAATTCCTTAAAAGGAGGGAAATTATGGAAGGAGGCTATTGTGGCAGTGGGTGAAAATGAGGGAAACGGTGTCAGTTCCCCTCATTGCCAGGAGTGGAAGTGCGGGGTGGTAGAAATCCAGCAAATCATAGCTGTATTGGATATCGACAGCAAGGAATTGGACACCTTTGACGAAACAGACCGGCAATATCTCGAAAAGGCCGTTTCACTGTTAACACATTGATTCAGAATTTGCCCCAAAATTTCTAAACCCACATTCTTCTTTAATTAAACTTTCATTGTTGATTACTTTTTATGTCCGCACATTATCATATTCTATATGTCATTATTTTTGCAGCAGATTAATTATCTGCATTAAAATTAATCGAAAATAAGATAAGGGAATATATAAAACGACAAAAAATGAAAGTTAAATTACTGATTTCAGGATTATTAGCAGCCGGAATTTTATGTGCGGGCTGTGTTTCCAAACAAAAGTACGCCGAATTGGAAGAAAGTTACAAAACCTGTTCCGACAATCTCGCTGTTCTCAACCAGGACAACATCAACACGGTGAATGCCAACAAGCAATTGGAACAGCAGGTTGAGCAATTAAAGGTCAAGGTGAAGGAACTGACCAACGACACGTTGACCCTCAGCAAGCGTCTGGCTCAATCGGAAAAGGATTTGGCCAAGGCCATACGTGATTATGACGAATTGCTCAAGCAATTTGCCGAACTCAATATGAGCAGCAACACGCAGGTCAACAAATTGTTGAGCGACATTGAAAAAATCAAGACCCAGTTGAATGAAAGGGAAGCTGAAATCAATACCCAAAGAGACGAACTCAACCTCGCCGCTATTGAATTGAGCGACAAAGAAGCCCGTTTGAACGAACTTCAAAAAATTCTGGATCAGAAAGACGCCGAAGTCAAGAAATTGAAATCTACGGTTAGCGAAGCTTTGAAAGGATTCGAAGGCAGTGGCTTGAATGTTTCGGAGAAAAACGGCAAGGTTTATGTTTCTATGGACGACAAATTGCTGTTTGCTTCCGGCAGCTGGACCATCAATGCGGAAGGACAGCAGGCCATTTCAAAATTGGCGGAAGTTTTGGAAAACGAAAACGAAATTTCCGTGTTGATTGAAGGTCATACCGACAATGTTCCGTACAAAGGCAATGGTCAAATCAAGGACAATTGGGATTTGAGCGTGATGAGAGCCACGGCAGTGGTCAAGGCACTGTTGAAAAACAGCACGATTGCTCCTTCCCGTTTGTCAGCATCAGGCAGAAGCGAATACTCCCCCATCGAAGACAACGACAGTGCCGCGGCCCGCGCCAAAAACCGTCGTACCGAAATCATCCTCACCCCGAAATTGGACAAATTATTCCAAATTATTGACAACAACTAATTGCTTATGCAATTTACGACAATACTACTTCATTGGTATGAAGAAAACAAGCGTTCACTTCCTTGGCGGGGTGAACGCGATGTTTATAGGATCTGGGTGTCGGAAATCATTCTGCAGCAAACCCGCATTCAGCAGGGCTGGGACTACTACCTGCGCTTCATCGAAGCCTTTTCCACGGTGCAAGCCTTGGCCGAAGCAGACGTGGAAGCGGTTTTGCGGGTTTGGCAGGGCTTGGGTTACTACTCGCGCGCCCGCAATATGCACGCCGCCGCACAAAGCATTATGACTCGACATCACGGCCAATTTCCCAACACATACGAAGAAATCCGTGCACTCAAAGGCATTGGCGACTATACCGCCGCCGCCATCAGCGCTTTCGCCTACGGGCTTCCCTACCCCGCCGTTGACGGCAACGTGTCGCGCATCATCAGCCGCGTATTCGGCATTCAAGACAACATCCAAATTGCCGCCACAAAAAAGAAAATCACCGACCTGTGCCGACAACTTCTGAAAAACGAAAATCCCGCCGATTTCAATCAGGCGATGATGGATTTCGGCGCCCTACAGTGCGTTCCCAAAAATCCCGACTGCGAGAAATGCCCACTTTGCAACGAATGTTACGCATTCAAAGAACAAAAAGTTGATTTTCTTCCCGTGAACATCAAAAACGTCAACATCAAAAAACGTCATTTTCACTTTTTCTTTTATACTGAAAATCAAAAATTTTTCATCGAACAACGAAAGGAAAACGACATCTGGAAAGGACTTTACCAACTTCCACTTATTGAAACAGACAATGATAAAACATTGAATTACAAAATATTGTACAAAACAAAACATCAACTGACGCATCAAAGCATTAGAGCATTTTTTTATCAAATCGACAAAGAAAAAAACTTTCCCAAAGACAAAAACAAATACGAAGTCATCCATATCAAAGATCGACCGAAATATGCTTTTCCAACGCTAATTGTCAATTTTTTTGAAAAAATCGGCATTTAATATATTTATATCATTTATTTATTCAAAAAAAAATCGTATTTTTGCAGTTCGATTTGAAAGAGGCTCTTCAAATTGATTATCAGACAGTTAACCTCAATCGTAAAACCATTAAAAAAAAGACCTGCAACATTCAGGTCGTAAAACAAAAAAATGTCAGAAGAATTATTAGAAAACCAGGAACCAGTAGCAAGCGAACTTCCAGAAGTTGAAGCTCAACCTCGTAAAATGGCCAACATCGTTAATGAATATGGCAATGTTGAAAATTTTGATTGGGAAAGTGTTGACAAAAAAGGTCACAAATACAATGCTGCTGAACAAGCCAAATTGGAAGATCTTTACACCAAATCTTTCAAGTCAATTGACGAACAAGCTGTGATTATGGGTACTGTCGTTTCCATCAACAGCCGTGAAATCGTAGTTAACATCGGTTTCAAGTCTGACGGTGTTATCGCCGCATCAGAACTTCGTTACAATCCTAATTTGAAGATTGGTGACGAAATCGAAGTTTACGTTGAAAGTCAGGAAGACGCCAACGGCCAGCTTCAACTTTCTCACAAGAAAGCCCGTATTCTCAAATCTTGGCAACGTGTTAACGAAGCTTACGATTCACAAGAAGTCATTACCGGTTTCGTTAAGAGCAGAACCAAAGGCGGCTTGATCGTTGACGTATTCGGCATCGAAGCCTTCTTGCCGGGTTCACAAATCGATGTTAAGCCTATCCGCGATTACGATGTATTCGTCGATAAGACTATGGACTTCAAGGTGGTTAAAATCAATCACGAATACAAAAACGTGGTTGTTTCACACAAAGCCCTTATCGAAGACGAATTGGAAGCTCAAAAGGCAGAAATTATGTCAAGCCTTGAAAAAGGTCAGATTCTTGAAGGTACCGTTAAGAACATCACTTCTTACGGCGTATTCATCGACCTTGGCGGCGTAGATGGTTTGATTCACATTACCGATCTTTCTTGGGGAAGAATTATTCATCCGGAAGAAATCGTTCAGTTGGATCAGAAAATCAACGTCGTTATCTTGGATTTCGACGACAACAAGAAACGTATCGCCCTTGGTTTGAAACAGTTGACTCCACATCCTTGGTCAGCTCTCGATCCAGAACTCAAGGTTGGCGACAAGGTTAAAGGTAAAGTTGTCGTTATCGCTGATTACGGCGCATTCGTTGAAATCATGCCAGGCGTTGAAGGTTTGATTCACGTATCAGAAATGTCCTGGTCACAACACCTCCGCACCGCTCACGACTTCTTGAAAGTGGGTGACGAAGTGGAAGCCGTTGTTTTGACTCTCGACCGCGAAGAAAAGAAGATGTCTCTCGGTATCAAACAGTTGATTCCAGATCCTTGGGCAAACATCCTCGACAAATATCCTGTTGGTTCAAAACACAATGCCATCGTTCGCAACTTCACGAACTTCGGTATTTTTGTTGAATTGGAAGAAGGCGTTGACGGCTTGATTCACATTTCAGATCTTTCTTGGTCAAAGAAAATCAAACACCCGGCAGAATTCACTAAGATTGGTGAACCTATCGAAGTGGTTGTTTTGGAAGTGGACACCGAAAATCGTCGTCTCAGCTTAGGTCACAAGCAGCTCGAAGAAAATCCTTGGGATGTTTTCGAAACCGTATTCACCGTTGGTTCTATCCACGAAGGTACCATCACCAGTGTCAACGACAAGGGTGCTGTTGTTGCTCTTCCTTACGGTATCGAAGGTTTCGCTTTCAACCGCGGCTTGATGAAAGAAGACAAATCTACCGCAAAGGTTGACGAAGTTCTTCCTTTCAGAGTAATTGAATTCTCTAAAGAAGCCAAGAAAATCACCTTGTCTCATACCAAAGTATGGCAAGAAACCAAGGATGATGAAGAAAAGAGAGTGAAAGCAGAAGAAAAGAAGAAACAAAAAGACATCGACAAAGTAAACGAAAGCAATGCTGAAAAGACTACTTTAGGCGACTTGAATATTCTTCAATCTTTGAAAGAAGACTTGGAAAAGAATGAACAATAATCATTTTTTCCTATAAACGAAAAGGCTGCTCGATTGGGCAGCCTTTTTTGTTTTCAATTGAATTCTAATGAAAATGATACTTTTATTTCAATTTCGCAATTTTCTTGGCGATATTTTCCACCAACGACACAAAACGGTCATTATCCACATAATCGTCACCACCGTTAACCTTGTCGGCAGCAATAGTGCAAACAGTCTTTCCCGTTGCAATTTCCACAATGTAAATACGGGCATCACCAATTACACGCATTTGGCCTGGAAATCCGGAGAGAACCCTGGTAAAATTTGAGAAATTCATTACAATTTTATATTTTGCTTCGGCTGAATCATCCACCATCTTAGCTGCTTTTGAATTTTTATTAAAAGAAGACACAAAAGCATTATGCATCAAAGACATACGTTCTTCAAAATCAGAACCACACCAGGTCTTGAAATCCTCATTGCCTAACCATTTTGCATTGGTGACATCGATTTCAAACACAAAATTAGCTTTTTCCTTCAAGCAGGCAGTACTTCCAGATTCGACTTTTACGCCAAGTGCATACGAAAATACACTTAATGTTGCCAATAGGCAAACTAACAATAATTTTTTCATAATAATGTTGATTTAATTAATATAGATAATTATTTACCATAATTTTCTTCACAAAGTTGGTCGATAATATCCATCACCTTTTGCACTTTGTTTTCAAAATAGACTTCCGCATTGACCATAAAATAGCGGGGATGATTTTGCCAGGCCCTAATCAGGTTGTCGTCGATGACACGGGCAAACACAATGGATTCGGAACGGCAGGCGTTGTTGCGCAAGGAATAGAATTCCTCGGCTCCCTTGGCAGCGGTACAGAGATGGATAACGGCATCGTAACGTTGGTCACGCAGCACCTCGTCTGAAACGTTTAACTCTTTTTTAATGGACTGCCAAACCTCTTGCGAAATATAGGCGGAAGTATCCATTGTACCACGGTCGCAAACGAGGATGGCGGGTTTGCCGCAATTTTGGGCGATTTCATTCATACCATTCTCTATCGCCAGCTGGTATTTCAACTTTGACAGTTCTGTAACATACGACAAGTGAGCATCTTTGGTCAAGAAATCGACACCGGCCTCGCTAAACAAAGTAGCTGCTTCAGGCAAGGCGTAAACGGCATAACCTTGTTCCACAAATCGAGTTTTCACACTTTTTAAGATGGAAGACTTTCCTGCGCACGGACCTCCCGTTAAGACGACTTTTGTAACCTTCATTATTTGCAAATATCCTAATTATCAATAATTTATCTATTAATCAAAAGAAGCTTTTTAGCCAACTCAGTATTGGCAAAATGTCCCGGATGACTGGCAATCACGCAAGCTTTCAACGGTTTTCCAAGCAAATACAAATCGCCAACCAAATCCAGCAGCTTATGTCTTGCCGGCTCGTTGGAATGATGCAATTCGATATTGTCCAGCACGCCGTTTTCAGTGACTTTCAGGTTCTTACGATTGAAAAAGGCACTCAACTGATCCAGCACTTTTTGTTCTGGCATTTGTGCCACGAAGACGATGGCGTTATCCACATCGCCACCCTTCACCAGGTTATTGGCGATAAGGAACTGCAATTCGTGTAGAAAAACGAAGGTTCTGCAATTATAAAAATCAGGATAGAAATCTTTAATATCCTTTAATTCAGCGGTTTGACTTGCCAATACGGCAGTCCCGTAATCCACGTCCACCTTAACTTCAAAGCCGTCGAAAGGTTCTATGCGCAATTCAATTTGCTTATCAGGAAGAGAGAAAACGACCGGCTCTTTCAACACGAAGAACTCTCTTTCGGCATTTTGTTCCACAATACCGGATTTCTGGAGGGCTTCGACATAAAAGCGCGCGCTGCCGTCCAAAATCGGCGTTTCTTCCGCATCAATATCCACTAGCACATTGTCGATTTGCAAGCCCGCCAACGCAGCCATCAAATGCTCAATGGTACGCACTTCGGCGTCACCATCCTTGATAGACGTTCCACGAGAGGTGTCGAAAACTCTGTCAGCCACGGCCTTGACACAAGGTTGTCCGGGCAGATCTATACGTCTGAAAACCACGCCGTTGTTTTCTGGAGCAGGATTGAAAGTCAGGGTTACTTGTTTTCCCGTATGCAAACCTTTTCCGGAAAGACAGACGGAGTTTTCTATGGTATGTTGTTTCATTATTGTCATTTTTTATCATAAATAAGTGTTGAATCAAGCCAAAACAGGGTAAAAATCTATTTTTTGGTTAATTCATCCACTTGTTTGAACAACTCTGGTAATTTTTTTCTGTAAATAATCAGGCGACGTTCCTGACCGATAGGAATGGCAGGGCTACCGAGATAAGGTTGTCCGCCTTCCAAAGAGTTTGTCACGCCAGACTGGGCAGCCACGATTGTTTGGTCACCGATGGTGATATGTCCCGCAATGCCCACCTGACCGGCGAAGATGCAGTGTTTGCCAATCTTGGTTGAGCCGGACACGCCGGATTGGGCGGCGAAGGCACTGCCCTCTCCCACTTCCACGTTATGGGCAATCTGGACAAGATTATCGATTTTGGCATTCTTGTGAACGATAGTCGAGCCCATTGTGGCACGGTCGATACAGGTATTGGCACCGATTTCGACATTGTCATCAATGACCACGTTGCCGATTTGGGGCACTTTCGTAAACTCGCCGTTTTGAGCGGCAAAACCGAAGCCGTCGGCACCGATGACGGTTCCGGCGTGGATGATGCAGTCGTTGCCCACCACGCATTCGGCATAGATTTTCACGCCTGCGTTGATCGTGGTATCGTGACCGATTTTGACATTATCGCCGAGGCATACGTGAGGATAAATCTTGGTATTGTCGCCAATGACCACGTTTTCGCCCACGCTGACGAAGTCGCCGACATAGACATTCTGACCGATTTTGGCAGATTCGGCGATGCAGGCCATTTTGGAGATGCCCACTTTGCTGCTTTTCATCATTTGATTATAAAAATCGAGCAGTTTGGCGAAAGCGAAATAAGAATTTTCGACACGCAGCAAGGTACAGGGAACAGTTTTTTCGGGGACAAAATCCTTGTTGACGATAGCCGCTGTGGCTTTGGTTTCATAAATATAGTGGGTATATTTTGGATTAGCCAAGAAAGTCAGGCCGCCTTCGAAACCCGCTTCGATTTTGCAAACGGTTTTGATGGCAGCTTGGGCGTTACCCTCAACAGTAGCGCCAATGACATCGGCGATTTGAGCAACAGTAAATTCCATAATTGTCAATATTTTTCTGCAAAGGTACGATATTTTATACTGATTTGGAAAAGATATGGGTTCAACTTCTATTAAAAAAAGTTAATCAAATTCATATCATATTGAATATCAACCACAAATAAAATTTCGCCAAGAAAGCAAAAAAAGTTGGTCAGAATGAAAAAAAGTTGTATCTTTGCACCCGATTTAGTTCAGCGATGAGCACTTTGGAAAGGTGGGTGAGTGGCTGAAACCAACAGTTTGCTAAACTGTCGATGGGGTAACCTATCCGCGAGTTCGAATCTCGCCCTTTCCGCGAAATAACTAAAAGCAACGCTTTTGCGTTGCTTTTTTTTGTATGTGAAACATCGTCAACTGCTTGCTGGTGAAAAACGTTAACACCCCCTGCGGGCACTGCTTTTTGCCATAATTTGAGACCTATAGGTCAAAATATTATAGTCTTATATTGATATAGACGCAACAAAAGGCCAAAACGTTACATTTATTTTATTTTTTTTGAATTACCCCGTTTAGTCTTGCAACGACGCAAAATTTATTAATAATTTTTTGGCTACTTTTCAATCAAGAGAAAAGTAGCCAAAAAATCAAGCCGACAACTGCCCGATTTGTAGCAAACGCTTAGGCAGTGGGAAAACCATTCTTTGGTTACTTTCTTTGGGTCTTAAAGAAAGTAACGGAAAAGGAAAGTATTCTCGAGTAAAAAAATCTTTTACAAGACTAAAAGTGATAATTCCGTTTCCGAAAATTTATGTATTTTTGCCTAAACTTCTAAGAACTATGAAAATCGTTGTTCAACGCTGTAACAAAGCCGAAGTCCGCATTGATGGGAAGACGGTCGGCAAAATCGGGCGAGGCATTATGCTCTTGGTCGGCATTACCCATAACGACACTCGGGAAACCGCTGATTTTATGGCAAAAAAAATTGCCGGAATGCGTATTTTTGACGATGAGGACGGCAAAATGAACCTTTCCGTAAGCGATATTGGAGGAAGCGTATTAAGCATTTCACAATTTACCCTCTACGGAGACGCCCGCAAGGGAAACCGTCCCAGCTATGTTGAAGCAGCCCGACCGGAAATGGCAGAACCGCTGTACGACTATCTCAACCAGACTCTGAGAGAAATGTACAATCTGCACGTCGAGACCGGTCGTTTCGGTGCCAATATGCAGGTGGACTTTATCAACGACGGTCCCGTGACCATTGTTCTGGAGAAGTGTGAACTGTAAAGTGAGATCAGTGAACGGTGAACGACAAGCGACTACTCTTCCGTCAAAGTTAGCAAAAACGCTTTCAAATCCGCGATTTGAGATGGAGTGAGTAAAACTCCACCATCTGAGACGTGGTGCATTAGCGGATTCACGTACGGACTATTAATTTGTCCAGCATTATAAAATTCCAACACTTCATCCAGCGTTTGAAAACGTCCGTCGCGCATATACGGAGGAGTCAATGCAATATTGCGCAAAGTGGGTGCCCTGTATGCACCGCGATCCACCTCGTTTCCTGTAACGGCATACCGATCTGCCGGATCATTAAACACATTCTCCAAGGCATTATTGTAAAATAGATTGGTTGTAAATAACGGACTTCCATCACCACCGTGACAATGAAAGCAATCGGCACCTTCTTCCGTAGTAAAAAGGACATAACCATTTAATTCCTGCGGTGTCAACTGAACTTGTCCACACAAATATTTATCAAATTTGGAATTTGAGCACACCAGCGTCCGTACATATTGAGCTATCGCCTTCGCAATTCGGTCCACGTTTACTTCCGGGGTTCCAAATGCAGCCGCAAACATAGGAGGATAATCGTCATTGGATTTCACGGCCGCCACTACCCTGTCGTAAGAGCTGTTCATCTCCGTAGGGTCAACAAAGGTTGCCAAGACAATCGACTCAATATCGGAAGCTGCCCCGTTCCATAAATAGCCATTGTTGTTGAACACGAGATTGATCAATGGCAACGGTACGTGGTGTGTAGGTCTTCCCGACAAGCCTACTGGTTTTCCTCCTGGAAAACGAGGGTTATCCACCCCGATGTCAAAACCGTGATTTGGACTATGGCAGGTTGAGCAACTCATCATCTGCGAAGAATCTTCTCCCAAATAACCACACAAATGACCATCGTAAAACAACTTCTTTCCCAATGCGACCCCTTCAACAGTAATGGGATTATCGGAAGGAATATTCAATTTGGCAGGAAAATACCAAGGAACTTCCAACTCGTATGGAGTTGCCCTAAATTCCGGCTTATGACACGCACACAACAGTATTACCGCTACTGTCAAAAAACATAAACAAGTCGCGCCACGGTTTAATTTCATAATTCCAAAGTCAACTGTTCACCTTTGTCTCCAGAAATCTTATCATCATCCTTATCTAACTGGGAATCAATATTTTCATAAATATCCTTCGCCACCTGCATATCGACATCTTCCAAAGGTTCAACCACCTCCAATTCGTCTTCTGACGGTTCCTCTTCTTCCGGTTCTTCGTAGGGCAATGGCTCAATAAACTTCACAGACTTAATATTGGCAAAATTAAGTTTCTTACCTTTTGCCTTAACATTCATCACCTCTACAAAATCCGCCACATCGACCACTTCCTTTTCCAGTTCCTTGGAGTCCTTCTTCGAAAAGGAGACTTCCAATTGCGGAAGATAGTCAATACTCACTGCCAGCATTTTAACGTCTTTTTCTTGTGGGACAAAGTCAATCTTCTTAGGTGTATTATCAGGATTAAAGCGCTTTAACATATAGCGTCCTTCCTTCTTATTGAAATAGACTACAGACAGGATTTTATGGGAATTATACTTTTTTATAATTTGCAGATTATCGTCAAAATGAGCGGAGACGTCAAAACCTATCAATCTAAAATATCCATCATAAACCGTGATGATCTTATCGTCTTCCTTAAACGAACCGAGCAATACGCCTCGTTCATCAGAATTGAGACGGCCGACCACTTCATCATAATAAATATTTATGGCAGACAAAGTGGAAACACCTTTTTGACAAAGTTCCACTTTTTTCACAGGATTTCTAGACAATATATTGCCCATAGACGCCCTGCCTTTAATAGCCAAGGTGGAAAAGTCAAAATCAAATTGCGGTTTTTTCAGGTTTTTCTTCTGCTTGATAAACACACGCACTTTTTCGGCTTCACCATTGGGATTGGAAGTCAAATACAGGACCTTACTTCCTGTTTTGCCTTTCGTCAGCACATATTCCTTATCACGGGTGACGCCCCCTATCGCAAAACGTTTCACCATAGCAGTACCAAACATTCCGTCAGAATAAATCATATTGTAAATGGTACGATCGTCATTTCTCTTAAATACTTCCACCAAAATAATGTCTTTACCAAAAAACTGTTTATCAGACACTTTGCTAACCATAAAGGTTCCATTGTCCCTAAACACGATTACTTCGTCGATATCTGAACAATCGCAAACATATTCCACATTTTCGTCACGTTTAAGTGCCGTTCCCACGAAGCCCTCTGCCCTATCGACATACAGTTTTTGGTTGGCCACGGCCACCGTTGCCGCCACAATATTGTCAAAATTCCTGATTTCCGTTTTACGTTCCCTTCCCTTGCCGTATTTTTTCTTCAACTGTTTGAAATAATTAATGGCATAATCGATAAGATGATCCAGGTGATTCTTCACTTCATCGATATTGGCCTCGATATCGGCAATTTTGTCTTCCGCCTCCTTGATATCGAACTTGGAAATCTTCTTCACAGGTTTGTCGCAAAGATGAAGAACGTCATCTCTGGTAATTTCACGGGCAAACAACTTGCGATACTTGTCAAAAGCCCGTTCAATACTGGTTATCTGGTCATCCCAGGAAGCGGCATCCTTTTCCAACTGCTTATACAAGCCCTTTTCAAAGAAAATCTTTTCCAACGAAATCTTATGCCACTGGTCACTCAATTCCTCCAATGCTATTTCCAACTCACGACGCAACAAATTAACGGTATTGTTGGTATTGATGCGCAAGATTTCCTTCACCGACATCTGACAAGGTTTTCCGTTAAAAATCACGCAGGCATTCGGCGAATAGGACATACTGCAATCCGTGAAAGCATACAAGGCGTCGATGGTTTGGTCTGGCGAAACGCCAGGATAAAGATGCAACAATATTTCGGCTTGGTTAGCCGTATTGTCGTCAATTTTCTTGATTTTCAGTTTCCCTTTTTCAATCTGCGGTGTGATGGATTGAATCAGGTCGGTGGTATTGGTTCCGTATGGAATTTCGGTAATCACCAACGTTTTTTTGTCTAAAATGGAAATTTTGGCCCGATTAAGAATTTTCCCGTTAACCCCTTCGTTATAACGACTCACGTCAATAGAGCCGCCGGTAGGAAAATCGGGATAAATTTCAAAATCCTTATTTTCCAGGATGGCGACAGAGGCATCAATCAGCTCATTAAAATTGTGAGGAAGGATTTTGGTGGCAATACTCACCCCGATGCCTTCTGTTCCCTGAGCCAAGAGCAATGGAAACTTTATTGGCAACGTAATCGGTTCTTTATTACGACCATCGTAAGACAACTGCCATTCTGTGGTTTTATGATTGAAAACCACGTCAATGGCGAACTTTGACAATCGGGCTTCGATGTAACGTGGTGCAGCCGCGTCATCACCGGTGAGGATATTACCCCAGTTACCTTGGGTGTCAATCAACAAACCTTTCTGACCCAGTTGCACCAACGCGTCACCGATTGATGCGTCGCCGTGAGGGTGGTACTTCATCGTGTTACCAATAATATTGGCCACCTTGTTGTACCGTCCATCCTCCAATTCATCCATAGAATGCAGAATTCGACGCTGAACGGGCTTCAAACCATCCACCACTTCAGGAATAGCACGATTCAAATTAACGTATGACGCATAATCCAAAAAGTAATTCTCAAAAATCGAACCGACGTGAACGACATTCATCATTTTGGACGGTTCGTCGGTTTCCACTTCCTGATTTACGATTTCATCTGTTTTTTCTTCTGCTATTTTGTCTTTTTTTTCTGCCATTTATCTATCATTCTTAGAGTTCACGGCTGCAAATATACAAATTTTTAAGCATATTCACGAATGAGTTCGCTCATAATTTCTGCACTTTGTCCTGTTAATACAGCCACTGGCGAAACCACCTCAAACTGATGGGGAACATAATCCATCATTTGAATTAAATAATAATTTCCAGCAGGAGTTCCCAGCACATCAATATAATGACCTGACGTAATTCTCTTTTTCACGCTTGCCAGGTCTCCAAAACTTTGTTTGGCAATGCAGGAATTAACTTTGGCCATATCTGCGGAATCCACATAAACACTGTAATGTTTCATCGTCTGATTATCTGGAACATAGACATATACGTTTTTATGACGCGTACTATCCCCCCAGAATTTCAGCACAGCGACAATCAAGACAATCACGCCTAATATGACCATAAGAAGATTGGCATAATGGCTAAACTTGACCGGCGTTGCCGGAATGACGATGAGCACCAGCGCAATAATCATCAACACAATCGACGGAAGTAGGCTTTTCTTTCTGATTTCTACATTCTTATCTTCATTATCCAATAAATAATTTTCAATATTTTTATAATTTTCCATAATATAATTCGAGATTGTTTTTTATTTTAAAAGTGATAAATTATTATTTTACAGCCACTTACAAATAAATTGACGATAATGCGGATTTTTGCTGAAATACATCATCTTCAACCCAATAATGAACAAAAGGCATTATTAGACGAAACTCGTCAAATCGTGTAAGAAAAAATAGGAGAATGGATCACAACCTCAAACAGCCGACACACAAGGTATAAAAATCCTGTGACAATCGTTTGGAAAACAAGACATCTCCAACACTGAGCCCATTGCTGAACAAACGTCTATAATAGACCCTATGCAGGAGTTCTTTGTTCAATGACTGATGGGATAATAATTTCACGAAAACCGAAATGGATAAGGTCGGGACTTCGCTACGACTTTGCATTCCTCCAAAAGAGAAAGTGGATATTTCAAACTCACTGCTTTGTGGCGGCAGATCTTGTTCGATGGTTTGGGGAACCGAGAAAGAGGCAAAAACAGAAGAACAGCCGACCACTGTAAAGACAATGGTCAGCAAAGCAGTCAGCGCAACAGTGTCGAGAACCTGTCGGCGACTACGCATTGTTCTTCTCTTTTCCTTCATTTCTCTTTTTCAGTTTTTTCATAATGAACAGAGCGAGAAAGTATGCCACGACAATACCAATCACGCCAGTCACCTGAATAATGAACTTATCTTCAATATCCATAAAGTGTAAAGGCACGATATAGATGCCGCACAGCAATACCAATCTAAAGAAATGTTCCATATTTTCAATTTTAGTGTTGCCAATCAGCATTTGACAATTGGCAACACTCTATTTCTCACTACTTTAACCCTGCGATTTGTTCTTTCAACAATTGAATTTTCGCCTCCGCGTCGGCTTGTTTTTTGCGTTCGACGGCCACCACCTGTTCCGGAGCATTTTGCACGAAACGCTCATTGGACAATTTTTTCAAGACAGACTGCAAGAAATTTTCAGCGTAAACCAATTCGTCGTTCAACTTCTTCAATTCTGCATCCTTATCTATATTTTCTGCAAACGGGACAAAATATTCCACATTTTGTTCAATGAACAGAACGGCACCGGGAACTTTTTCATCCACATATTCCACGTTAGGAATATTGCACAATTTTTCGATAATGCAATCCATTTCGGCATCTTCATTAGATTTTTTTCTCAGCACGAAGAGACTGATAGGATTTTTGGGAGCGATATTCTTTTCGGCACGAACGCGGCGCACGCGTTCGATGACTTTTTGCGTATTGGCAAAACGATTCAGATATTGCTGGTCATCGGCACCGCATTCGGATTCAGGCATCACGGCCACCATAATAGACTCATCATCCTTACGGTCTTTCAGGCCATGCCATAATTCTTCCGTAATAAACGGCATAAACGGGTGCATAATGCGCAACAATTTATCAAAAATATCGATAATTTCACCATAAGTTTTACCGTCAATAGGTTTTTGATAAGGAGGTTTCACCACTTCGAGGAAACATGAGCAGAAATCGTCCCAAACCAACTTATACACAGCCATCAGGGCGTCTGACAAACGATATTTTCCGAAATGGTCATTCATCTCTGTCAAAACTTCGTTAAGACGCATCGAAAACCATTTCACCGCCGTGGCGTTGGATTGCGGCTGTGGCAAATTTTCATCAACTTCCCAACCCTTAATCAAGCGGAAGGCATTCCATATCTTATTATTGAAATTTCTTCCCTGTTCACACAAAGACTCATCAAAAAGCAAATCGTTGCCTGCGGGCGAACTCAAAAGCATTCCCATACGGACACCGTCGGCACCAAATTTTTCCATTAACATAATCGGATCCGGAGAGTTGCCGAGTTGTTTTGACATCTTCCTACCCAATTTATCGCGAACGGTTCCGGTAAAGTACACATCCTTAAACGGCACGGCCTGACGCCATTCCAAACCGGCCATAATCATACGAGCCACCCAGAAGAAAATGATATCGGGAGCCGTTACCAAAACAGCGGCCGGATAATAATAGTCCACTTCAGGATTATGGGGGTTGCGGATGCCGTCAAACACCGACATTGGCCACAACCAAGATGAGAACCAAGTGTCCATCACATCTTCGTCTTGCTTCAAATCATCCATTGTCAGATTCAACTCAGGATATTTTTCCGTAGCCATCTTAAACGCTTCTTCCTTATTTACAGCCACCACGAACTCACGATTGGGCAAGTGATAGGCTGGAATACGATGGCCCCACCACAATTGGCGGCTGATACACCAGTCCTTGACATTTTCCATCCAATGGGCATACGTATTTTTGAACTTATCTGGATAAAACCTGATTTCGTCCTTCATCACCACGTCCAACGCGGGTTTTGCCAAAGAAGCCATATCGCAGAACCATTGCAAAGACAATTTCGGTTCGATGACCTCGTTGGTACGTTCAGAATAGCCGACCTTATTGGTATAATCTTCTATCTTCATCAGGTTGCCCGCTGCTTCCAACAACGGAATAATCTGCTTACGGGCTTCAAAGCGATCCACGCCTACGAGGAATTGGGCTGCTTCGTTCAGCGTGCCATTATCGTTAAAAATATTGATGGTATCTAATTTATATTTAATACCTAAATTATAGTCATTAATATCGTGAGCCGGCGTAATCTTTAAGGCACCGGTTCCGAAATCACGATCCACATACTCGTCAAAAATCAACGGGATGGAACGATTTACCAATGGAACGATGGCACGTTTGCCGCGAAGATGCTGATACCTTTCATCTTCTGGATGCATACAGATAGCGGTATCGCCGACAATCGTCTCGGGACGCGTGGTAGCAATCGTCACGTATTCATCCGTTGTACCTTCAATGAGGTAGCGAACATAATACAACTTAGACTGAACTTCGTGATAAATGACCTCTTCGTCGGAAACTGCGGTCAAAGCCTTGGGATCCCAGTTCACCATACGGACGCCGCGATAGATTTTGCCTTTATTATACAAATCGACAAACACCTTCGTAACGGCTTCGGACATTTCCGGATCCATTGTAAAACGGGTACGATCCCAGTCGCAGGAAGCACCCAATTTGCGCAACTGCTTCAGGATAATTCCGCCATATTTTTCCTTCCATTCCCAAGCGTATTTCAAAAATTCCTCACGTGACAAAGAACGCTTGTCGATTCCTTTTTCCTTGAGCATATTGACCACCTTGGCTTCAGTTGCAATAGAGGCGTGGTCGGTACCCGGCACCCACACGGCATTATAACCGCGCATACGGGCACGACGCACCAGCACATCCTGAATCGTGTTGTTCAGCATGTGTCCCATGTGCAAAACGCCCGTCACATTAGGGGGCGGAATCACCACCGTAAAAGGTTTCTGTTGATTAGGTTTTGAGGCAAACAACTGGTGCTCAATCCAAAATTGATACCATTTATCTTCGATGTTCTTCGGTTCGTACTTAGTTGCAATTTCCATTGTCATCTATATTTTATTATTATTCTCAAAATTTTATCTACTTTACTATCAATCATTTATAAAAAATGTAGTTTTAAGCAAAATATGATACAAATATACAACTTTTTCCTCAGGAATAACAAAACAACAAGATTTTTTGCATTATCATTCCCACAAGAAATGCAAGACGTCAAAAAAAGCCTGATTTGTCGTTACGACAAAGACCAGATGCTATTCTTTTCTTTTTCTGATGATGATTTTATCGCAGAAGACCAGCACGCCCGGCAACACGAACAAAATAAGCAGCACCGTCACCAAAGCACCTATGGAGATGGACTTCACAATATTGGCAATGGTCAAATCCGACACCAGAATAGCCATAATTCCAGGAACTAAAATCAGGATTAATCCAGACGTAAGAATCGTATGGATAGAACTTCTGTAGGTTTCTCGCAAGGATTCTTCCACACCAAAGGCAATACGCTTGGTACGATAATAATTGGCAAAAAGAATTCCGTAATCGATGGCAGCACCCATCAGAATACTTTGAACCACCAAATAAGCGATATAAAGCAGGGAACTGCCGCCGAGACCGCTCACCACCACATTGACAAACACGCCAGACATCACCGTCATCACTAAGATGGCCGACAAAATAACCGAACGGAAAGTAATGGCAACAATCAAGAAAATTGCCATAATAGTAAGCAACGTTACCACCAGGACTTCTCTGTTAAAACCAGCCTTCATTTCAGACAACATCACCGACTCGCCAACGGAATAGTACTGATGGCTCAAATTATTTTTACATAAAGAATCATAATGATTGATAAACCGATACGTTTCTGGCGACTCGGTAGGATAATTGGTGATAATCATTGCCAAAGAATGATGTTTAGAACGCAATTTTCCAACGCCTTCCGCCATTGTTTGCTCCATCTGTTCAAAACTTGACCTCATATCATCCTGAATAAGCGCATCAAAACGAGGATCTGTCAAAACTGAATCAGACAGAAAATCAACGATTTGTTCCACGGACATCGTCCAAGTCGTGTCATAATTGTGAGTACCGGCATAATATAAATATAGTAAGTCGATGAGTTCCTTCGGGATGTTTTCTCCCAAGATGGACAAATTTTTTGCCATTTGTTCCGAAGTATATTTTTTCTTTCCCGACAACATTTCGTCCAAAACCAGGACAGACTTGTCAATTTTTGGAGTCGGCACGGCTATCGGCGCCGGGGTTGACGGAAGAAGAACAACCGATTGGACAGAATCTGCAGGCGTTACCAAATTGTCGGACTTTGTTTCAGATGGGGCATCGGCAACTTGTTCCACAGCTGCTTCTTGTGGAGTGCTGACAGCCTGCATAGCGGCATCCATTGTATCCTTGAGAGCAATCAACTGCTTACGTTCCGTCTCCTTAATCATCGACGCCATTCCTTTTCTTTGCAGGATGTTGTCAGTCATAAAATGAACAAACTGCCACGGCGTCATCGTCTTCCCGTTACGTTGAGCCAATTTGTAAACCATCTTGGCTTGTGGAGCCGACATTGTCAAATAGGAAGCCATTTCCTCATAGTTCATCGGCTTGTTGAGCAACACCGTATCTGTATAGGGGGAATAAGAACCTGGCTTTGACGTATGCGTAACCGTAGGGTTTTCCTGTTTAACCGGCGTTTTTACTGCAGGAGAAGGCGTTTGCGTCTTGGTCGGCGCAGGCGTCAACTTCTCGGAGGAAACAACAGGTTTATTGGCAGGCTTTACTTCCTTGGGTTGTTCAACGGAAACCACGGGGATACGTAAGTCGTCCAACATCTTCAACTTTTCCTTCATCTCGTCATCCATCTGCTGAGCGATAACGGAATTGGGATTATTGGCTTCGCCGATAATGAAATCTGCCATTTCGTTAAATCCCATCGTGATATTTTTATTTC
The DNA here is from genome assembly GCA_045616665.1 of Bacteroidales bacterium. GTDB lineage: Bacteria > Bacteroidota > Bacteroidia > Bacteroidales > WCHB1-69 > RUG11690. Next base: position 45,609 of record JAZLHE010000085.1, on the reverse strand, counting down.
CACCATTAGCCGCATAATACAGCACCTTCATCACATCCTCTGAAAGCATATCCATACTTATCGTGGACTTGTTTTCCATTCCCATATTTTCCATCAGGCTTGTCAACCCCTTAATTGATTCCACCATTTGCGGCGCCGTATATTCACGAAGCAACAACGACGGATAGGAAACGACCATTTCCACTCCCGTGTCATTCATCACTGAATCGACAAGCGGAAGCACCTTAGACTCGTCGGCATTGTCATAAATCAGCACCACCGGATTTTTTTTAGGAAAATACTGTTCAATTTCAGACTCCGTTGACTTATAGAAAATGATGTCGGTTTGCTTGCGAAGGATGTATGAACCCGCAAAAACCACAACAAAGACCACAGACAAAAGGATGCTGTTTTTCGCACAGAAATGAGCAAGCTTGTCCGTTGGAAAAACAAAAACCTTCTTGGCCGAACGGTCAATTCCCTTTTCAAACAACAATATCAAAGAAGGAAGGACTGTGAAGTTGCAAACCAAACTGCAAAAAACGCCTTTCGACAAAACCACGCCCAAGTCCTCTCCTATCTTCAACTTCATAAATACCAACATAATAAGTCCCACGATCGTAGTCAGTGCACTACTCACGATGGGAGCGGCCGCCCTACCCACTGCCTTCTGCATCGCCACAAGGCTATTGCTGTTCAGCTGGCGATCTTGTCGGAAATGATTGAGCAAGATAATGGAATAATCCATTGACAAGACCAATTGCAGGATAGCCACAATCGAATTGGTAGTAACGGAGACGCTGGGAAGGAAGGCGTTGGTTCCCACATTGATAAGGACCGCAATTCCCGTAGAAGCCAAAAACAGCACGGGTTCCAGCCACGAGCGGCACATAGCGAAGAGGATAATCAGCAACAATGCCACGCCACCGAGAAGCATCGGCACTTCGGCGGTGGCACCATCCTGACTGGTCTCAACGGCCACAACCTCTGGAAATTTTTCCTCAATTTGTTCACCCAAAGCCACTTGGTCAACGGATCCGGCAACGCCCAATTCATAGAGCGTATGCGAACCGTTTTCCAACTCCATCACACTCTTCACGTGCTCCACCCCGCGCAGGTATGCCATTTTCTCCAACTTGTCTTCATCCGAAAGGCCGTCAAACATCACACGGATATCATTACCACCCATTTCGGTCATATCGCCGAATTCGCCATTCATCACTTCCAGGCCGGCACGCATTTGAGAGTCATCGGGAAGGTATTTGGTCATATCCGTATTAATATTCACACGGAAAAGTAACACGGCACACAATGCGGCAAACGCAAGAGTTACGCCGAGAAGCCAGTATCTATATTTCACCAAATATTTAGTCATCAAGCAATTATATCTCAAATTCCAACTTATTCTTCAATGTAATTACAAAAGTGCAAAGATACGAAAAATATGTACATATAAATACAGCCAAATTTATATCATTTGGGGGCAGGCAAAGCACCTCATCTCCCGCACCTCGTGTTGCAGGAAGCCGTGAACAGGGATGGAACGGCAGAAGATTCCCTTACTCCGACATAGTTTGCTGAATGTAAAAGCCGACGGCATATAAGGGTATGTTTTCCATCCAACCTTGGTCAATATAGGGTTTCATAGAAATACGCAATCCTTGAAGGTGTTCTTTGCCAAACTCGTTTTTTACAAACTGCGCCAACGATTTCCCCTTCACGTTTTCTTCCGCCTTGACCTCAATCGGGACAACTTGATCATTGAGTTGAACCAAAAAATCGATTTCCAATCTTGAATTATCCTTGCTATAGTAATACACTGGCAACGATGGGACATTCGTCAACTGCTGCAATACAAAATTTTCTGAAAATGAGCCTTTGAATTCCTTGAAAACGTCGTTGGTTACAAGCATCTGCATGGCCGGGGCTTCTGATAGCGCGCCAAGAAGGCCGACATCAAGCAGATATAGTTTAAAGGCATTGATGTCGCGATAAAACTTCAACGGGACTTTGGGACTTGCAGCGCGATATACCTTATAGACCAATCCGGCATCCACGAGCCATTGTATGGCGTTCTCCAATTCGCGCGCCCGACCACCTTTTTTGACCGCTCCATAAATGAATTTCTTATTCTTCTTTGCCAATTGGCTTGGAATGCTGTCCCAAACCATACGAATCCGTTGTGTTTCTTTGCCCGCGTGCTTTGCAAAATCGTGATTGTAATTCGCAATAATCTCTTGCTGGATGCGTCGAACTCCGTTCACATCTCCTTGCGTGGTATAGTGCAACACCGCTTCGGGCATACCACCCACATAGTAGTATTGCCGAAGGTGCTCCTGCAACTTAACGTCCGCATCTTTCATCAACTGCCAGTTCAGGCGACACATTTCATCCGCCAGATAGTCAGCGCCTTGTGCCCACAGGAATTCTTCATAGCTCATCGGTAACAAACGCAAGGTGTTAACCTTTCCCACAGGATATGATTCCTTTGGCCGATTCATTACGCCCAACAAGGAACCAGCCACTGCAACGTGTTGTTCGGGCGCATTCTCGCAGAAATATTTCAAACTTTCCAATGCGTGCGGCGCTTCTTGGATTTCGTCAATGAAAATTAGTGTTTTTCCTGCTACAATACGCTGTCCACTATAGGCTTCAAATGCCTGCATTATTCGAATCACATTTAAATCCTGCATAAAGAGCTGCTGAACTTCGGGATTATCGTGACAATTCACGTACACTAAATTTTCGTATTCGTTTTTGCCAAACTCCTTCAGCAGCCAAGTTTTTCCTACTTGTCGCGCACCCTCCAAGATCAAAGGCTTTCTATGGGAATTGTTTTTCCATTCAATCAAACTGTTATATAACTTTCTCCTCATTTTAAAAATGCTGTTTTTAGAATGCAAAGATACGCATTTCCTGAAAACGAAAAATGAATTATCCAAAAAAATGAGGGAATATTATGCAATATATGCCAATTTTATGAACGAATAATATTTAGAAGTAGCCAAATTGATGAGCGAATCAAAATTACACCCACCTTCTTTCCTCCACTATCCGCTTCATCTCCCGCACCTCGCGCTGCAGGAAGCCGTGGACGGGAATTTCGCGGCCATAGGCGTAGAAGGTGATGGTGGAAATGCAGATTGATTTTTCGATAATGTGACGCGATATCCTGTAGAGACGCAAGATTTTGCGTCTCTACAACAATGACGATGACAATGTGCAATGACGTGCAAATTTCGGCATAATAAATTCAACAATATTTACATTAATTTAACGTTAATAAAATATTGAATTTAAAATACAAAATGTCTGAAGAAATTTTTCTAAACAAATATCGCATACCTTCGGCACGAGCGTCTTGGCACGGTTATAATAGCGGAATTTATTTTGTAACCATCTGCACAAAAAACAGAGAACATTATTTTGGTGAAATCATAAATGGAGAAATGCAATTATCAATTATTGGACTAATAGCTAAAAAATGCTGGCAAGAAATACCGCAACATTTTCCGCATGTTGAAATTCCAATATGGGTTGTTATGCCCAACCACATTCATGGAATTATTATGATTGAACAACCCTTGGAGACGCAAAATTACGTGGATATGCATAATCCTATAGAGACGCAAAATTTTGCGTCTCTACAACAACAAACAAACGCAAACAGATTCGGTCCGCAATCCAAAAATTTGGCATCGGTTATCCGTGGATTTAAAATAGGCGTGACCAAATTTGCCCGACAAAACGATATACCTTTCGTCTGGCAACCCCGTTTCTACGATCGAATCATCAGAAATAATGACGAATTAAACCGCATTGTCTTATACATTGAACAAAACATTGCGAAATGGGATGAGGATGATCTGCGATAACATACAACGAATGTCCGGTAGAAACGCGATATCCTGTAGAGACGCAAAATTTTGTAGAGACGCAAAATTTTGCGTCTCTACAACAATGACGATAACAATGACGATAACGACGACGTGCAAACCATTCATTCCCGACCAGAATGATTCCAACATCTGCCTTTCCACACCATTTTCACAACGATCCGTTTCAGTTTTCCTCCACTATCCGTTTCATCTCGCGCACCTCACGTTGCAGGAAGCCGTGGATGGGAATTTCGCGGCCATAGGCGTAGAAGGTGATGGTAGAGAAACCGGCGATGGGCGTATGAATGTCTTAACGCTGTTTCAAGAGCCATTCCGTAACAGCACGTATGCGCACGTCAAAACCTTCGACAGATACATTTTCATTTTTTGAAAATGACAGTAAAGTTAAATCGCTACAGTTAAGCGCTTTTGCTGCATTTACAAGTGATTCCATCTCACGTTTGTATGTCTTCTTGTCGTCAATTCTATAGGCCACTTGGATGAGTTTTGTCACAATGTTTTGACGGCAAACGACAAAATCGACTTCTTTGCTGCGGGACGTCGGCTTGTAATAATAAATATCTTCCGTTTCAGAACGATAGCGGCGCAGAAGTTCTACGAACACCACATTTTCTAACAGCCAACCGAAATTATTTCCTAAAAGATTGTTTTCACGATTGGCAATAAATCCGGTATCCGTCACGTAACACTTTTCTCCGCGTATCCTTTCCGCGCTTTTGAATGAGAATTTTTGTATCCGATGAATAAGAAATGCTTGCGAAAGGTAGGACACGTACAGCTGTGCTGTTTTCAAACTTTTCAATCCGGCTATTTCGGCCAAAGTTTCATAACTAATAGTTTGGCAGGTATTGTTAATCAGGTGATTGGCTATTCGCCGGATGGCCTCCGTGTTGCGGATATTGAAGCGTTTGGAAATGTCTTTTAGTATGATGGTTTCAATCAAACTTTCGACGTACATTTTACGAATATTCGAATTGGGAAGATTTGAAATTTCGGGAAAACCACCTTCATTCAAATAGTTAGTGAAAGCCACTTTCCTGTCGGCCTCTGCTTGAGACGTGATGTCGAATGTGTCCACACGGTAATATTCGCAATATTCGGCAAACGAAAATGGGTACAACTTGATTTCGTTATAGCGCCCCGTTAAATGAGTAGCCAATTCCCCGCTCAAAAGTTTGGCGTTGCTTCCTGTGATAATCAGATGTTTCCCTTGGCGTAGCAAGCGGTTGGCAAACAAATACCAGCCATCGATATTTTGAATTTCATCAAAGAAAAGATAATCTACCGTTGAACCGTACAACTGATAGATACAGCCCAGAAGCGTGTCAAAATCTTCCGTCCTGAAGCCGTACAAGCGGTCGTCGTCCATATTGGCATAAGCATAGACAATGTGGTTTTGCAGCAAAACCTTATGGCAAAGCGTGGACTTTCCGCTGCGACGCACTCCAGTCACGACCTGTGCAAGATTGCTATCCAACAAAAACAAAGACTCTTCGCGACGCGAGCACCACGCTTCGCTGCGATATTGTTCTACCTCTAATTGCTGCTCCCTCAGCACTTTCAAAATTGTTTGTTCTTCCATTGCTTATTGCTTAATACCGATGCAAAATTACACTTTTTTATAATATAATACCTTAAAATGCAAAAATAAAAATATTATAATACCTTAAAATGCTCATTTTAAACATCAGACGGCAGTTTCCCTCTTTCCTCCACCAGCCGTTTCATCTCCAGCACCTCACGTTGCAGGAAGCCGTGGACGGGAATTTCGCGGCCATAGGCGTAGAAGGTGATGGTGGAGAAGCCGGCAAGGGGCGTATGGATGTGTACGCTTGAAACTGCCCCATACGGAATAAATTCCGTGTTACGGTGCAACAGTGCAGGACTTTTTATCGTGATGCCCTCATCGTTGAAAACGATGGTGGGCGGGAAAAGCACATTCGACTCGGAAATGCGCGAGGCGGTAAAGGTGCGGTACATAGCGGTTATTTCTTGAATCGTTCTTTAATGCTTTCCCAGAAACTCTTGCCACGGATTTCCGGACGTTCGCTCTTGAGCAAATCGCCAAATTGAGAGAGCAAGAATTTCAGTTCGCCACCAGTGAGGTGCATTACGGTTTTAGAATCATCGCATTCATCGGCGAGTTGCGAAGCCACGTCGTCAATTTCGGACAAAATGCCCTTTAAACGCTGCTTTCCTTCAACCGAAAACTCTTCGGTGTTCACTTTCCGCAATGTACTGACAGTCTTTTTGAGTTCGCCGGCATAGCGTTTCACATTTTCCGGATTTTCTTTTTCCTGCTGCGCCTTGGCAGCAATGATGCTCATCAGGGAGCCACCCTGAGAGATGATTTCGTAAAGAGATGGGGACATAATTAAATATTAATATTCTATTAAAAGCAATTCTGTTTTATCCACTCTATGACTTCTTCCATCTTATTAAGAATTATCGGACGCTGTTCCATAGGCGTTAAAGGTCTGTCGAATACTTCAAGTTGTCCTTTTAATTCTTTTAACTTTAATACACATTGTTGATGATTTGTAAGCTCCGCGTTCTTAATACAATCATCAATCTTGTCAATAATACTCTGTATTTCAGTATTATTATATACAGGGCCTTCTCCTATCATTTTGGGTTGGAAATTAGTGGGCAAGATTTTATTGCGTTCTCAATTTCCTTGAATAATTCCATACAATTCGTCATGAATTTAATACGTTTGAAAAATTTCTGTCTACTCTTTTCTGGATTTTCAACATCCTCCTTACATATTTTTTTATTATTTCAAATGAATAATTGATAATTCTATAATCAATCACCTTTATATTTTCTGAACAATCAATCACAGTCACAATTTATTATTTCCCAATCATTCCCGTTACTATCAATAAAAACATCTCCCTTGGAAGACAACGTTAACGCCATTTCAAAAGGAATGACCTTATATTGAATACCATTGATTCCATCAAATTTCAAGTCAATTAAATCACTTAAAGATGGGGTCATTTGTATGACGACACCTAAATTTCCATTGGCACATTTAGCAATACCTTTTACAACATCTTTCGTGTACAACATTTTTTGCATATTATTAACTTTTAAATGATTCTTAACTCCTTTTTCACTAATCAGATTTATCAGATATATTATTGGCATTCTGATTAATCTTCAATCAAATGACTTTCAACATAATCAACACCATCATTGGTTATATTTGCAAATAAACAAGAATTGTCACTGCATTTTATCAAATGGTTTTCTGACAATTGCCTTGCTGCAAATATTATTATTCCTAATTGCAAATTGGGGCAAATCTCCTTAACACTTAAATATTTGCCATCATCATCAATTCGTTGATAGTACAATCCCATTAGTAATGTTTTCTCAAGTTCCGATAGCTCTTCCATTAAATTCTCACTTTGAATTAATTACTTATTCAAATATTCTTCCACTACTTTTTTGTTTACAAAAGCCACATCGCAAAAGTGTTTGTTTATCTTGAATACATCGCCACCGCTTTCATTGTAATTGCGGACAAGGCATAAAATGCAATATTCGCGCGCCTCACACTTTGCGCATTGGGGAAAGTCATCCAATGTGATTTTTCGAATTTTCTTGAATTGTTCTGCGTTTTCCCAAATCTCTTTGAGCGAATTTTGGTGAATATTGCCGCAAATCATTCCGTTCCATCCAGGACAGATGCAGATGTCTCCTGAAGCTAAAACGCAAAGACTATTCATTGCTGCGCCACAAACCGGCTCGTTTTTTATGATTTCTTTTGTATTCGTTTTTTGGGATGACAAATTTTTAAAAAACAATTTGTCTTTTGACAATTTATAGTCTAACACCGAGCGCATTGCACTTTCCACGTCGTTGATTGATAGTCGATGGGCAAGGTTGTCAGTATCACAATTGGCTTCGGCCATAAGGATATAGTCGGTTGTCGCTATTGTGTGAAGAGACTCGGCGTATTTGAGCACGTCAACGTAACTGTTTTTATTGGCCTGCATCAAAGGACAAGATATTTGAACAGGAATATTGGCAGCAACCAATTTCTCAATTGCATTTTTAGTTTTTTCAAAGGAACCCTTTACCGATGTGATTCTATCGTGCAAAACTGCATCCATACTGTAAAGAGAAGTTTGGATATGTGCGATATTCGCTTGTTTGAGGAAATGGATTTGTTCGTCTTTCAACGCAATCAGATTGCTGAGAATGGTGATGATGAGGTCTTTTTCTCTACAATATTTAATAATATCTAAAATGTTTTTGTGCGTAAAGCATTCACCGCCACTCAGTGTGACGTGTATTCCTCCCATTTCTACAAATTGGTCAATTACATTACGAAAGTCCTGATAACTCATCTCGTGCCCTACGTTTTTTCTTGCATTTGGGATGTAGCAATGAATGCATCGTTCATTGCAGGAACTTGTCAACTCAAATTGGATGTCATTGAGTTGGTAATCACCTGTTTTTGAACGCAAAATCCAAAAATCTAAAGTATTTTCTCTGGCATCACCAATTTCAGTAATGGATTTAGAAAACGATTGTTGTGAATTTAGTAGATCATAATTGAAATCTAAGTCCTTCTTCTTGATTTCGTCTCCGTTATCTCCGAGTACCAAATAATGTTGCTTAGAAAGCTCCAGACAGAAACATTCGAAATCGTTTTGAAGTTCTGCCTTTTTAACTGTACTTCCATAAATAGTCATAAGCCTGTTGACTATTGTTTCAGTATCTTGAGGAATCCTATTGATTTCTTTGAGAAAATCAGCTCCCGTTTCATTCAGTACTAGGTCTGAATTAGTCAACTGGTTGGTAATGTATGCATAATCTCCGTGATTCCGGATGAACGTGTTTTTGGATTGGCAAACTAACATAATTTGTCCTTTTATAATATTCTAAAATAAAGGAGCCGACCACTTTATATTATAGCCGACTCCCGATTTAAATAGCACTAGAATCCCTTGTAATTTAGTATAGGACCACAATAATTGCGTGGATAATCTTGACCACAAGTAGCAAAGCTTGCAGTGCCACTGGAGGCCAGACGTTGAACTTTTTGATACTTTTTCATAGTACTTATAATTTTTTAATTTTGCCTACTCTTTTCAAGATTTTCAGCATCCTCTTTTTTTATTCTGCAAAAGTAACACTCTTTCCATCACGTACTTAGGTTCTTTTTAGGTTCTTATTGCGTGGAGCCGGGAAGATGGAACTTTTCGCTTAAAATTTAAAAAACAAAAATAAATCATTCTTGTTCACGATTCTCATTTTGCCGCCCTGCGTTACTTTGCAGTTTGCAACGAATTACTTGGCAAAATATACCTATTCGGCAATTTATAATACTTATTATTCTGCCGTTTGTAAATTTTTATTATCTTTGCGGCAGTTTTAAATGATTCTTTTTCCTTTCTCATTTCGGACAAAAGTAAGTTTTAAACGTTCAGATTTATAATAAAATACTACCTTTCTACTCACGCAACTGCTTCAAAAGCTTGACAACGGCCAGCGTATGGTCATATTTATTGATGAATTGCCGTGGATGGATACACCGCGAAGCCATTTTCTTTCGGCTTTTGAAAGTTTTTGGAATGGATGGTGTAGCGGACGCGACAACATTATGCTTATTGTTTGCGGCAGCGCCACTTCGTGGATGCTCAGTCACCTTTCGCGTAGTAAAGGTGGACTTTACGGGCGCGTTACGGATGAAATAAAGCTTTCGCCTTTTACATTAAAAGAATGCGAGGAGTATTTTGAACACGAAAACATCGAACTTTCACGCTACGATATTATCCAGTCGTATATGGTTTTTGGCGGCATCCCCTATTATCTTAGTTACTTCTGCAAAGGATATAGTTTTGAAAAAAACACGGATATGATTCTTTTCGGTGATAAGCCGCGCCTCAAAGACGAGTTCAACCGTCTTTTCAGAGCTATTTTCAACAATGCAGAGGATTGCAAGAAAGTAATACGTTTTCTTGTCTCACGGAATTATGGCTTCACACGGGAAGAAATCGCTTTGGCAACAGGCCTGCCGCTTGGCGGCGGCCTCAGTGACACTCTCACCGCACTCGCTGAGAGTGATTTCATTATGCGATACAGGCCTTATGGGAAAGGCACGGGAGAATATTATAAGATTATCGACAATTTCTGTCTTTTCTGGTTGAAGTACGTGGAACCGAATCAGCAAGACGCCACTTTTATCAACGACAATTTTACTTCCGACATAATGAAAAGTTGGCGTGGAGTGGCGTTTGAACAGGTTTGCTGGAAGCATATTTTGCAGATTAAGCGCGCCCTTGAAATCGGTGGTGTTAGAACTTCCATATCCACATGGAATATTGCAGGTTCTGAAACAAAGTCGGGAGCACAGGTGGATATGCTTATTATCCGTGATGATAACATAGTCAACCTTTGTGAGATGAAATTCTATAGTTCTATTTACTCTATTGACAAAGATGAGGAAGCCAAAATGTTGAATCGGGTGAAAAAGCTCAAAGAAACACTTTCTCCCAAACATAGAGTGCATTTGACACTTATCACCACCTACGGACTTGCAATCGGAAAACACAGTGGCAAAGTACAGCGAATTATAACTTGCGACGACCTGTTTTCCTAAAATATAGATGAAACACTTGCTTTGCAGTTTGCAACGAATTACTTGGCAAATTTTGGCCAATCATCCATCTGAAACTTGGCCAACTATCCATCTGAAACTTGGCCAATCGTCCATTATTTTTATATAATATGCTGTTTTACAAATAAAAAGTGTATTTTTGCATTCTCAATATTTTAGATATGAAAAATAGAGAATATCGTCCAAGAATGGCGGACAGCCTATTAAAGGAAATGCTTCAATCTTTTCCTGCCATATTGGTACAAGGACCCAAATGGTGCGGCAAGACCACCACTGCCGAACAGCAGGCATCCAGCATCTTGTATCTGGCAGACCCGTTGAGTTTGAAGAAAAACAAACTGCTCGCCGAGACGAACATCAACGCCTTGCTCGCAGGTGAAACACCGCATTTGATTGACGAGTGGCAGGAAATCCCCAAAATTTGGGATGCGATTCGCTTTGAAGCCGACCATCGAAACGATGTGGGGCAATTCCTCCTAACCGGCAGCTCCGTCCCCGCAGACACCACTCAGATGCGTCATAGTGGAACCGGACGCTTTGCGTGGCTCACGATGCGCACGATGTCACTGTGGGAATCTGGAGAATCGAACGGCACCGTTAGTTTGGAAGAACTTTTCTTACAACCGCAAATGATTTTTTCAGAAAACACGCTGCAACTTGAAGACATCGCTTTTCTGATTTGTCGAGGCGGTTGGCCTTTCGCAGTCGGGCTCGCCCCCAAATTTGCACTTCGACAGGCCTACGCCTACTTCGATGCGGTGGTTGAAAACGATATTGTACGAATCGACAATTCGCTTAAAAATTCACCACGTGCACGGAGAATTATGCGCTCATTAGCACGTCATCAAGGGACACAAGTTCCCGTAACTACTGTATGTTCGGATTCAAAAATGAATGATTCCGAAGCCATCGCCGAAGAAACCGTTTCTCTCTACATCAACGCTTTGCAAAAAATATTCGTCATTGAAGATGCCGAAACCTGGAATCCAAATTTGCGGTCTAAAACGGCCATCCGCACCAGCAACACTCGATATTTCACAGATCCATCTATCGCTGTGGCAGCTTTAGGAATTGGACCGCAAGATCTCCTATATGACTTGAATACAATGGGATTGTTGTTTGAAACGCTTGCCGTTCGTGATTTACGCGTATATGCAGGGGTCTTGGATGGAAACGTCTATCATTTCAGGGATAAAAATGGTTTGGAATGCGATGCCGTAGTGCATTTGCGAAACGGGCATTATGGTTTGGTGGAGATAAAACTTGGCGGAGAAAAACTAATTGAGGAGGGGGCCATCTCCTTGAAAAAGCTTGAAAGCAAAATAGATACCGACCGTATGTTCGCTCCTTCTTTCAAAATGGTACTGACCGCGGTAGGGAATATGGCCTACCGCCGCCCCGACGGCATATTTGTGGTGCCGATAGGTTGTCTAAGGCCTTAATCTCCTTTCTGATACCACTTTTTGCTCAAATCTCCGAAGAAGTCGTGGCGCAGGGCGGTGGCGATTTTAGCCGCTGAAAGATTGAAATTATATATAATTTTCACCGTTGGAAGATTGAAATCACGAAATTCAATAAAAAAATTTGTATTTTTGCACTTCAAAAACAATAATATTATGGTTGATGACATTTCTGTTTTGAGAATGGCTATGCAGCACCGCCTGCAAGACACGGATTCCACTTTCCACCGTTATCTCTACCAACAAATCAATTGGTCGAACCGATTGATAGGGATAAAGGGATATCGCGGCGTGGGAAAAACAACGATGATGGTTCAGCATATCAAAGAGAATTTTACAGATCTGAGCACTGTTCTGTACGCAAGTTTGGACAACGGCTGGTTTCAAACACATTCCCTGTACGATTTGGCACAGTACCATTATATGAGAGGCGGAACGCACCTGTTTTTGGATGAAGTACACCGCTATAAGAAATGGCAGGATGTTATAAAAAACATTTATGACGACTTTCCCTCTCTTCACGTTGTCTTTACCGGAAGCAGCATGCTGCAAATCAGCACGGAGGCCAACGATTTGAGCCGTCGTATGCGACTATATACGCTGCCCGTTTTGTCATTGCGCGAGTATGTTGAATTGGAAACGGGAATTGCAATTCCATCCTATACTTTGGAGGAAATCCTGAAGGATCATTTGAATATTTCGGCACGAATCATCAACCAATTACCTATTCAGAAATATTTTGAAAGTTATCTCCAAAACGGATGCTATCCTTTTTATTTAGAAGACATTGAAGATTTTGGCTTTCGTCTGCAAGAAACGCTTTGGAAAGTTTTGGAAAGCGACTGGCCGTCAGTTGAAGAAGTGAGTTTCGCAACCATTCAAAAAACGAAGCGGCTCTTGATGGTCTTGTCAGAAAGCGTTCCGCTAACGCCCAATATGAGCGAACTTTTTGCTGCTGTGGAGACGAATCGGGAGGGCGGTTTGCGTATGTTGTATCTACTTGAAAGAGCGGGTGTTTTGTCGCTTTGCTCAAAAAAGAACAAATCCTTTTCTGCTTTGCGAAAACCTGACAAGATTTATTTGGGAAATTCCAATTTAATGTATGCGTTATCCGCTCAACCCAATATCGGCACCATCCGTGAGACATTCTTCTATAACCAGTTAGCGTCTGCATCATACGAAATTTCTCTTCCAACCAAGGGCGATTTTAAAATAAGTGGTCGCTATCTTTGTGAAGTCGGTGGCGCAAATAAAGGATACCGACAGATTCGGAACGAACCAGAGAGTTTTTTAGCTATTGACAATTTGGAAATGGGCGATGGCAACCGAATCCCGCTTTGGCTATTTGGTTTTTTGTACTAATCAGCCCGACGCTGCCACTTTTTGCTCAAATCTCCGAAGAAGTCGTGGCGCAGGGCGGTGGCGATTTTCGCCAGCGTGGCAGTGTCAATCCAGCTGCGTGAATAGATGAGATACACGTTGTTGCGGTGGCAGCCCTAAATGAAATCACGTCAAATTACAGAATAAAAACACGTCAAATCATAGAATGAAATCACGTCAAATTTCCAAATAAAATTTACAACCCGTTGATTTTCAAAAATATTTTATTATTTTTGCATCCTAAAAAGAAACGGCAAAATGAAAACATACTACAAGCGAATTTCAGATGTAGTTTTGCAAAGAAAATTGCAAAGCTCTGGAATGGTGATAATTGAAGGCACGAAGTGGTGCGGCAAAACGTCAACAGCCGAACAAATCGCTAAAAGTGCAATTTACATTAATGACCCAAGTAAAAAAAGTATGTATGCACAAATGGCTGAAACAGATCCACAATTATTGTTGTCGGGCGATACCCCACGGTTGATTGATGAGTGGCAGGATGCCCCACAGTTATGGGATGCTGCGCGTTTTGAAGCCGACCACCGTGAGACAATGGGACAATGGATTTTTACCGGTTCGGCTGTACCCAAAAAAGAAAATGAAGAAGAGATCAAACATAGTGGAACCGGTCGTTTCGCCTGGATGACTATGCGCCCCCTGTCTCTTTACGAATCCCAGGACTCGGGCGGCGAAATCAGTTTGAAAGATCTGTTTGACAATGTGGCTAAAGCTTCTCTTGTCAGTAAAAAAAAGGACATCAGCGAGTTGGCATTTTTGATTTGCAGAGGCGGCTGGCCAGCGTTATTTAAAACAAAAAAAGAACACGTGCTTGATTTGGCATACAATTATGTCGAAGCCGTCGTGAAATACGACATTTCAAGAGTGGATGGCGTAAAACGTGACGCGAGTTTCGCACAACGCCTCTTGCGAAGTATGGCACGCCATCAAGGTACCCAAGCATCGATGTCAACCATTCACGATGATCTTGCCGTCGGCGACGGGAATTCTATGACTACCGAAACCATCACTTCCTATTTGAATGCCTTGAAGCAGATTTTTGTGATAGAAAATGCACAAGCTTGGAATCCGAATCTGCGTTCCAAATCCGCAATGCGCACATCCGACACACATTATTTCGTGGACCCATCCATCGCCAGCGCCGCCTTAGGCATTGGCCCAACTGATTTGATCAATGATATTGAGACATTAGGACTCCTTTTTGAAACATTGTGTGTGCGGGATTTACGGGTCTATGCCGATGCCTTGAATGGAACGGTATATCATTTCCGCGACAGAAACGGTTTAGAATGTGATGCAGTAGTTCATTTGCGAAATGGCCATTATGGACTGGTGGAAATCAAATTAGGCGGAGATACCGCCATAGAAGCGGCCGCCAAGACATTGAAATCACTATCAGACAAAATCGATACTACGAAAATGCTGGAACCTTCTTTTTGTATGATTCTTACGGGCGTTGGAGAATATGCCTATCAGCGTAAGGATGGCATTTGGGTTGTGCCCGCAAGTGCCCTGAAGGATTAACAAGGTTTCGCACTTCCGCTTCTCAAAACTTTTCATTTCCGCGCTGCCACTTTTTGCTCAAATCTCCGAAAAAGTCGTGGTGCAAGGCGGTGGCGATTTTCGCCAGCGTGGCGGTGTCAATCCAGCTGCGTGAATAGATGAGATACACGTTGTTGCGGTGACAGCCCAACTGCTCCGCCAACCACACGGCACGCCGACCCTGCTTCCGCATCTCGGCCTTGATCAGTTTGCCAATATGTATCTCTTTTTCTCGCATTGTGATGCTTGTTGAAAAAGGCATAAAAAAACCGCGAACTTTGTTTGTTGAGTCCGAGGTCCTAGGACAACCTACAATGCTAACAAGAAAGCCCACGGTATAAATCCGCGGGCGTCTCTGCTTTCTGAAGCATTGTAATCTGAAATTTCCTAGGTTTCGGACTGCTCAAAGAAAAGCGAAAACGCCTTTAGTATGTATCGATTAAATGGTTCTTTTTAAGTTCTAATTTTCTATTTTACAATCATTTACATTAATAACACTTACAAAATGTTCCTTCTGGGAAACTGCACGCAAATATACAAAATTTTTGAAGATGTCGCAGCCTTTTTAATAGTTGGGGCTTAGAGTTCAGTGCGTGCGTCAGACAAGTGGAAGCCTATATACGATTGCAACTTTTATGGAATATATTCCAAAAAAGGTTTTTTTTTGTAAAAAAAATATACGTTATGGTAGAAAGGTCGCTAAAAAAAATCATACAAGAATCGCAACACATCACCACAAACTATATCATCAATCTCGTTTCCTTTCTGTACTCGGCATAACCAGGTTTGTTCTTCAACTGCCTGCCCTCCATCAACGGAATACTGATGAACAAAAACAGGCAAGTCATGGCAATAGGTCCCACAATATACCATCCATGCGATGAAAAACCGTTACCTGAAACAAACATCACCCAAACGCCCCACCACATCAGGATTTCGCCAAAATAGTTGGGATGGCGGCCGTGCTTCCATAAGCCGACCTTGCAGATTTCGCCCTTGTGGGTCCTTGAAAAGCGATGCTTCTGCGTATCTGCCACCAGCTGAATCATCGCCGCGGCTATACACATAACAAAGCCAAGGCAAGTAAGCACATTGACGTCACAGGGTTCCGTAATGAGATTCAGCCCCGGCATCATAGCCAAAAAGACCACGACGGT
Organism: Bacteroidales bacterium; assembly: GCA_045616665.1. GTDB lineage: Bacteria > Bacteroidota > Bacteroidia > Bacteroidales > WCHB1-69 > RUG11690. The sequence goes on along the minus strand of JAZLHE010000085.1, from coordinate 29,537 downwards.
GGGCACCATATTCAAACCAAAGAAATTGATAAGCTGAAATACAAAAGCCTTTTGCTCGGTGCGGTATTTCGTATAGCGCCAATCTTCCGAATCTAAATTGCGGAACGTATAGGCCCAGTTCGCCGTCAGCCGAATGCCCCATACCCAAACCGCAAGCAGCACAAGGCAAACAGACCAATTACAAATACCCGCGTCCGCCGCCAAAGCCGTCATCATCACCGGCGGCAGCACACTCCAATATGGATCATATACAGATACATTTTTATATATCAAACCGAAAATCCAAACAAAAACCGTAGCCACCACATCGGCCACAAACAAACTCCAGTATAACGACGCCATACCTTGCGACATCCAACGATATGTCAGCCAGCCAACCAGCGCCGCCAACACGTAAATTATTGTAATTATAATAAAACTACAAGCTCTTGAAGACGATAATTTTGACATAATCCGAAATTTATTTATTCACACTTAACCTTTCAATCAAAGCCTGATGCTGCGGAAACGCCGCCAACAGCTCTTCTTTGACCGCCAATTCGAAATTTTCATTCATCATTGCCATACACCTGCTTGTAATACCCGCCTTCGGGATGCGGCAAAAGCTGTAAATTCTCTATTATTTCTTCCGCTGTCATCTTTATTAATTTATTCAATCAAAAATCATTCTGCAAAAATAACATTTTGAACAACATCTTAAACATCATCGTATAGATTAAATTTTTCATTTTCTCCGAAAATTTGCGTATATTTTACACAAAATATCTCATTGTTTCAAAACATATTATTTATACTTCTGATTATCAACAAAATAAAATTTGCGTATTTTTTACACATTTTAATCTTTGTACGGATATTTTTTATAATTTTGCGTCAGTTTTACACAAATAAAAAAACGAACAAAAAACAATAATTAGTAACCTTCAAAAAAAAAGATTATGGAAACTTCAAACAAGACACAGATTTACAACTTGGTGATTTTAGACAAAAGCGGTTCAATGTGCAACATTGCCGAGGCCGCCGTTGCTGGTTTTAACGAAACGGTACGCGGCATCCGTCAAGCACAGGAAAAATTCAACGACACGCAGGAGCATTTCGTATCGCTGATAGCTTTCTGCAGCTGTGAAAAGAAGATGATTTACGACAAGACTCCTATCGACAAAGTAAGCACCCTGACACCAAAAGAGTACTCTCCCTGCTGCGGCACCCCACTCTATGACGCCATGGGCTTCGCACTTAATGACTTGCGTAATGACATCAAGGATAAGGAAAACGCGACTGCCGTTGTCACCATCATCACTGATGGAATGGAAAACGCGTCCAGAGAATTTACCGGTGTCCAAATAAAGGCATTGGTGGAAGAGCTTACTGAAAAAGAAGGCTGGCAATTCGCCTACATCGGAACCAATCAAGATGTAGAACAGGTATCCTCAAAACTTTCCATCAGCAATTCTATGTCATTTGTTGACGACAACGAGGGAATGCGCAACGCATGGAGGTCGGAGCGTTCTTCCAAGATGAGAATGTACGACCGACTCAATGACGAAATGTCCGTTTGCCGTAATATGGAGATGAACGAAAGGAAACTCTTCCGTGCGAAAAGCAACAAAAGGAACTCGTTTTTCACCAAGATGGACCACATTGCGCACCGCATCACGCCCGAATACATCAGTGAATTGGCACCTGACGAAGTGTTTGTGTTCGGCAGCAACATTGACGGCAGCCACGCCGGCGGAGCCGCAGCCTTCGCCGTACAGAATTTCGGTGCCGTCGTCGGTCAGGCGAAAGGACCGCAGGGACAAAGTTACGCCATTCCGACCGTTGGCGTCAGCATCCAAGATATTTATTACGAAGTCGAACAATTTCTGCAATATGCGTGGAAGAATCCTCAGAAAAAGTTTCTCGTCACCAGAATCGGTTGCGGACACGGTCTATTTACAGAAGAAGAAATCGCCCCCTGCTTCTTATATGCCATCAAGTACGACAATGTCTCGCTGCCGCAATCTTTCTGGGAATACATTCTCTAAAACAACGCCACACGACTTTTAACCATCAAGACAAAATAAAATAAATTTTCTGGGCCTATCCATTTTTCAATAGATGGGCTCGGAATTTTTTCCGATATGATTTCATTCTCATCAAGCATCAAACAAAACAAAAATAATTGTAATTTTGCAATCTGTTTCAAGAATCAATATGGAAGGAATCAAAAACAAATACGTTTACGACTACCCGCGCCCCGCTGTCACGACCGACTGCGTCATTTTCAGTTTTGACGGTCACGATTTACGCGTTCTGCTCATTCAAAGAGGAAATCATCCTTACAAAGGTTGCTGGGCCTTCCCCGGCGGTTTCCTCAGAATGAACGAAACGCTGGAAGAAGGCGCATTGCGAGAACTTGAGGAGGAAACATGCCTCAAGCCCGAACTTGTCGAGCAATTCCATGCCTTCTCGTCCGTCGAACGCGACCCTCGCGAACGCGTCATCACCGTGGCATTTTATGCCATCGTCAAGATGTCGGAAGTCCATGGCGGCGACGATGCCTGCGATGCCAAATGGTTCCGCATCGATGATGTTCCACACTTGGCCTTCGACCATGACTACATCTTGCGGGTGGCGCAAAAACAACTCAAAGAGAAAATCCATTTCCAGCCAATCGGCTTCGAGCTCTTAGACGAGCACTTCACCATTCCCCAACTGCAACGACTCTATGAATCCATACTTGGGGTACAGTTCGACCGCCGCAATTTTTATCGGAAAATGATGCAATTGGGACTGCTTGATCCCGTGTATGAAGAAGATCTGTCGCAATGTTATGGTCCACATAAGGAAATGAAAAACAAAGACATTGGTGAACTTTTCGGCAAACGCAAGTCACTCTCCGACACGATATTCTGCTCAGATATCAGGTCATCCTTGTCAACTCCAGAGCCGGCAAAAGAAAAAGTAACTGAAAATACGACACGCAACGAAGTGGGTCGCAAACCAAAATTTTACAAATTCAATATCAAGCAATATCTGAAACTCAAAGAAGATTCAGGTTTTAAATTGGAATTCTAAAGTTACCTGCCGCCCAAATCCGACAAAGTCTGTCCCGCGATACGGTAAATCGTCCAATCGCTCATCGGAACCGCTCCCATTTTTTTATAAAAATCTATGCTGGGTTGATTCCAGTCCAGACACACCCATTCAAAACGGCCGCAACCACGCTCAACGGCGATTTTGGCCAGTTCGGCAAGCAGACCTTTTCCATATCCTTTTCCACGAAATTCAGGTTTGACATACAAATCTTCAAGATAAAGGCCTGATCTTCCTAAAAAAGTCGAAAAATTATGGAAAAACAGGGCAAACCCGACTTCCTTTCCTTCGTCCAAAGCAAAAATGACTTCCGCTTTCTGTTTGTCGAACAACCATTCTTCCAAAATTTCGGGAGTAGCCACCACTTCATCCAACATTTTCTCATAAATTGCCAACTCCTTAATAAATTCAAGGATTAACGACACATCTTTTCTTTCAGCAATTCTTACATTCATCTCTTCAATATTAAATCAATCAAATTTCGGATGACAAAAATAATAAAAAAGCATAGAAATCAGTCCGCGAATTTCAAATATTCGATTCGGCAGAACATAAAAAAATACTATCTTTGCATTTTAATTAAAATAAAAATGACCTTAGAAGAAAGGATTACCCGTTTAGAAGACATCGAAGCCATCCGGCATCTGCAAGCCAAGTACCAACGATGTCTGGACACGAGGGAATTTGACGAATTGGCATCCTGCTTCACCGAAGACGTGGTTTCCTCGTATGGCAACGGCTCAATGTCTTACCAAGGGAAAGAGAATGTTTTGACATTTTTATGTCGCGTGATGACCCTCGATATGCCATCCACCCACCTCATTCACGGAGGCGAAATCAACGTTTTGGACACCACGCACGCCTCTGCCAAATGGTATTTGGAAGACCATCTTTTGCACAAAAAATTTCTCGTCAAACTTCACGGAGCCGCCATTTACCACGTCAACTACAGCAAAATTGACGGGAAATGGCTCATTCAAAGCATCGGTTACGAAAGATGCTACGAGTACGTGGAAATTCGTGGACTTCTCAATCTTTTTTCACTTAAAAAGACCACTTTTCTAAAGAAAATGAAAGAAAAGAAAGCCGAAGATTTGGGAAAATACGGCAAACTTTTCAAAAAGATGCATTAAAAAAACGCACTCCCATTAATAGTTCATTGTTATGAAGTGTCTTTTAATCTATTTTACAGGAACTTTCAATACCCGCTACGTTTCGCAGCGGCTCAAGGAAAAAATGGAAGCCGCAGGGTATAAAGTGGACTTATACGAAATCGACCCATTGAAAACAGAGCAATTGGATTTCAGCGGCTACGACCTTGTTGGATTGGGTTACCCTATTTATGGCTACAATGCACCCTGGCCGTTTTTGAAATTCATCAGGAAGCAGAAATTTCCCAAAGGCATCCGCACCTTCATCTATAAAAATTCCGGCGAAACCGAAAAAGTCAACGACGCATCTTCCCTTTTCGTATGGCGCAAACTAAAACGCTCCAGAGCCATTATCGAGAACGAATACCACTTTCTGATGCCTTACAACATTCATTTTCGTTTCGACGAACGACTCGTAAAAGAAATGCTGATGATGGATGAAAAACTGTACGACATTCTGGTTTATGAAGTTACCCACCAAATTCCCAACATCAAACGATACAAACTGTGGCACAAAATCGTCACACGCGTGGTTTCCATTCAATTCATCGGCGGCGATGTCAACTCGTTTTTATATTCTGTGGACGATGACAAATGCGCACACTGCAACTTATGCGTCAAGCGCTGTCCCACGCAGAACATCTTTGTGGACAAAAACGGGAAAATCAAGTTTCACCACCACTGCCTGATGTGTATGCGATGCTCCTTTTTCTGTCCCACCAATGCCATCAACATTGGATTTCTACAACAGTGGGGTTGGAAAGTCAACGGAGGCTACGACTTTGAGAAGATCAAAAAGATAGAACTGACAGAACCCTATATCACCAACGACACGCAAGGATTTTTCCATTGTTACATAGAGAGTTACGAAAACATCAACCGCCGTTACCAGGAGTTGTTCGGATAACAATCCATTTTCCACGTTTGGCTGTATGACAAGCGTTTACAAGACAAAACGATTAATTCTATTTTCTTGCTTTAAAATGAAAAATCGGCAAACATTTTTGCTCACCGATTTTTACTGATTACCAATAAGATAATCCTAATTCTCTAACTAAATCTCAATTAGTATTCGTCTTCGTGGAAGAAAAAGTCCTCCTTGGATGGATAATCGGGCCAAAGATCCTCAATTGTATCATATACTTCCCCCTCATCCTCTAATTCATTCAGATTTTCAATAACCTCCATCGGAGCTCCCGAACGAAGCGCAAAATCGATTAATTCCTTTTTGGTTGCAGGCCACGGAGCATCCTCCAACTTTGTTGCCAATTCAAGTGTCCAATACATAATTACTTTATATTTTTTGTGGCGGCAAAAGTACAGCAAATTTCTAAATAATGCTTAAAACGAGGTCATTTTTTCTCGCTTATTTCCAATAAGTTACAGAAATATTATTTTTTTTGTGCCAATACATAGCAAAAATAAAGAAAAAATCGGACCATCGATTTATCAATTTCAGCAATGGCAGATAAACCTCATTTTGATCGGCCAATTTTGCCACCTTTCTCTCCGCCCTGCGACATACCGTACGACAAAGATGAATATGGGCAATGGTCAAAGAACCTTGTGGCAAAACAAAACCTTTAAACTGCTCCAAATCAATGCTTAAAGTATCAATACGGCTTTCAAGGTCCAGTAAAATCCGCGATAAATCAACCGTTGGCCAATACTCTTGCCAACGGTCAGGTTCCGTTGCCAGCATTCCACCCACCACGAATAAATTTCGCTGTATATCAGTCAAAAACGGTTCCCGGGTTTCTGCTATCACAACCCCCACCCACGCATTCAGCTCGTCGATGGTGCCGTACGCCTCCAACAAATCGTCATATTTTTTCACACGACGACCGCCCACCAGCGAAGTTTCGCCCTTGTCACCGGTTTTGGTATATATCTTCATCTGTCTATTCTATAATGGCAATAATCACTTTTTCCATAGCCGTCATCCAGTAACCACGAGACATCGCGGTGCCTCCATTGGCGCTCATATCTTCACCAAAATTGTGACGATTGACCGTTCCCGTAGGAAAGCCATCCCGAGAAGTCTGATTCAACAATGCTTCTCCAAAAGAAGTCGTATATGATGATGCATAATTTCCCGCGTGGATATTAATCGCCACACTCGAATAGGGATAGGTTTCCAAAATGTAATCCACCACATCGTGGCCATCAGGACAATATTGACAATCAACACCACCATATTCTTCCAAAACGGCCACGCACTTGCTCGGTTCCTTTGAAACGAAGCACTCGTCTTTTTCCTTGACATCTTCATCCTTAACGTCCTCTTTCTTACAAGAATTAAGGCATATTCCCAATGAGACCAATGCCAAACATAAAACCAAAAAATATTTTTTCATTACCATTTCAGTGGACCTCTAAACTTGTTATTCTTCGATTTTGCCATTGCGCGAAGTCCTTTTTCACAAAGCAAAAACTATCACTCCATTTCAGCACAATACAACTTGCAAAGATACATAATAATATAATACAAACTCATAAAAAACCGTTTTTCTTAATGCCGTTTTCCCATACCGACACAAATTGAAGAAATCGAGGGTTGATATTCAAAAAAAGTGTATCTTTGCCAAAAATTAAAAATTATGGAAGGAACACCCGATGCCCTATGCAATCTTTTGATTAGCAAAGGTGAATTAAAACAGAATATTTTCCAGGAAACCTTAAATTCTTTATTGCTGTTCAAAGAAGCCGCCAAGGAATTTGACGACCACTATCGCGATTCTTACGAAGAAGAACACGAAAAGGTAACCGTGCATTACACCAACCGCAACCAATATGAATTTCAATTGAAATTTGCCGGTGACATTCTGATTTTCATTATGCACACCAACATTTTTGAATTTTCCCGCGACCACGAAGTGATGCGTACGCCATACATTAAAGAAGACAAGACGCGTTCTTACTGCGGAGTGATTCAGATTTTCAACTTTTTGGCAGATTCATTCAAATACAATCGTATTAACGACCTCGGTTATATGATTGGCAGAATTATGATTAACAAGGACGGACATTATTATGTGGAAGGCAAGCACGAACTGGCTCAGGTTTTCAACAACTTCAGTTCAAACAAAATCGACTCCGAAGCCGTACACCATATTTTGCATTCTGCCATTGAATATACGCTAAATTTTGACCTTTTACTTCCAAATTATGACGAAATGAAGATCATTACCGTGAATGATATGCTTCAATTTGAAGACCAAAATATGACTTTGAAAACCGGTAAACGATTGGGTTTCAGGTTTGAACAAGATGTTTCGGATGAAAAAAAATAATTTTTCAAAAAATCTTGCAGATTAAAAAAAAAGTTGTACTTTTGCAATGTCAAAAACGATGATGCCGTGTTCGTCTAGCCGGCCCAGGACGCCAGGTTTTCATCCTGGAAATCGGGGGTTCGAATCCCCCACACGGTACAAGGTAAAAACACTGAAATCTTAAGTTTCAGTGTTTTTTTTTGCAACAATTTCCCGCCAACTTTAGCGTTTTTTCAGTCATTCTGTACTTTATCCGGATTTATTGTTTAACTTTGCAAGTTGAAATCTATGAAATAACCATTCATCAACCTTAATACAATAAATAATATTATGTTGCTCGAAATCTGTTGTGGAAATGTGGAATCCGCCAAAAATGCCGAATTGGCCGGAGCCAAGCGTATCGAATTATGCCGCGATCTGCCATTGGGCGGTCTCACGCCTTCGCATCAAGACATTCTTTATTGCAAAAAGAATCTGTCCTTAGACACTTTCGTTCTGATTCGTCCTCGCGGTGGCGACTTCAATTATAGTGAAGCGGAATTTCAGGAAATTCTTGCCGACATCTCCTTTTGCCGCGAAATCGGCATTCCGGGCGTGGTCATCGGTTTCCTCGACGCAGATTTCAACATCAACATTGACTATTGTCGTCGAGCCACAAGGGAAGCTGGCGATATGCAGGTGACCTTCCACCGTGCCTTCGACCGTTGCAAGGATTGGTCCACGGCTCTTGAACAAATCATCGACAACGGCTTTTCCCGAATCCTCACCTCAGGGCAGCAACCCACAGCACCACAGGGCACCGACACCTTGGCACAAATTGTCAAACAAGCGGCTGACAGAATCACCATCCTTGCCGGCAGCGGCGTAACCAGCGACAATGTCACCACCCTCATCCAAAAAAGCGGTGTTCCCGAAGTGCACGCCAGCTGCAAACTCAACAGACAGGTCAGCGACATCAACGAAATCAAAAAAATATTAACCCTTTTAGCATAAATTATGAAAAGACTTTTCATTTTGAGCATATTGCTTGTCCTCATCGCCGGCTGTCAAAAGCATTTCATCAGCGACAAAAATTACCGGAAACAAGTACACGAAGACTTCCTTCAACGTAAGGAACTAGCTTCCAACCGTTCCGAGGCACTCTTCAACGTATTTCAGCAAGACTTGAGTTGCGAAGAAAAGGAAGCCCTCGAATTTCTTTATGCCTATATGCCCCTCAGCGACCTAGCGGATTATAACGGGGAATTCTTCCTAAAACAAGTCCGTACCGCCTTGAACGCCAGAGAAACTTTCAGTTGGGGCAAACAAATACCCGAAGAGGTCTTCAGACATTTCGTCTTGGTTTATCGTGTAAACAACGAGAATCTGGATTCTGCCCGTATGGTTTTCTATGAAGAACTTAAACCTCGCATCGAAAACCTGTCGATGTACGAAGCAGCCCTTGAAGTAAACCATTGGTGCCACGAAAAAGTGGCCTATCGTCCTTCAGACATCCGCACCTCTGCCCCACTCGCCACAGTTCGCACCGCCTTGGGACGCTGCGGCGAAGAATCAACCTTCACCGTGACAGCCCTGCGATCCGTAGGCATTCCGGCACGACAATGCTACACACCCCGCTGGGCTCACTGCGACGACAACCACGCCTGGGTGGAAGTCTGGGTGGACGGCAAATGGTACTTTTTGGGCGCCTGCGAACCCGATCCCGAACTCAATATGGGCTGGTTCGCATTTCCCAGCACCCGAACTATGATGGTGCATTCCAACGCCTTCGGAAAATATACCGGCGACGAAGAAGTCACCCACGCCACCAACCTCTTCTCTCGCATCAATATGCTTTCCAATTATGCCGAACACAAAAACATCCGCATTCGCGTCAACGACACACAAGGGAAAGCCGTTGAAAACGCAACCGTACAATTCAAACTATACAACTACTCAGAATATTACCCCATCGCCACCCGACAAACAGATCAAGATGGACGAACCTGCCTCACTACCGGTTTAGGCGACCTGCTCATTTGGGCCACAGACGGACAGCATTACAATTATGCCAAAATGGATGTCCGCCTGCAAGACTCTCTAACATTGACACTTAGTCGCAGCAAAGGTGAAGCATACACCGAACTGCTTACCATCGTCCCCCCCACTGGCAACAGCCAGGTCGTCACCGCATCGGCAGAAAAGGCAGTCCGCAACAGCCAACGACTCCAATACGAAGATTCGATTAGAAACGCCTATTTGGCCACTTTCAAAACCGAAACCGATGCCGCCGAAATCCACAACGACAACCTCAGTCAGGAACAAATCGGAATGTTGTTAAAGAAAAGCGAAGGCAATTACGCTGAATTAATTAACTTCTTAAATCAACACAAACAAAAAGAAAACGGATTTCACCTGTTTGAATTATTAAATTCCTTATCCGACAAAGATTTACGAGACTTTTCCGCAAACATCCTCGAACAGCACATCACCCGCTATGACAGCACGACGGACTATCCTTTTGACATTTACGTGAAAGGCATCATTTCGCCCCGCATCGCCAACGAAGGTCTTCGTCCGTGGCGACCGTTCCTCCAACGGCAACTGTGCCAAGATTTGGGGAACAATCCATCCGTGGAAAATATCAAGCGATGGATTCTCCAACAAATCGTAATCGACAATGAAGGCAACTATTTCAACTGTCCGATCAGTCCACAAGGTGTTTACGAACTCCGCCGTGCCGATCAGCACTCTCGCGACATTTTTTTCGTGGCCGCCTGCCGCAGTCTGAACATTCCTGCCTATATGGACAATGCCACCGAGCAACTGTTCGCCTACGAAAACGGGAATTGGCAGATTGTCAATTTTGCCGAAAACGAGCCGACACCAACCATCGGCACCCTCGTCATTGAATACAGCCAACTAGACTGGCTCAAACCCGTGTATTGGACCCATTTCACCCTTGCCAAATATGAAAACGGAGATTTCGTCACTTTTGACTACGAAAACGATCCTCGAGTCGAACAATTTCCAATTACCTTGGAATTGGAAGCCGGCTACTATATGCTCTCGACCGGTAACCGGTACACCGATGGAACGGCACTATCCCGCTTGGAATTTTTCACGGTCAAAGCCGACAGCATCACGCACAAAAAATTAATTATCAGAAATTTAGACGAAGAAAAAATCGATTACGGCAAAATCGACCTTCAATATTCCATCAAGCAGAATAATAATGAAACGAAAGTGTATGATTTGCTGAACGACAAAGAAATGCTTCTCTGCTTCATCGATCCGACACGCGAACCGACCAAACATCTCTTGAAAGACATCGCTGTTCACGCCCGGGAATTTGAAAAACGGGACTGCCAAATCGTCTTCGTCGTTGCCGATGGCAAATATGCGCCCGATTTCAACTTCGACGCGTGGAAACTTCCCAAACAAAGCTCACTTTTTGTCGATAATGGAGGTTTGTGGCTCAAAAACGCCTTAAGCTCCATCAAATCCAACTTCAATGACGACTTTCCCTTGGTACTATTGCTCAACAACCAAGGCGAAGTAATCTACAAAAGCGAAGGTTATCACATTGGCACGGCAGGTCAAATCCTTCTCACCCGTTAAACTTTGCAAACCAAATGTCGTCTAATTAAAAAATATTGTTCACAATGAAACACCTATTTTCCGTTCTTTTCATTGCCTTCTGCTTATGCACACTCCATTCTCAAGTCAAGGCCCAGGTCGTCATCGACCGACAGGCAGAAAGCATAACGATAGATTCGCAAGGCAATTTATACCTGATTCAAGACGCCACCTTATATAAGTATGCCTCTGACGGCCGGCTTTTAAGCAGCTACACGAACAATATGCTGGGACACATCGCCTCGGTTGATGCCGACAACCCGCTCAAGATTATGCTTTTTTACGAAGATGCCGGAACCATCCTTTTCTTAGACGACCATTTCGCTCCCATTGGCGACCAAATCGACTTGTTTTCCAAAGGATTGAGTACGATATCCTTAGCCACCTATTCCACCAAGAACAACATCATTCTTTACGATGAAATCAACAGTGATTTGATCATTATGGATCTTTATTTTAACGTAAAAGAAAAAATTCACAACAACTTTGAAGATTTCCATCCTTTCCAGTTGTTTGATGTCAACGAAAAAATGATTGTGATGCAGGACAAGGAACAGGGCTCTTTCTTTTTTGACGACTTTGGCACATTTGAGAAGAATATTGTCGTGACCAGCGAATTTCCGGTGCAAATCGTTGGAGATGTCATCTACTATATCAAGGAAGGGCAACTCAGAAGCTACAATTACAAGCAGTTGGAAGGAAACGTCGTCGGCAACATTCCGGAAGGCACCAAGCAAGCGTTGGTTTACCACAACAACTACTTCTTTTTAGATCAAAAGGGAGCATTTATACTCAGCAAATAATCATCCGGTGCAGCACAGGCTGTGAATGGATGGTGTCATTGATATCGGCTTGAACTTTACGCTACTTTTCTATCAAGAGAAAAGTAGCGTAAAGTATTCATAAAACTGTCAACTTTGCAAGACGGAAAGGGATAATTCCGAAAAGATTTCACATTATTAAAATAAATTCGTATCTTTGCATAGCAAAAAATATTCACATAATGAAAAAGACAAGTTTAATCATTACCCTCATCGCCAGTGCCGCCATCGTTGGGTCCGTTGCCCTGGCAGGCCATTACTTCTATAAAACCAAAGGTCACGAAAAGACCGTCTCCGTGGTGGGATTGGCCGAAAAGGACTTTGAATCAGACCTCATCGTTTGGGACCTCAGCATTGAGGTGCGCAATATGAATATGAAAGACGCTTACAGCACCATCAAAACGAACAACGAGGTCGTCAAGGACTACCTAGTTCAAAAAGGATTGACAGAAAAAGACATTGATTTCAAGGCCATTACCAGTTATGCCGACAACCAATGGGAATGGAACGAAAGTGCCCGCCAAAGTTTTCAGGCTTTCAAGGGCTATGTGCTTACCCAAAACATCCGCATTGAATCAAAGGAAGTAAATAAGGTGGAAAAAATTTCACGCGAAATCACCGAACTCTTTGACCAGGGCATTCAAATCGAGCGCAATGACGTGTCTTACTATTATACCAAATTGGCAGACTTAAAGATAGAGATGCTGGCCACTGCCACGAAAGACGCACGTCACCGTGCCGAAACCATTGCCCAAAACGCCGGTTCGCACCTTAGCGCCCTCAAAACGGCCAATATGGGTGTCTTCCAGATCACTGCTCCCAACTCCAGCTCCGAAGACTATTCCTGGGGCGGTACTTTCAACACCTCGTCGAAACAAAAACGCGCCAGCATCAATATGAGACTGACCTACTATGTTAAATAAGACGAATATCACATTTTCCAAATAATCACGAAAAATTCATCTTATTTGGACAAAATCATACTTTTAAAGAAATATACAGCTGCTTAAAATAACGTATTAATTCAAAATAAAAAATTATGGCCACATTAGAACCTAAAATTGTTTTTGATTACTTTGAAGAAATCTGCAAAGTTCCACGTCCTTCCAAAAAGGAAGAAAAAATATCCGCCTGGTTGCTAGAAACCGGCAAGAAACTCGGTTTAGAAACCAAACGCGACAAGAGCGGCAACGTGCTCATCAGCAAGCCAGCCACCAAAGGCAAGGAAAACGTAACTCCAATCATTTTCCAATCCCACATGGATATGGTTTGTGAAAAAAACAACGACACCAAATTTGATTTTGACAAAGACGCCATTCAGACTTACGTTGACGGAGAATGGATGAAGGCCAAAGGTACCACGCTCGGCGCCGACGACGGTATTGGTATGGCTATGGCTTTGGCCATATTGGCTTCCAACGACATCGAACACGGTCCTGTTGAATGCCTGTTTACCGTGGACGAAGAAACTGGTTTGACTGGTGCTTTCGCCCTCGAACCCGGCTTTATGAAAGGCAAAATGCTGCTCAACCTCGATTCTGAAGACGAAGGCCAGTTCTTCATCGGCTGTGCGGGCGGTAAAGACACCGTGGCCACCTTCGACTGCGAATGGGACAGCGAAATCGACAAGAACTCCGTTGCCTACCAAGTTACGGTAAAAGGTCTGCAGGGCGGTCACTCCGGCGACGACATCAACAAAGGACGCGGCAATGCCGTTAAACTTCTCAACCGTCTCTTATGGAATTGCTATCAGGAATACGGTCTCCGAATCGCCGACATCAAAGCCGGCAACCTGCGTAATGCCATCGCCCGTGAAGGTTATGCCGTCGTTGTCTTTGACAAGAAATACGCCAACGACTTTGAAGCATATTTAAAGAAAATGAACGACACCTACAAAAACGAATACCTTGTCACCGATCCTGGCGTGGAAGTCGTCTTTGAAGGAGCCGCTATGCCTGACAAAGTGTTGGACGAACTGCTTCAAGTCGATTTGATGAACTGCCTCTATGCTTGTCCTCACGGAGTTCTGGCTATGTCGCAAAATATCAAGGATTTCGTTGAAACCTCCACCAACCTGGCTTCCGTTAAAATCGAAGGTGAAAAGATCATCGTCACCACCAGCCAGCGAAGCTCTGTGGAATCCAAGAAGCAGGACGCCGTTGATTATGTAACCGCCACTTTCTGCGGCACCGGTGCCAGCGATGTAACCAGCGGTGACGGCTATCCAGGATGGACACCCAACCCTGATTCAGAAGTTCTGAAGGTCTTGGTAAGTGCCTACAAGAACATCTTCAACAAAGAACCTCAGGTATTGGCCATCCATGCCGGCTTGGAATGCGGCCTCTTCTCCGAAAAATATCCGGGACTGGATATGGTTTCCTTCGGCCCCACCCTTCGCGGTGTTCACTCTCCAGACGAAAAACTCGAAATCAAAACCGTCAAGATGTGCTGGGATTTGACTGTTGAATTTATGAGAATCTTAAAATAAGGAAGTCTTAAAACTGAAAAGCGGTGGATTGCTCCACCGCTTTTTTTTATCGGAATTAACTCGTTTAGTCTTGTATGATATTATTTTTCAGGATTATCCCGCTGCATCTTGCGGAGATTCCGCTTCGACTGCTTCGCAGCCTTGCGGAATGGCGACTGCCGCCTGGACAAAAACAAAATGGGCGATGAAAGCACAATTTGTAGAGACGCTGTGTGCGAAGGTGCAGAAACGCCGAACGCGAAGGTGTAGAGACGCGGCGCGCCACGTCTCTACAGTATAGGGTTGAGGGGATAGCCGACATAACCACCCCGCCATGACGGTCCAATCAGAACCGTTTCAGCTTTTCCCTGTCGATGGGTTCGACGGTGAAGACATCGTCGCTGACGTGGATGACGATGACGCCTTTCTCGCGGGCGTAGGCCTCCGCTTCTTTCGTGTAATTCAGGGCCGCCATCGCCACATAGACATCCATATCCGCAAATCGCGGGTACAGCAGCTTGAAGTTGCGCATCTGCTTCAGGAAGTGGTTGATCTTGGCCTTGGTGCAGTGGGTCTTGACCTCCACCGCGATGGCCTCCGTGGTATCCGCGTAAAGCAGGTCTATCTCCATGTTGAGGCCGAGTTCGCTATTCGAACCGGTCATCTCCTTGAAGCTCTGCTCCACCTTGAAGCCCGCCTTCTGCAGTGCCCGCAAGGCCGAGCGCTTCGTCAGCCCTTCCAGTATGTGGCCCGTCTGCGAGACAAACTGGTCGTTCAACGCCCGGATCTTCCGGTCGGTTTCCTTCATTTGCCGGTCGGTTTCTATTCTTGACGCTTCGATTCGTCGGTCGGTCTCCTGCATTCGTCGGTCGGTCTCCTGCATTTGGACTGAGATGGCAGAAATGAATTCTTTCAGCTCCGCCCACGACATCTTGTGGGGGTCTTGATTCAATATAGGATTAACTGTGGGTTCCATTTTTCAACTTAGTCTTGTAATAGTCAACGTTTTAATTCGTCTGCAAAGATAGTATAATTTGTTTATCAATCCGCACAAACACAAAAAAAATATTTCTATCAATATCAACGAGTTACAAAATTATAATTTTATATATTAGTAATTAATAGTTAAATTACGAATTTGAAGAATCTTCACTCAGTTCATTGTCTATTGTAAATTACCCATTACACAGTGATGTGGCTTCTCTCCGAGAAGCTTGGATTCCAAAGCATTGCGTTACCCCACATCACGGACTTCACTTCGTGCGTCCAGATGTGGAGTTATGAAGACACGTTCTCTCCGAGAACGGCAATGGTGGCTGTGACACCCATCGCTCATCACCAAATTGCCTTCACGTCTGAACCATCTACCCTTAACCCTTAAAAAAAGGGCTTCGCTGATTTTTGGGGGGCCGCTTCGACTGCTTCGCAGCCTTGCGGAATGGTGGACACCTACCGATGGGGAAGATAATAATGGGCGGCGGCACCAGCGTAAATAAACCTCATTCCGTGTGCCGCCGCCCATCCTGTTTTCATCCGTGCACCTCCTCCATTCCGCAAGCGCAGCGCAGCGGAATCTCCGCCGTCCATTATCTCTCACAAACGACGTGCGTGCTCCATTCCGCAAGACCGACGATAGGCGGTCGCAGCGGAATCCCCACCAATTGTTCATTGTAAATTTTTCATTGTAAATTGAAAAAGGGCTTCGCACGAAACCGCACAAAGCCCTTTATTAATATTCTATTGAAAGCGGGTTGAAAGCCATTCTAAGCCCTCAACCCTAAGCCCTTAACCCTCAAAACTACTTTTCCTCCAGTTTGTCCCAATACATACTCTTCCCCAATGCCGGCGTGCCGATATAGCCTCTGACTTTCAGTTTTTGTGGATTTTCAAAATTCAATTGACACTTGTAGGTTTTGCCGTGGCAAGGATCGTAAATTTGACCACCCACCCACTTGTCCTTTTCCGCATCGTAGGTAAAATTCCACATCAACACGATTTTATTGCCTGGTGTATTTCTTTTTTTCGGATCCGGATTATAGATATCACGTTTAGGCGTGCCGTCCTTCATCGTAGGAACAGCCAGCCACACCACCTGACCTTGATATTTGCCATCGACCGTTTTGGTGACACGGACTTTAGACACCTCTTTCGTTTCAGGTTCGACGACTTTATACAAACCCAGAATACGATCTGCCTTCGCATTTTGGGCAAAAAGATTTGGCATTGCTGACAAACACATCAGTGCTAAAATCAGTAAATTACGCAAAAACACTTGATTATTCATCGCTTAACGATTAAACAGCAGCATTGGATCATCTACCACCACCACGCGTTCCAATGCTTTATCCTTAATAAGATCATTGGGAAGAATTCCTCGATTTCCTTGAGGAACCGGTTTTCCGACCTTTTCAAACAACTCTGTCCAATAGGTTGGAATAGTTCCGTCAGAACTCCGGAAATCAACAATTCGATCGGCTAAGATCGTATCCCCTTTCCAAACGTAGGCAACACGCACCAACTCGCTGCAATACAGTTTGCCATTGTTTTCAAGCATATCCACGTCATAAGCCTTTCCGATTTGTTTCTTCGCATTTTCCACAAAATCGGCGGCGTGGCGATTATTTTTCAGACGCATCACTTCCATTCGTGGATAAAAACCGTCTTTAAGCCTAAAATTCTTCACGAATGTCGAGAAAGGATAACGTGCGACATTATCCTTAAGAGTGGCATCGATAATCCACAGACTGTCGTTTTTATCCACTTCCAAAATAGCCACGTGAATATAAGTCACTTCCTCACCATCTTGAATTGGATGAATCGTGAAAGGATGACCGTTCACACTATCCTTGAACGTATAATCCAACTGCAAATCAACGAAAAGCAAGTCACCAGTTTGGACAGCTTTCGGATTTTTCGGTCCGCACGCAACAAAGACCAATGCCAACACAAGCGTGGCAACGACAATAAGAATGATATTTTTCTTCATTTTTCTTCATTTTTCAGTTTATTCTTGCTTAAACGCCGTATTAGAGAACTCATAACGAAGGTCATACCCCATCAGGTTACAACTCAGTGTTGACGTAAAATTAAGCGGATTGGTCGGCGTCATTGTTCCGTAACTCACTTCCAGCACGGCACCCGACACGGTAGTAAAGTTGTTTTTGGCCAACACCAAACGACCTTGGTTATCCAAAGTTCCGGTT
Source organism: Bacteroidales bacterium (assembly GCA_045616665.1). GTDB lineage: Bacteria > Bacteroidota > Bacteroidia > Bacteroidales > WCHB1-69 > RUG11690. The sequence goes on along the minus strand of JAZLHE010000085.1, from coordinate 11,927 downwards.
GTATTATAGACCTGTGCCACTTCTCCACCTGAAAAATTAAAAGCTCCTTTTACGGTCACCTGCTCCACACCATTGACGACCTGCGGTTCGCCAATATCCAGCGTTCCCGCATAGCTTTCGTGTTGAGACTCTGCCTCTTCGTCATCAACAAAATATCCTACCACTGAGATTTCGAGTTCATAATGACCAGTGAAAACTGCCAATGGTGACACCGGGTCGGGATCTTCAGTCTGCGAACTTTCATCATTCGTCTGTACATTTTCATTAGTCGGTTTTACGTTTTCCTTCTGGCAGGCCACGAAAGCGAAAACAAACACCAATAAAGTCATTAAAATCAAACTGCTCTTTTTCATCGTCATATCCTTTTTGAGATTAATATTTTTGTCAAAAAAACAATTATCATTAATCTGCAAAAATACAAAAAAATTATCCCGCTTAGTCTTTATAAGATTATTTTTTATCGGCATTATCCCGATTAATCTTGTTGAGATTCCGAAAATCTCTTTACAGCCGTGGTGATGGAATCGAGCAGTTGTCGGCAAACCGCTGTAACTCGACGTCCTCTGCTTTGCGTCTGCGAAATCACAATAAGCCGGATGTCAAAAAAAACGCACCAACTACAATCCTTATAGTTGGTGCACTCCATCATTTCAGCCACATTTAAGTTTTCGTTTATTACCAAACGGATAGCCGACTTCGTAATAGCCATTATCAAAAACGCGAGAACACCTTTTATGAATCGACCCGATTTATCGATACGATTCTTGCAGGATTCTTACGATTTCCTCGTGCGTGAGAGGTTGGATATCTTGTGTGTAAAGTCTGGACATAACGGTCATCGCATTGCTTGCCATTGCGGAAAACTCCTCTGGAACAATGCCATAATCACTCATTTTCAACTTATCGACGCCGCATTGCTTTTGCAAATCCTCCAAAGCGGAGATAAAATCTTCCGGACAGGTAGCGTCTTCCTTTCCCATATATTTTGCCATCCGAACCAAGCGGTCGTCGGCCACGTGCTGCCGTATAATGGCGTTATAATAGGCCTTGCTGATCATAATGAGTCCGGCCCCGTGCGGCAGACTTTCGTGGTACGCGCTCAACGCGTGCTCAATGCTGTGTTCCGCCGTACAGGTACTGACCACCATCGAGTAGCCGGAAAGCATTGTGGCGAAGGCCATTTTTGCCCGTGCTTCCACATTTTCAACATCTCTATACGCTATCGGCAAATTTTCCACAATATGGCGAATACCAGTCTCTTGCAGCATATCGCTATACAAGTTGGCAGATTTGCACAGACAACCCTCCAACAATTGATAAAGGGCGTCAAAACCCTGGTAAACCGTATATTCTGGAGGAACCGTGGTTTGCAATTCCGGGTCAATGATGGCGTAGGTCGCGAAAGTTGAAAAAATGCCCAACTTCTCCTTGGTTTGGAGGTTGGTGATTACGCCGCCGGCAAGTTGGAGAGTCGCGTAGGTGTGTCTGAACAGTGATGGTTGCTGCGACTATCTCAAATCCCAATATCAAGCTTGAAAAATCATGCGAACTGAAGTTCCATCTGCATCCGTTGTTGTGGAATTTCCGCAAATGGTTTTAATTCAAAATTGAAAACTAAAGCCTCAACCATGGCATGACGGTTCTCTATATGACCGCCACCATGATAGAAATGTTCCTGCGTTTCAATATTGAAATTACCCCAGAACTTGTCAATCATGTCATTTGAACGAAATTCATTATGATGCCATGTTGAAAGTATGAAATGGGCTGGCGTTTTCGACAATGCCTTGAAAAGATTTTCTTCATCTTTTTCAGTCCAGCCATTGTAATAATCAACATATCGACCAAAATACGGCGGGTCACAATAAATCAAATCGCCTTTCTGTGCCGTTTCAATTGTTTTCAGAAAATCCTGATTGTAAAAAGTCCAATCGTGGCGTTTTATGACTTTTTGGGTTTCTTGAATCTGATTGCAAATTTTGGTGATATATGCGGGAGCGAATCTCTCAGGCTTCTTGCAAAATGGAATGTTCCATTCGCCCTTGCGGTTGAAACGCATCATCCCATTGAATCCCGCACGCGAAAGAAAAATAAAGTCAAACGGGCTATGTTCTGAATTAAAACGAACTTTGACATCCCTGAAATGAGCATAGCCGTCCTCTTCCGCTTCAGAAAGCAATTTTCCTTCCCGAGTTAAATAGTTACGCATGTTGCAGGATGTAATCTCTCCTTTTTGCAATCCTTTATAAAAATTTATAATATGAGGATTCGTGTCACCCACAATGCGTCTGCCACCAACAATGGTATTCAAACCGACAACACCGGTACCGAAAAAAGGCTCATTCCAATTGGTGTTTGGAATATCAAGTCCTGACTGTAAAATAATATCATTTATCCACGGCACAAGTTTGGTCTTTATGCCTTGCGATTTTATGGCGGGAACTATCACAGACATATCGACTTACTTCAGTTTGTTAAATTTGGCGGATTGGATTTTTAAATACTCTTTGTATGTGGCGAGATTATGATAATGAGGTTTTCCTATCCCGGCAGTACGGGCATCAACCTTATTGAAATAGCCTTTCCAGTAATCATCAAATACATCTTCACCCAATGTGGCAAATGGTCCTTTTCCATCTATCTGTTTTTGAATGTTCGTAATACCGCCTATATTGCGAGTATTTCCGCTGCCAGGAATGTCATTCGCAACTTTCCATTTAGGCTGTACAAAAAAGATAAAGTTTTCTATAACCGAATGAATCGCAGAAAGTTCATCAACAGAATAAACATTCTTCTCACTTACATCAATATTACTTTGCTTATAAAGCATGCCAAGCACAGTATGGGAACTATATGAATTGTAGGTATGATCCATGTTTTTTATGGAATCCCTTTCTCTAAAATACCCCCAATACGAACCAAGCGTCAGACCATTTACAGATTCATTTTCATAATAACTTGATTTGAAATCAACCGCGAACAAGCAACCTTGTTTGTCTTTGAATGTCAAATCCGGATAGAAATTTTGTTTCGATGGCAGTTCAAGTTCCAATCCATTACGACAAGCAAACGCATTCAATTTTGGAATAAGAAGTATCTCTATGATTTTGGAAACAACTTTTGTGTCGTTGGTTATGGTATAAACATTTTTATCCACATCTATAAAACCCTTGACTATCCAATCCTGACTGTCGGTTTCAAGAAAATTTTTATACATGCTGACTTCTTTGCGGAGAAGTTGTATGAATTTTTGCGGTGTCATAACATGATTATTTCTATTTTTTTGCTTTCAAAATATTTTTGCAAATATACAATAAAAATCCCATATATAAGCACAAATAACGAAAAATATTTATCAACAAAAATGGGTGTAACACATTGTGCTACACCCATTTGGTTATTTTTGACAAACGGTTGTTTATCTACTTTATTTCACCTCCTCGAAATCGACGTCTTGAACTTCCTGATCGTTCTTACCGTTGTTGTTGCCACCCTGTGGACCAGCTTGTCCAGCACCAGGATTGGCACCTGCAAATGGATCCTGCGGATTGGCACCACCTCCATTTTGCTGGTACATCTTTGCAGATGCGGCCTGCCATGCGCCTTGCAATTCTGCGGTAGCGGTATCAATAGCTGACATGTCTTTCTTGTCGTGAGCGTCTCTCAGTTTGGCAGCCGCGGCCTCAATCTTTGCCTTGTCGTCAGCAGGAACCTTGTCGCCAAATTCCTTCAGCTGTTTTTCAGTCTGGAATACCAGTGAGTCAGCAGCATTCAATTTGTCGATTTCCTCTTTTGCTTTCTTATCGGCATCGGCATTGGCTTCCGCTTCAGCCTTCATTCTCTTGATTTCGTCATCTGACAAACCTGATGAAGCTTCAATTCTGATCTTCTGTTCCTTACCAGAAGCTTTATCTTTAGCTGTAACATTCAAGATACCATTAGAGTCGATATCGAAAGTCACTTCTATCTGAGGGATACCTCTCATAGCGGCCGGAATGCCATCCAGGTGGAAACGACCGATACTCTTGTTTTGAGCTGCCATTGGGCGTTCGCCTTGCAACACGTGTATTTCCACTGAAGTCTGATTATCAACGGCCGTCGTAAAGGTTTCAGTCTTCTTGGTTGGGATGGTTGTGTTGGATTCAATCAACTTGGTCATTACACCGCCGAGGGTTTCCAAACCGAGTGACAATGGAGTAACGTCAAGCAAAAGGATGTCCTTCACATCGCCACTCAACACACCGCCTTGGATGGAGGCACCGATAGCCACCACTTCGTCGGGGTTAACGCCCTTTGAAGGAGCTTTGCCGAAGAAGTCTTCCACCACCTTTTGAATAGCGGGGATACGAGTTGAACCACCCACCAAAATTACTTCGTCGATATCCGATGTGCTGTAACCAGCATCAGACAATGCCTTTTTACAAGGTTCGATGGTAGCACGAATCAAGTCGTCGCAAAGTTGTTCAAACTGGGCACGGGTCAAAGTGCGAACCAAGTGCTGAGGAACGCCATCGATAGGCATAATGTATGGAAGATTGATTTCCGTTGAATTTGAGCTGGAGAGTTCGATTTTGGCCTTTTCCGCGGCTTCTTTCAAACGTTGCAATGCCATAGCGTCTTTTCTCAAATCCACATTAAAATCCTTTTTAAACTCTTCTGCCAACCAGTCGATGATTTTATGGTCGAAGTCGTCACCACCGAGGTGGGTATCACCATTGGTTGATTTCACTTCAAAAACGCCGTCACCCAATTCAAGGATGGAGATATCGAAAGTACCGCCACCAAGGTCGAAAACGGCCACCTTTGAGTCTGATTTTTTCTTGTCCAAGCCGTATGCCAAAGCGGCAGCCGTAGGTTCGTTGATAATTCTTTTTACGGTCAAACCTGCAATTTCACCAGCTTCTTTCGTGGCTTGACGCTGAGAGTCGCTGAAGTAGGCAGGAACCGTGATAACAGCTTCTGTAACGCTGGTTCCCAAATAATCTTCCGCGGTTTTCTTCATTTTTTGAAGCACCATGGCAGAAATTTCCTGCGGAGTGTATGCACGGTCGTCAATCTTAACTACCGGCATATTGTTGGCCGAACGTTCCACCTTATAAGGTACGCGTTCAATTTCCTTACCCACACGGTCAAAGGTTTCACCCATAAATCTCTTAATCGAGAAAATGGTTTTTGTTGGATTGGTGATGGCCTGACGTTTGGCCGGATCGCCCACTTTACGTTCATTATCACCTACAAAAGCCACAATAGAAGGAGTGGTTCTTCTGCCTTCGCTGTTAGGTATAACCACAGGTTCACTACCTTCCATTACAGCAACACAAGAATTTGTAGTACCCAAGTCAATTCCAATAATTTTTCCCATAATCGTAAATTTTTAATTGTTATTGTTAATTTCTATTTTCAATTTCAATGTCGTCATTGAAAGACAACACTTCCTATTTTGCAATTACTGTGCCAAATGTCACTATAGCTGATTTTCTGCCAAAAAATCAATTTTTTTTTTAACACAGTTATTTTATGCCAAAAATGATTATGGAAAACAAAAAAAAGACTGACACAACTGACATTTTGTCATAAAAAAAATCGGAATTATCCCGTTTTGTCTTGTAAAAGGTTGATCTTTCATTATGAGAATGTTTTTCTTTTCCGTTACTTTCTTTATAACCCAAAGAAAGGTTTTCCGCTGCCTAAGCGTTTGCGTTACAAAATATGCGGAATGTATTCCAGCATAAAGTTGGTGCCCTTTCGCGGGTCAGATATTTTCAGGGCGAGACTTCTCTACCCTTTTCACAACGCCGCGGCTGACTTCATACAGCATCCACAGTGGCAGAACCACGAGCATCATGGTGAAAGCGTCGGTACTCGGTGTTATCAGGGCCGCAAGAATCATGATGATCACTATCGCGACCTTGCGGTGCTTTTTAAGAAATTCTGATTTCAGCAACCCGATTTTAGCGAAGAAATAGGCCACAATCGGCATCTCAAATACAATTCCGAGCAGGAAAACAAGCGTCAGAAAAGTGCTGATATATGAATTGAGTGAGATTTGGTTTCCGACTGTTGCGCTGACCTGATATGTCCCCAAGAAATTGAGTGTCAATGGGAAAATAATATAATATGCCGTCGCGACACCAAGGAAAAACAGAAGAAGGAACGAAAACGCCCCTTTGACCGCGGCGGATTTTTCGTTAGAATAAAGAGCTGGTTTGACAAAAAACCACACTTCCAATATGAGATACGGAAATGCGACCACAAGCCCACACACAAACGCTATTCCCATATGCGTAAAAAGTTGCGCCGTGAGGTTTATGTTTATTATCTCGACTGGATGTATTGTCGGGCAAAGACCAGGCATCGACAGAAAAGACGCGATACGGCACAAAAAACTATACGTGGCGAAATCCTGCCGCAACGGTGCCAGCACGATGTCGTCAAATATGAATTCCTTGAAGACAAATGCCGCCACCGCCACCGCCAATATCACCAACAGGCAACGTATGACAACCCACCTGAGTACCTCGACGTGTCCCCAGAAAGTGTTTTCCGATTTTGACATGTTTTACTGTTTGTCAGCGATTCGCTCACGGTTGCCGTCATCAGGCTGTTTGTCAGGCTCCTGATTCCCGTTCAAATCGTCTTCAACACTGTTCATCGCCTTCTTGTATTCACGGACTCCCTTCCCGAGACCTTTCATAAGTTCAGGAATCTTACGTCCGCCGAAAAGCACGAGAACTATGAGCAGGACAATCAGTATTTCTTGCCCGCCGATATTCAAAAGCACCATCAGACTATTCATAATCAGAAGTTTAAGAATATTTCGTTGGTTTCAAAGTTGATTTCCCAATTGCCGTTTTCGGTGCTTTCCCATTTGTATTTGGCAGACATCCTGTCCCACCAGCCTTGGAATTTCGAGCCTGTCTCGCCCATATCCTTCACGAGTTTCTCGTAAAGCTCGTTGTTGTCGGCTGTCAATATTTTAGCCAATTCATTCAAACCGTTTCTTCTTTCAAAAAGTTGCTGAATTTCGTTTTTTTCTTCAGGAGTCACCTGACCTACTAATTTTTTCATTACTATTTTATTGATTATTAAAACTCTTTCCTTACCTCAAACGGATCCAAGTAGCTAATTTCATTGATTTCAACATTAGGCATAAACTCTCCGATATTGCGAATATCATTCAAGAGGCTTCGACTGACATTGCGTTCAATGTGTGCCATCACGCATTGCTGATGCGAAGGCGTATTGATATCCCATGTAAGCTTGCGGTTCAGCCACACGCAACGGCGGCAATGATAGGCATCGCAATTGCGGCACAGAGGCGCATGGTCGAGTTGCAGAAGCTGAGGGTTATGAATATCCAAACCGTTTTTCAAGTCGCCGACTGAAGTGTCCGATGATGGCTGGTGGTGGTTCATCTGGTTGAACACCTGCATCCGCTCATCATAATAGAAGGAAGGGCAAAGGTAAAACTTTCCGTTCGGTGCCAGCGTGATATTGCCTACACCAGCTTCACAGTTGTGCATTTTTTCAAGCATCATCCTGTCGGTCAAAAGGTTGAACTGCGGAGACTGTCCCTGCTTGTAAAGGTCAAGCAGAGCTTTGTTCCATTCGTCCAGCACCTGTCTGTAGGTTTCGATCTGCTCGTCGGTAAATTTCTCCACATCAGTAATGCAGAGGTTGACACGTTTGCCATTGGCAAAAAGTTTGGCGATTTCATCCTTCTGTTTAAGCATTTCGCCGAAGGTCAGACGGAGAACCAAATTCTTGGTTTCCACTTTTTCCGGCACGATGTCGGCGACTTCCACATCAGCTTCGTTTTCACTTTCAATGCCAGTAACTGGCTTGTAACCGACAGGGTAAATCTTCACATTGTCGATGCTTTCAATGATCGAAGCGTATTCTTCAGGCAAGGCGTAGTCCGGGAAGACGTACTGAATCATAAGGTTATGCTTCATTCCGAAGAGAATGCCTTTCTTGAGGGTTTCAACCGACATGAGGTTACGCTCTTTCAGCGGATTGCCGGCATGGCAGTAAGCCACGCTGGTGTCGTCTAATAATATAACAAGGTATTGCAGCATGGCTTAACAGATTTCAGGTTTTACTTCACGTTTGTTGGCTTCGTACTGCTCGCGCAGGTCTTCCAATTCGAGCTTGCGGTAGAGCTTGTTCCAATAGTAGTTGTTGGCGCGTACTCTTGCCTTGTGCATCTTGCAGATGGCAGTGGCACGTTGGAAAACCGTGTGCGTTTCAGCCGCATCGAAGTTCTCGCCCTGGCACCACGCGCAGCCGCTCGCCACCTCGCATTTGATGCACTCTTCCGGACTTTGCGTCGTGCGGTCGAGGGTAAGGAACGGACGCAACTTGTTCTTGTCGATGCCGTCTTTGATGTTTCCGATAATCCATGTCTCCTTGTCGCGAAGCGAATACTGCGCAAAGCGGGTGCATGGATAAAAATTGCCCGCCGCATCCACGCTGAGCATCTTGCCTGCGCCGCACCAATTCTGATTGTCGTTAGGGTCAATAGGCTTGCCGATGTTTTCCGAAAAGAACGAACAGGCGTAGTCCTGATAATAGCCACCATCGATGATGGCATCTGCCAATTGCATCAGTTGATCTTCGAAACGGAGGTCATCGCCTTCCTGCCATACATCCTCGAACACCACATTGATGTTCACTTCGTGGATGCCGAGTGAATACAGGTGAAGCACGCTTTCTTTTATATATGGAATATCGGCACTGCTGATTGTGACTTTCGTGCCACCACCGGGGAATTGTTCTATCCAAAGCGGAATATTTTTTACAACATCCTTATAGGAGCCTTTCTCGGTGATTTTATATACTCGGTTCAAGTCGTGCTTCTTCTCCGTTCCGTCGATGGTGATGCCGATGGAAAGATGTTCGCGGTTCTTCTTGATAAAGTCCTGCACGGCTTTTTCATGATAGTTGATGCCATTGGTGGAGAAGGAGAAACGATATGAATTGAACCAGTGATGGTTGCGGCGGAAGAGTTCTGTCTTGATGTAGTCGCAAATCCTGTCGATAAGCTCGATTTCAAGAAACGGCTCGCCGCCAATGAAGTCCCACACCACCGACTCGTAAGCGAAATCGGGGGCGGTCTCATGGTCAAGCACATAGTCGATGAAGGTCTTGGCCACCTCCCAAGGCATCCGTTCCTTCACGTTCTTGCCTACAAGATAGCAGTATTTGCAGGCCAACTGGCAGTCCTTGGTGACAATGAAGGTGATGTTCTTCGCCATACCGCCCTGCCAGGAATCTTGATTGTCCTTAATTTTTAACATTTTCTTAAAAATTACAACTCACACCTCTGCATAAATAATTTTTTACTGTAGGTATAAATTGACTATTTGTTTTCTACATTTTTTTAAGGTTAATCAGTAATTATCAGGATGCAGATCCTTTACAAGTATAATGACAGACTCCTGAACAATTCATTTGACATTGTGTTCCACATGTAGAAGAACAAGTTCCATAGCAACCACTACAGTTATGATATGCACTGTTAGAACTATAACACGTACTATCGCAAGTGACATTACATGAGTTGTCACAAGTCGTATCACAAAAATCGTTACACGAGTTAGCGCAACCATAGCCGCAATACTGCTCACATTGTTTACTGCAAGTATTACAAGTGCCAGTTGAAGTTCCTGTGCATGATCCTGAACAGCCGCTTGAACAACCTGAAGAACAAGACCCGGTGCAAGTTGAACTGCAACCTGAGCATCCGCTTGATGTTGATGACCCGGAACAACTACTTGAACAGTTGCCCGTACATGAGCTGCTGCAACCGTATGAACAAGATGATGTACACTCGTCGGTACAACCTGATTTACAAGTTGAGGTGCAATCACTACAACCTGAATCTTTTTTACAAGAAGTCAAGAATGTTGAACCTAACACAGTAAAAGCCAAGATAGGCAAAGCTCCTTTTGCTGCGTTCTTGAAGAATTCTCTTCTGCTTTGAAGATTCTTATTTTTCATTTGCTATTGAATTTTAGTTACTACTATTTTTTCTGTGTCCTTTTTGTTTTCTTTTTTTATCTTTTTAAGTTTTGATCGGTTTTTAATGTTTGTTTTTCAAAATAATGTATGTTATATTTTTTCGCCACAAATTTACAACATCCACCAAAACCTACCTACATCCAGGTCGTGATTATAATTCACATAAACGTGATAATTATTCACTGATTTTCAGTGAGTTTTTTATTGATTAAAAGGCTTTCGACAAGACCGCGACGTTCTCTTCTGTAAGGTCGTCAAAAGTAATATTCAGACTTAATTTGGTGATGAACTTTGAATCAAGACCATGGTGTTCAATGACATCGGCGAGGAAATTGTGGTTCAGGATTTCGGAGATTCTCACAAGCAGCTCGACATCTATGGTGCGTCGGTCGAAAATTTTATATACGTTGGTGCGCTCGCAGTTTATCCGCCGCGCGAACTCCGACACAGTCATCCCGCTCGCGTCGAAGACCGATTTCACAAGATGCCCGATATGCAAACCGCCGCTGTTCATCATTGTGCCTGCCGTTTTCACGACACGACATAAAAAAGGCGTGGAAGTAAATCTTGCCTGATACCCCGGGTTTCCACGCCCGCACTAATCCAACAAGTCCATCCACGCCGTAACAAACACGGCGTTTCGCAAACTTATTCTCGATTAGTGTGTCCTTTTTCAGGACAATGTGGAAATTTGGGTATCAAGAATAGCTTCGAACCGCTATTTATATGTCAATATGTCGTTTTTTCTACATAATATTGTTGTTAAAAATTTTCGGCAAAAATATGATTTTATTTGATACAAAACAGCAGTTTTCAGACAAAAAAACATCACACTAATTCATAATTTGTGCTTCTTCCTCCTTCCGCATTTTTCTTCAAAACTCCCTTGCCAATCAAATCGTTTATGTCATTCAGAGCAGTGTCGTTTGAGCATTTAGCTATTTTCGCCCATTTGCTCGTGCTGAGTTTTCCGAAAAATCCGTCAAAAAGCATGTTTATCAGTTTCTTCTGACGCTCATTGAACTTCGTTTCAGAATGCTTTTCCCAAAAACCAGCTTTCCGCAAAACCGACGACAGCGTATCACTCGTGGCTTTTATCGAATGTTCCAGACAATCCAAGAACCATAGCAGCCATTCGGTTATGTCGCCATCACCTTTTTGAGCAGATTCCAACACTTCATAATAACGGTTTTTGTCGAACTGTATCTGATTCGACATGCTGTAAAACCGTCTCGATGTCTCATCGGCCCTTGACAGCAGCATCTCTGTCAAAGCCCTGGCGATTCTGCCATTTCCATCATCAAACGGATGAATTGTGACAAACCACAGATGCGCTATCGCCGCCTTCAACACACTGTCATTAGTATCATCTTCGTTAAACCATTTTATAAACCGATCCATCTCCACAGGAACTCTTTCTGGCTCAACAGCCTGATAATGAACCGTCTCAAAACCCATCGGTCCAGAAACCACCTGCATCACATGCGTGCGATATTTAGCCACATCTATCGTATAGAGACCACTCATTCCATTGGGAAACAGCACATTATGCCAACCAAAAATTCTTTCATCCGTCAATGGTGCCATATAATTATGTGTGGCGTCAAGCATCATCTCCACCACTCCATCTACATATCTCGATGTTCTAACCAAACCTGCCGTTGGAATGCCCAACCGTCGCGCTACCGACGACCTGACCTGTTCCAGATTAAGCACCTCTCCTTCAATCTCCGAAGATTTCACGATTTCAATTGACATGTTTACCAACTGAGCTTCATTCTGCAATGAGAAACCCATCGATGACAACTCGCCAAGCAGACGTCCCTGCATTGCTCTGACCGCCGCCAATCTGTTCATCACCTTTGATGTGTCGAATGTAAAATTCCACCAATTTTCATATTCAT
>JAZLHE010000084.1:0-17544 GCA_045616665.1 Bacteroidales bacterium | reverse complement strand
CATTGACCCGCTGTCCGATTTCGGCTTTAAGCGCGTGTTTGGCCTCGACGGCTGCCAGGAGGAACTGAAGTACCTGCTCAACCTCTTTGTGTCGGAACGCCTGGGCAGGATTTCCGAAGTGCAGTACCTTCCCAACGAGGTGGTGGGCTTGGCGGAGAACGAACGGAAGGTGGTGTTCGACGTGCTGTGCAAGAACGAATGCGACGACTACTTCGTGGTGGAGATGCAGAAGTTGCGGCAGCGATTTCCCATTGAAAGGGGCCTCGCCTACGCCAGCCGCCTCATCAGCAATTCAATCACCGTCAAGGACAGGAAGTACAAAATCGCGAAAGTCTGCGTGGTCTGCATTATGGAACATCCCGACAGAATGGCCCTGAAACGTGGCGAAAAGGTGTGGTTTGTGAACTACAAGGACGACTTTGGAAACATAATTTCCGACAATCCGACGTTTTGTATCGTAGAATTAGGTATCTTTGCACGCGAAAAGAAGGTCCCGAAGACGGAACAGGAAATCTTGGCGCACGTGTTCAACAATATGCGCAAGATGACTGAGCCGCCGAAGCAGGCGAGCGGAAATTCCTTTTTCGAGACGATATTCAGGCGTTGCAACTACAAAATATTCAGCGATATGGAAAAGGACGAGTACAAGAAGAGCATTTGGGAATATGCCGACGTGCAGAGCGGCATGGAACTGGTTCGTGATGAGGCGTTTCAGGATGGGATGGAGAAAGGCGAAGCCAAAAGGAATCTCGAAGTCGCCCATAATATGATAACCGAAGGTCTTGATATTGCCTTAATTTGTAAAATCACCGGTCTGACGGAGGAGGAAATCAAAAGTTCGAATTAATAACCTTTGAAAACAAACGCAATCAAATCTATTCAAAACACTGAAACTACACCAAATTCCATAGGTAATATAAAACAACAGGATAATTGGACAATCAGACCTTAATTTGAATGACATCCTGCAATTTGGTAGAATAATTAGGGGACAAGAAAGAACGATTATACAGTGATTTGGTTCGAAAGCCTTCGGCTCCGGTTTTCACCGTTCCACGACCGAAATGGGCATTCAACGCATCCATAGTTGCCATTAATTTTTTGTGTTCTTCACTATCAGAAGCGTGAAACAAATTGGTTTGAATGGCAGACTGATCTACAATATTAAGCAAAACGACACCTGCTTTTTTATATGCGATATCTTTTTGATAAATATCCTTCAAAACGGATACAGCACCCTTTACAATCAAAGTGGTATCGGAAGTTGCAACAGGAAATGCATATAATTTACTATTCGCATATTGCGGTAAATCAGTCCGATGGTGGTTAGACGCAATAAAGACCATCACTGTATTGGCAACCTGACCTTCTTGGCGCAATTTTTGAGCCACCTGGGAAGCAAACGAAGCCACAGCCTCGGCAAGAACATCAAACTGTTCAATCATTGGGGTAAAACTACGTGAACAGCAAATTTGTTTTTTATCCGGCGGGTACGACTCAAAACTGATGCAGGGTTGTCCTTGTAATTCCAACCAAGTACGTTCTCCGACTACCGTCATCTGTTTTTTCACCCACGACTGAGGCATTTTTACAAAATCTAACGCTGTATTGATATGAAAATCCAACAATTTCTTTCCATAGCGGCGACCAATTCCCCAAACATCCGTAACCGGAAAATTTCGCAAGGCTATTTCAACTTCGGTTTCACTTTCCAACATCACCACACCCCCTTGGCTGCTCACTTTCTTTGCCATTTTTGAAGCCACCTTGGCCAAGGTTTTGGTGGGTGCGATACCCATACTTATAGGTATATTTATTCCTTTATATATAGTCTTCACGATTTGCCGTCCATACGAAAGCAAATCAAATCGGTTAAAACTTCTAAAATCAATAAAACACTCGTCAATCGAATACTGCTCAATTTCGGGTACATATTGAGAAAGAAGACTCATCACACGCTGAGACATATCGCTATAGAGAACATAGTTTGAAGAAAAGACCTGCACTTGTTTTTCTTCCACCAGACCTTTAATCTGATAATGAGGCACCCCCATTTGAATACCCATAGCCTTGGCTTCATTACTCCGAGCGATCACGCAACCATCGTTATTGGATAGGACGACAACAGGTTTTTCCCGCAAGGACGGGTTAAAGACACGTTCACACGAAACAAAGAAATTATTGGCGTCGGCTAAGGCAAACATCTTTCATTAATATCGAATTTTTCTAACGATGCCGGTGACGATACCCCAAATCAGAAAATCGTTATCTACCGTAACACGAATAGGTTTATATTTGTCGTTGGCAGGAATCAGCCAAACCGCATCCTTTTCCCTTTTTATACGTTTCAAGGTAAATTCACCATCAATAAAGCAAACGGCGATATCATCATCTTTGGCATTTAATGACTTGTCTATCACCAAGATATCCCCCTCAAAAATTCCGGCTCCACACATTGAGTCACCCTTTACCCTACCAAAAAATGTGGTTGAAGGATGTCGAATCAATTCTTTATTGAGATCAATGCCAGATTCCAAATAATCTTCAGCCGGACTTGGGAATCCGGCTGAGATTGTATTTTCAATAAAAGGAATAGACAATTCAGTAGCATTAGATACAGGGACAATATCAACTTTATCGTCCGTCATAACTACTTGTTTTTAAGTTCTTCCACTTCTTTCTTAAGTTGAGCGAACTCTTCCATTAAAGATGGAAGTGAACGGACACAAGCCATTTCCTTCCATTTTTTACGAGCATCCATTGCGGGTTGACCAAAAAGCACCTGACCTTCCTCTTTTACACTTTTATCTACCGCTGTCAAGGCAAGCACAGTGGTATTTTTAGCGATATAGAGGTCTTTATTGATGCAGGCACGTGCCCAGACATTGCAATCGTCGTCAATGAAAGTGCATCCGGCAATAGCGGCTTGTGCTCCGATAAGACAATGATTTCCGATGTGGGTATCGTGTCCCACCTGTACCAGATTGTCAAATTTAACGCCGTTGCCGATGAAAGTGTCACCAGAAACGCCCTTGTCTATGCAAGTATTGGCTCCCACTTCCACGGCATCGCCCAAAATGGTTCTACCGCAAGATTCCAGTTTTTTCCAACCGGCACTTCTTTTTTGGAAATAATAGGCATCCGCTCCGATGGAAGCTCCAGAATGGATTATGACATTGTCGCCAATAATAGTATGTGCGTATATGCTCACATTAGCGTGGATGACGCAATTTTTACCGATTTTAACATCCTCGCCAATAAAAACATTCGGTTGGATAATCGTTCCCTCACCGATCTGCGCGTTGGGATGAACCATTTCGTGTTGCGGATGGAAATGGACATAATGTCTCACGATGGTCACAAAATCATTCACCGGATCATCAGTAATAACCAAAGTTTTTCCTTCCGGGCAATCAACTTCCTTATTGATTAAGATGACAGTCGCGGCACTTTGCAGCGACTTGTCATAATATTTCGGACAGTCCACAAAAGAAACATCACCCTTTTCCACCGAGTGAATTTCGTTGATACCACTAATCACATTAGCCTTATTACCAACGACAGTCACCGTATGGCCAATGATAGCGCACAGTTCGTCAAGGGTTATGGGTTTTGAAAATCTCATTTTATTTTACTCTTTCAGCATATTTGTTTGTACGAGTATCCACTCTGATCATTTCACCGGTTTCGATGAAAAGAGGAACGAAAACTTCTGCACCGGTTTCCACGGTAGCACGTTTAGCCGCATTGGTAGCAGTATCACCTTTAACACCAGGTTCTGTATAAGTCACTTGCAAGTCAACAAATGGAGGAAGTTCGCAAGTCAGCGGAGTATCCGTATCAGCGTGATACATAATTTCGACGCCTTGACCTTCCTTCAACAGACCGGGGTTGTTAATCAAACTAGCTTCTATAGCCAATTGTTCGTATGTTTCGGAGTGCATAAAATTATAGGTGCTGTCACCTTCCTTATACAAAAATTGATACGGACGACGTTCCACGCGTGCAAGTTCAATCTTCACACCGGCATCAAATCTGGTTTCCCAAACTCTACCTGATTTGATATGTCTTAATTTTGTACGAACAAAAGTATTTCCCTTACCGGGTTTTACGTGTTGGAATTCAACAATTGTCCATAACTCATTATTATGAACGATACATAATCCGTTTTTAAAATCAGCTGTAGTTGGCATAATTATCTATTTAAATATATAACTTAATTCACGCTGCAAAATTAAGAAAAATATGATTTTTATCCCATTACTTAACATTTATTAAGACATAGAATAAAAACGACTGATACAAAAGTAGTTATCAAAACACAATTTAGTTTTGCGGTTTGGGCATACGAACATAGTGCGGCATATCAAAAGGAATTTCCATTGACAACTCGATATAGCCCGCAAATTCACCGTTTTCAAACCAAGGAGATTGGTAAATCATTTTTTTGATTCCGTTTTTCTCTATGGTATAGCAATTAACGTTATGGTTGGCCAGCAATCCCAACAATTTCGTCCGAGCCGGCTCGGGATGACAGTCTAACAAGGAATTGCCGATTATACTCTTCCCGTCTTTCACGAAGGTACTGACAGATTTGTCGTTCATATCTAAAATCTTACCGTTTTTATCGCAAACGGTAACAGAAATCGGAGCTTCTTTAAAGTAATCCATACCTATTTATTTATATTGACTTAATTCAAGATTTCGTATCAACGTTGAAATTTCGTGAGAATTGATTTTGCTTCAGACAATTTAGCATCCAACAGCTCCTGGCTTTGGGCTTCCATCAGCAGGCGCAAATAAGGTTCGGTATTAGAAGGACGGACATTGAACCACCAATTTGGAAATTCAATGCGATAACCGTCAAAATCCATAAACTTCACGTAATTCTCTTTTCCACAAAAATACTTTCGCAAGGCTTCCATCGCGGATTTTTTGTCTTCAATTTCAAAATTGATTTCACCCGTATTGGCATACATCGCGATTTGCGCCATCAACTGCGAGACGCTAACGCCCTGTTTTTTCATTTCGCTAAAAACATACAGAATGACCTGAGCGGCAATCATCGCGGAATCAGAATAGAAAAAGTCGCGGAAATAATAATGTCCAGCGAATTCACCGCCAAAGGCGCCATCAATTTCCCGCAATTTAAGGGCTGCGAAAGCACGCCCCACGCGCCAAATATAAACTTCCCCACCCAACTTTTCGATATACTCGGTCACCGATTTTGAAGTACGAATATCAACGATAGCCTTGCCCGGCATATTTTTTTCCTTGATAAAATAATGTCCCAGCACGGCGATCATCAAATCCGGCGGAATAAACGAACCATTTTCATCCACAAACATCACCCGGTCGGCATCGCCATCGAAAATGACACCGACATCGGCTTTTTCCCGCAGCACCCGTTTCTGCAAATCCACCACATTCTCAGCCTCCAACGGGTTGGCTTCGTGGTGCGGGAAAGTGCCATCCAATTCATCATACATATAAATAGGCAGCTGACCAAAAATATCCTTCACCAAAATCGAAGACATTCCGTTGGAACAATCCATCACGATTTTCAAATTTGAAATATCGTAATGATATTTTTTTTGAAATTCAAGATATTCTGATTTGACAGGATAATCGATTATCTTTCCTTTTCGAGATGCCAACAGCACAGGTTCTTGTTGCATCATTGATTGTAATTCACCCAATCCCGTATCCAATCCCACAGGCAAGGCATCGTGCCGCGACACTTTCAATCCATTATATTCTTTGGGATTATGCGAAGCGGTAATCATTACCGAAGCGTTAAAATGGTGTTTCGCCGTAAAATAATACACCATCGGCGTGGTCGTTAATCCCATATCGCAAACATCCGCCCCGGCATCCGTGATTCCGCGGATCACTGCATCGAAAATTTCCGGAGTGGAAACCCGCATATCACGACCCACCAACACTTTATCTGATTTTAGCAATCCTGGCAGGAAAAATCCAAATTTATAAATGTCGTCCAACGTGAAATCCTGCCCATAAACACCTCTAAAATCATATTGTTTAAATGCGCCCATAGTTTCAAAAATTTAAAATGAAAAAAGGTTATCATTCTTGCCGAACCAGATTTTCCCATCGCAAGAACGCATATTTTTGAATATCGAAGAACAGGTTATAGAAAACCCTTCCCCAATAATTTCTAAGACCAAATCCACTTGGAGACTTGATAAACTTTTCGGTCAGCACCACCTGGTTGGTTTCCGTGTTGACAATGACCACCCAAACCGTCCCCAACTTTGTCAAATCGTCAAAAGATTCCACAATAAACAACAGACTGTAGGTCGTTACAGATGGAAAAAGATTGGACTGTACATAATTAACAATGGTCTCATCCGTCTGAATCGCATCCACCGTAATAAAATCGCTGAGGACATTGTTAACTTTCACCGATTTGTTTTTCTTTGAGACCCAGGACAAGTCGTACTGCATCACCGGCTTGCGAAAACTCATACGCACATCGTACTTTTTCTGATCGGTAATAATCAGCATATTCCAGTCGTTAAAATAACGCCGCATAATTTCCTGCGTCATTTCGAAACCACTACGCGTAAACTTAGCCTTCGAAAAATCAATGCCTAACCACGTGATTTCTCGATGAATAAGAAAATCAGAAAACAAGTCCGAATTAATGTACACGACTAGTAAATTTACAGTTTACAAAAATACAACTTTTTTTTATGTCCTTTCTCCTAAAATTTATTAAAAACGCAAATGGACTGAAATCTAAATAAATATAACTCACAAAGACAAAAAATATATGTAAATTGGGTTCCAACTCCACGATTTTTCACTATCTTTGCAAAAATTTTCTTTCCAAAGAATCATTCAATGAATACAAATACAGAAAACATCAATATCGTCACTTTAGGATGTTCAAAGAATAGTGTTGACTCAGAAGTCGTTGCCGCCCAACTGCAAAAGATGGGATATCGGGTATTTCACGAGACGACCAACGACACAGACATCGTCATCATCAACACCTGCGGTTTTATTCAGGATGCCAAAGAACAATCCATCGAGGAAATCCTGTTTTATGCGGAACGCAAAAAACAGGGCATCATCAAGAAATTGTACGTTATCGGCTGTCTTGCCCAGCGATATAAAGACGAATTGGAGAAAATGATTCCCGAAGTGGACGCTTTTTACACTTTTGCCGAATTACACCAGCTTTTCCATTTGGACAAATTTGACCTCCTTGGCCACAGCGACCGTATTCTCTCCACTCCGGCTCATTATGCCTATTTGAAAGTTTCCGAAGGATGCGACCGCAACTGTTCCTATTGCGCCATTCCGCTTATTCGCGGAAAACAGATTTCCAAACCCATTGACCAATTGGTAGAAGAAGCCCAAAAATTGGTCCAAGGCGGTGTCAAAGAGCTGATGCTGATTGCCCAGGACCTTACTTATTACGGTATGGACTTGACCAAGCACAGAGATTTGGAAATGCTGTTACGTCGCTTGGCTCAGGTAAACGGACTGGAATGGATTCGACTACATTATGCCTACCCGATGGGATTTCCTTACGAAATCTTAGACGTAATGAACGAATATTCCAATATTTGCAAATACCTCGACATTCCTCTACAGCATATCAGCGATGATATTTTGAGTGATATGCACCGTGGCGGGAACAGCATGCAAACCTATAAACTCATCGAAACCATCCGCAACAAAGTTCCCGGCATCGCACTGCGCACAACGCTCATCTCGGGTTATCCCACGGAAACGAGAGCCCAACATAAAGAATTGGTAGAATTTGTAAAACAAATGAAATTTGAACGATTAGGTGTCTTTTCTTACTCTCAAGAAGAAGGAACTCCCGCATTTTCTCTCGGAGATCCCATCAAGCACTCTGAAAAAAATCGTCGTTTGGAAGAAATAATGGGATTACAGGAAGAAATTTCACTTGAACACAATGAAAAGCTCGTCAACAAGGTGCTAAAAGTCATCATTGATGCCGAAGAAGACAATTATTATGTCGGAAGAACCGAATTTGACTCGCCAGACGTGGACAATACGGTTCTGATAGACAAGAAAAAAGCACTCGTCATCGGCGAATTTTATCCCGTGATGATTCACAAAGCCGATTGCTATGACCTTTATGGAAGCGTTATACAATAATATTATTATAAAAAGACTTCTGAGAAATGGCAATTAAAGTCATCTTCAATTAACAAAAAGAATATAAAATAATGATATACAGAATCTTAGGTTTTATCTTAGGTTTCATCTTTCTAGGAGATTTTTGGGGTGGGCTTTTCGGTTATTTTGTTGGAGCCTTGATTAACACGCTGATCCACGGAAGACGCCGCACATTTACTTTCGACACATTTACAGGGGGAAGAAAATTATCACAAGATGATTTTGTTGACACTTTGATGCAACTCACGGCAGTTGTCATCAAGGCGGACAATCGCTTTGTCAAGTCGGAACTCAACTTCGTCAAAGAATATCTCATTCAAAATTTGGGTGCCAACAAGGCACAAAACGCAATTTTAAGCTTACGTGACTATATCAACAAAGAAATTGATACCGAAACGCTCTGTAACAAACTGAGACACAACACTTCACTGCAAGAACGACTACTCATTCTTCAATTTTTGTTCGGACTTGCCCAATCCGACGGCAACATTGATCAAAATGAATTGAACTCGATACAAATGATTGCTTCGTGGATGGGGATTTCCACAATGGACTTTGAAGCCATAAAATCTATGTTTTTGGGATACAGCAGTCAGAATAATTACTACGACTATTATAGCCAAGGATACTCCAACAGCAATTCAAACAACTACAGTTCAAGCAATTACAACAATTTAGACAACGACTATAAAATCCTGGAAATTTCTTCTGACGCCACTGATGACGAAGTAAAGAAAGCCTATAGAAAAGCTGCCATGAAACACCATCCAGACAAAGTAAGCCATTTGGGGGAAGAGGTCAGAAAAGCCGCGGAAGAAAAATTTGCCAGACTCAACGAAGCTTACGAAAGAATTAAAAAATCAAGAGGTATGAATTAATCCAAAAAAAATTCGTATTTTTGCAAAATCTATAAACACAGAAATGCCCTCTTTTTATACGCTATATAACGATATTGAATACAAGATTAAGCAGGCCCAGCTGCGTTTAAAAGATATACAACTGAAAAACAGAAAGTTAGAAGAAGAAAACGAAGAACTCAAAACACTCAACCAACAACTTCAAAACCAAGTGCAGACACTTGACGAGAAAATAAAATTAATGACAATAACGCAAACCATTATAAAAAAAGAAGATAAAACTGAAACCAAAAGAAAGATCACTGAATTAGTGCGGGAAATTGACAATTGCATAGGACTTCTCAATAGTTAGCGATGGAAGACGACAAGATAAAAATACAGTTAGAGATAGCGCAACGGAAAATCAATGTTGTCATCAAGAAGGAATGGGAATACTATTATCGGGAAGCCGAAAAGAGAATCAATGAAAGTTTTCTAAATTTTGCCAAGCGGTTTAACTATATCGATCATCAGGATTTACTTTCTAAAATACTTATAGAATATACAGTAAAACAGATAGATACAGAAGAAAGACTAAATGAATACGAAGAGGATTTAATTCCGAAGATGGAAGCACTGAAAACGCTTGCCGACACTTTAGACATTGATTAGACACGTTCTTTGAATACCCCATACCCGCACAAGTCAATAACGTTTGTTAAACTCAACACAAAACAAACGAAGGCACGGTTCGGCATACCAAAAAAAGGCCTCACCCGCAAGGGGACACTTCGGTGTCCAGTGGAATTTTGCGATATGACGACTCCTTCATCTTTATTAACATAGGAGTTTAATGAAACCCTATGGACTGTGCGGGATTTTTTTATTAATAACAAACTTTATCAATAACAACATATCAACAATATAAAAACGAAAAAAATAATAATTTATGACAGCACTATGGATTATCATTGGTATTATTGTGGGGGCCGGCATCGGAATTTTCCTCTCATTTACCATTCTCAAAAACTCTATCACTAAAAGCAGCAAAGAAATATTAAAAAAAGCAGAAGAAGACGCGGAATTACTGAAAAAGGAAAAAATACTGCAAGCCAAAGAAAAGTTCTTACAGCTTAAAAGTGAGCACGAAAAAGTCGTAAACGAAAAAAATCAACAGATTAGCACGGCTGAAAATAGAATCAAGCAAAAAGAAAACACGTTGAACCAGAAACTGGAAGAAGCCAACAAAAAGCTCAACGAGAACAACGCCACCAAGGAAAATCTCAAGAAACAATTAGAGGTTACTGCCCAAAAACAAGCTGAATTAGAGAAACAGACAGCCATTCAGAAGCAAAAGCTTGAATCCATCGCCGAATTGACAAGCGAGCAAGCCAAACAGCAGCTCATTTCTCTGATGGAAGAAGAAGCCAAAGCTGATGCAATGGTACTGATTAAGGACATTGTCGATGAAGCTAAAGCCACGGCCAACAATGAAGCTAAGAAAGTGATTATCAAATCAATACAAAGAGTTGGAGTAGAAGCGGCCATCGAAAACGCCGTTTCTGTTTTCAATATTGAAAATGACGAAATCAAGGGACGCATCATTGGTCGTGAAGGTCGTAACATCAGAACCCTGGAAAACCTTACCGGTGTGGATGTCATCATCGACGATTCTCCAGATGCCATTTTACTTTCAAGTTTCGACCCCATTCGTCGAGAAATCGCCCGCCAATCCTTGCAGAAGCTGGTCACCGACGGTCGTATTCACCCTGCAAGAATTGAGGAAGTCGTTGCCAAGACGAAAAAACAGATTGAACAGGAAATTGCCGAAATCGGCAAACGCACCTGCATCGACTTAGGCATTCACAACATTCATCACGATTTGATGCGTATGGTTGGCAAAATGCGTTATCGTTCTTCTTACGGACAAAACCTGTTGCAACACTCGAAAGAAGTGGCCAACTTGTGTGCCACGATGGCTGCCGAACTCGGTTTGAATCCGAAATTGGCCAAACGTGCCGGCTTATTGCACGACATAGGCAAAGTTTCTGACACAGAATTAGAAGTTCCCCACGCCATTTACGGAGCACAATTGGCTGAACAATACAAAGAACGCCCGGAAGTCGTCAATGCCATTGGCGCCCACCACGATGAAATGGAAATGGACAACCTCATTGCCCCATTGGTACAGGTTTGCGATGCCATTTCAGGTGCCCGTCCAGGTGCTCGTCGTGAAGTAGTGGAAGCCTACATCAAACGATTAAATGACTTGGAAAATCTGGCACTCACCTACCCGGGCGTAGTCAAGACCTTTGCCATTCAAGCCGGTAGGGAATTGCGCGTCATCGTTGGCGCAGAAAAGGTCAGCGATGAACAAGCCAACCAATTATCATTTGACCTGTCAAAGAAAATCCAAAACGAAATGACTTATCCTGGTCAAATCAAAATTACCGTTATTCGAGAAACCAGATCCGTCAATTATGCCCGCTAATTCCAGAAATTAATGAAAGTCAATAAAGAGTTCTTCCAAAGCAAAAAGTTCAAGTTACTTCTTTTCGGAGCGACCACCTTTTTGTTTTTGATTTATCTCATCTTTATTTCAGACAGTAATTTACTAAAACACAACGAATTAAACAAAAAAATCAACAATCTGGAAAAAAGCATTGCCGAAACCAAAAATAAATTAGAAAACAATTATTCATACGACCAACTGAAAAACGATTCCTGCAAATTGGAACAATACGGACGTGAGAAACTGAATATGCAGAAATCCGACGAGGATGTTTTCATTGTAGTTTATGAATAAGAAAAAAAATAGACATTAGCACTGCAACGGATTATGAAACTGGCTATCATCAACGGAGTAAACCTTGGACGATTGGGAACCCGAGAAATCGACATCTATGGTTCCACTTCGTTTGAAGACTATTTTTCTCAGCTGAAGAAAAAGTTCCCGACAATAGAATTGACGTATTTCCAGTCCGACAACTTAACCGAACTGGTTGCCGCCCTTCACCGCTTTGACAGACACGACGGCATCATCATCAATCCCGGGGCCTATACCCACACTGCCATCGTCCTCGCCGACGCCATCGGTTCTATCAACACTCCGGTCGTTGAAGTCCACATTTCCAACCTTTTCGGACGGGAAATGTACCGCAAGACCTCAATGATATCCTCTCGCTGTGTCGGTTTCATTAGCGGTTTTGGCTTACAGGGCTACCAATTGGCCATTCATCATTTTATCGATTAAACTTTCAAAAAAAACAACAGTCTATAAACATTAGTTTTGACAATTAAAAACAAAAAACAATGAAAAAGATTTTTAGTATTGCCGTCTTGATGGTATTTGCGCTGAGCTTATCAGCACAGGACGAGGCAGGAAAGCCCCAAAAAGTAAAAGAACCTGAAATCACATTTGAGACATTAGTACACGACTATGGTCAGATTCTTCAAAATGACAATGGCGAATGTGAATTTCGTTTCAAAAACACAGGAAAAGCCGATTTAATCTTAACGAATTGTCGTTCAAGTTGCGGTTGCACCGTTCCAGAATGGCCTCACGAACCCATTGCTCCCGGTAAAAAAGCCAGCATTAAAGTGAAATACAATACCGGTCGTTTAGGAGCCATTAATAAAACCATCACTGTAGAGTCTAATGCAACGAATAATCGTGTTGTATTATCCATCAAGGGAAATGTTAGTGCAAGACCAGCTGAAGCATCACCTGAAAACAGTGCCACACCATTAAACACACCTAACAACTAATATTATGAAAAGATTTTTTGCCTTTATCGCCATCATTTGTGCTGTTTCGTTTTGTTCCGCGCAAAACGGCAGCAAAGCCAAAGCAGAAACTTCCACTCCCACGGGTGCCGAAATCAAGTTTGAGAAAACCGTATGCGATTTAGGTACCGTTAAACTCAACCAGGTTGTTACAGACACATACACCTTTACCAACATTGGAAAGAAACCGTTATTGCTTTACAATGTAGTGTCGGCCTGCAACTGCACCAAGGTTGAATACGACAAAAAACCCGTTATGCCAGGCAAGAAAGGAACGATAAAAGTGACTTTCAGTGCTACTGAGCCCAAAGACGTTGGTGCACGCAGCAAGCGAATCACCGTAGATTCCAATGCAGAGAGCGACAGGGTGATATTGACGTTGAAAGCCAATGTCGTTATGGAATAAAGGCAAAAAATTCACTGGGGTCGTCTGGTTTTGACAGCAGGCGTGTGGATTTGTAAGCATGTCGGAGGTTGTGAGATGGTTCCGTTAAAAACTAACTCTCTATGCCAATAAATGGCGAATCTTATGCATTCGCAGCATAGTTGCCGCGAATCTCGGGACACGAACAAGGTTCGTAGTCGCGGGTGCTTCCCCGGAAGCCACGCCTATCGGCGTCCGGACCGAAGTATCGGAAATGATGGGATAGCGACCGCAGGCTTCGATGCGGAAGCGAAACTTTAGAAGATACGCATAAAGCCGGTTGGTCCGGTACCTACTTTATGCCGACAATTAAACTGAGACTAAACATGTAGAAAGCATTTTTGCAGTTTGTTTGGACGAGGGTTCGACTCCCTCCGGCTCCACAAAAGCACTTAAAAAACCGATAATCAGCATCTTACACCGCTCAAACTACCGGGAACAAAAAAAAAGTGCGACAGATTTGTGACAAATATTTTTTGCCCCCAAAATTTGGGAGTAAAAAAAAAATGTTTAAAAATCAACACACCTCTCTCACGCAGGAAACATTGAATTTCAACTACTTACCTGCTTCTCTCAAACAAAACAAGTCCGGTTGGGTAATCGACTACTACTGCGAAGACCCAAACACCCAAAAAATGAAAAGGGTCAGGACAAGAGTTGAAAAAATCCACAGAAGGTACCGCACCCAGGCCGAAGCAAAGGCTCACATCTTCAAAATCGTCAACGAAATCAACATCAAACTGATGAAGGGTTGGAACCCTTTCGTCACCGCCGACGACATCCGCCTCTACACCCCGTTCAAAACCGCCACCGGAAAATTCATCCTCGAAAAGCAAAAAGAACTCCGCCCCGACACAATCCGCTCATACAAATCATTCATCAACACGCTCAACACCTTCGTCGATACCAAATGCCCCGAACTCAAATTCTCAAGCTCTTTCAACAAACTGTGCGCCATACGATTTATGGACTATATATATAACGACAGGGGTATCAGCCAAAGAAGCTACAACAACTACCTCAAATTCATGCGTGTGTTCTTTAACTGGGCACTTGAAAAGGGATATGCCACCAACAACCCATTCGCACAAATAAAGGGAAAACAGAAGACAGACAAGAAACGGGGAATCATCGACAAAGAAACTCGACAAACCATCATTCGCCACCTGCGGGAACACGACCCCCAAATGCTCGTCGTGTGCAAACTGATGTACTACTGCCTCATCAGACCAAAAGAAATCATATCGCTGAAAGTCGGTGATGTTGACTTCGACAAACGGACAATCTTCGTGTCAGGCGCCAACGCCAAAAACCACCACTCCCGATTCGCCTCAATGACCCAAGACGTCATCGACAGCCTCCAATACATCAGGAACTACAAAAAAGACATGTACCTTATATCCCAAAGTATGATGCCGTCGTACATACAGGCACATCGGGCAAAACTCGGAAAAATATGGATCAGGCTGCGAAAACAGCTCCATCTCCCTGACGAAATGCAACTCTACAGCTTCCGCGACACCGGAATATTTGAAATGCTAAAGGCGGGACTTGACCCGCTAACGGTCAAACAGCACGCCGACCACCACTCTTTGGCAATGACCACCATCTACAGCGACCACCCAGACCCGAACCTCACAAAAACCATATACGAAAAATCACCGCAATTCTAACTACACCCTCACCCCTACCACTTCGCAAAGGTACCTGCCGCCGTTATTGTCTATCTGGAACGTAATCTTCTTGGGAAGAATGCGCAAATTGTTCACCATCACGAACCGCACCTGACTGGATGCGGCCGCCTGCTGCGGCTTCAACAGCTTCATCACCTCAATCACCTTGTTGATGGGAAGGAGAAACTTGTAGGAAAACGCATCCTCCTTCGAAATCATCTCCAGCAACGGCTTTATGTACCTTTCGCCCACACTGTTGTTTCCCGTGCTCGTAAGCTGCAAGCCGTCTGACGAAAACGGACACATATCCTCAAAACCGTAGGTCCGTATGTGCAGGATATTGGAATCGCTCCTGAATGTCTTATGCCCCCTGTACATCAGCAACACGATTTTATCGCCCTTCTCCGTGCCGAACATATCGCTCTCGATCTCCTGGTCGATATCCGGAATCATAACCGACGAGCCGTTGCCGCGGTGCAGCGACAAATACCCCGTCGTTCCGGGCACCGCCGCCGCTGGAGAAACCTCCGTGCCTCCGTCGCCAACCTTCAACCACCTGCGTGCGCCCTTTTTCTCCACCCACACGGCCGTTGCCTCACCGCTCTCCAACACGTCCCACTCCGTTGTGTAATAGGCGTTACGGCTCTTCACATAGCAAACCTTGCCGATGTTCTCTTCCGCCGAAGGCAGATCGGGAATGTCATCCACGTCTTCAATCATATCGCCCACCGACACGTCATCGCCGTCCTCGTCATCGTCAGAACCAAGCTTGTCAAACGCGAACTTATAGCCGCTCCCTTCATCGATCTCCCTCGACGATTCCCGCACAAGCTCATACTCGGTCAAATCCACGCCCCCGGCGGAAATCAAATCCTTGGCCGTCGAAATCTCAACCGTCTTGCTCTGACTGTCCGTAAACAGCAGCAGTCCCAAACTGTTTTTCAGCGACTTCACGAACTCACCCACCTTCACATCCGGAAGATACTCCGACATCACGAAACTGCGCGCGTAAATATTCAGGTCTGAATCCATGCTGCCGTCAATCGCATCGATGCGGACGGTTGAATTGCACCTGACTGGCATATAATAGTTCAAAGTCCCGTTGTAGTCGGGCATTATTCTGAAAATCTTTATCCAGAACCCCGTACCGCCCGTAATGTGAAGAACAAACGAAACTCGTTTCGAACTCCCGTCGGTCGGCATCCACACTTCTCCCGTCCTGTACAGTTCTTCCCCCGCATCGTCACCTTCCCACCTGACTGGACCTCCGTCATATACCAAGATCCTCAACGGAATGCTGACGTCGCACATCGGGACACTCACGTCAAACGTTATCCTGTAATATCCCGAATTGTCAAATGCGATGAATCCGTGTGGGTTTATATGTATATGCTCCGAACCTCTCTCAAAATAAATAACGTCAATATACGTCACATTGTCGATAGCGGTGGCGTATTGCGGGTCGTAGCCGTACGGTCCGGAAGATTGTTGCGCCAGGGCCGGCTGCATCACGACGGAATAGTCCGGTGCGAAACGGATGTCATAGCCATCAAAAAACGCCCCGTCCATTTGTTCGGCGTATTGCTCCACAGTCCCGTCCAGTGCCTTGGGCGACTGTATATACACCTTTCCAAGATCGTTGTCCGAAAACACGCTCCCGAACACGGAATATCCCGCAAAGGAAAACACGTCCCTAAAACAACTCACCGCCCTGAATTGCGGACAGAAACAAAACACGTTGTGCGGAACACGTCGAACATTCACCGAAACATACGTCGAAGTCTGCGTGGTTTCTCTTGCTGCCGAATAGTAATTGAACAATACCGCGAAAGGCATCCCTGTATGATTTTCAACAACTTCCCCATTCTCTGTCAGCATCCTGTTGACAATCTTCTGCAGCTGGGTCAAATCCTCGTATTCCTCGCTCATGCCGTACAGCGCGAAACTCCCGTTCTTGTCGCCATAGCCCTTATTGTCCTGAAACACGCCGAACTTCACGTCGCTGTCCTGATCCAGTGACGCCTGTAGGAAATTCTTCCAATCCACTTCCCGGGTGGCGTAGCTCCGTGCGATCACGATTTCGTCACCGCCGATGCTCCTTACCGCCTTGTCACCGAACCCGTCCGGATACGGATTCGCCAAAATCCCGACCGAATACGCTTTCCGTGTCACCTTCTGTACAACCAGCTTGCCCGATACCAGCTGCACCCCGTCCACCAGGACCACGCAGTCGTACTTCTTTCCGGAAGACGAATACGGAATATGGGCAAAGTCAAAGGCAACCTCGTTTCCCGATACCGGCAAATCGAAATTATACACCACGTCGCCCTCAATCGCGTCGGTTGCGAAAACCGAACTGTTAAGCTCCATCTGAAACGACGTGTCCTTAAACAACACCGCCCTTTTGCCGTTAACGAGAATGTCTATCATGATTCACCAATTACACTTTCCCTTTCTTAATCCCGAAATCGTCGCACTCTATCGTGCACGTGGTAATAACCTCGTTCACAACAGAATCCCTAAAAAACTTCGGATTGCCGTAAATGTTTTCCTTCGCCTCCTCCCACGTACTCTCCACCGTGATGAAGTTGAACTCTACCGCGGCGCCTTTTCGAAGCGTGTAGCCGTTGCGATACTCCGTGAT
>JAZLHE010000083.1:0-4052 GCA_045616665.1 Bacteroidales bacterium | reverse complement strand
TGCCATACCAAAAATTACCAATGGTAGATAATTTTTTACCGAAAGTGTAAAAGTGTAAAAAAGTTGTTTTGTGCGAAAACTACCAACTACCTAACTACCAACCCGAAATTTTAAATTTTCAATAACAAAAAAAACTTGACTGCCAACTACCCTAACTACCAAAATACCCAAATATAAATCATAACTATTTAAAAACAAATATTATATAAAAAGGTAGTTGGGTAGTTAGGTAGTTTTTAAGAAAAAAGATATTTGCAAAAAGTCTTTTTTTCGGTAGTTGGAGGTAGTTAGCACTTTTTGCTGTTTTTGCCGACTACCGCAAAAAAAAGGAGGATGGCCAAATGTCCACCCTCCAGAAACCGACGCTTTTTTCTCAGGCTTTTTCACTTATACAGTTCATCCATCTTGTTCCTCAGCCATTCCAGCTGTGGATTGATGAGCTGCACCGCATACAGGTTGCGCGGCTGGTTGTTGAATCTCTGTTTCTTATAGGACTTCACCGTATAGCCGTACTTTCGCATTGCCGTTTGAAGATTGTACGATTTCAGGTAGTTGTTTGATGAGTACATCTTTAAAATCCCTATCATCTCCGTAAATGATATATAATATATGTCCCGGTCATCCAATGGATTGTCAACGACAGGCATAAATACGGCCTGGAGCGTTTCGGCTTCCTCGGTGGGAGCCTCGAAATTCGCATTCATGCAGTCGATGGTGATGTAGTCTTCACGACCGAAAATGTAGTTCGACTTGAGTTGTTCGGCCTCGTGTTTCACTTCCGCCCAAAGGCCGTCAATGTCAATATCCGCATATTCCTTTGAAATGTCGGTGATGGCAAAGCACAGGTAACGCCTGTTGTTGCTGTCACGCAAAAAACGGCTCTCGTTCACCGATCCGCAAAAGTTGGCAATCCGTTTCCGTCGCTGGTGGGTTGCCTTGTACAGTTTCCGGTTGGTGATGTCGGGTGCCGAAACGATGGCCTTCATACAGTTGTAGTCCTTTCCAAAAATCGTTTCCATCTGGTCATCCACATTGATCATGAACTTTTCGGCCAGGTAGTTGCTTGTGTTGTAGTCGGTAAGCGACGGGTTAATGTGGCTGCAAACCCTGTAATCCATTAAGTCTTTGGGGCAAAGGTTGTTCAAAAACGATGTCTTGAACCTTCCTTGGGCTCCAATGAGAATCAGCATCACGTCGTTCACCGTCTTTCCTGTGCTGCAAAGGTAGCAGGCCAACAGCCATTTGTGCAGGTATTCTTCAAACAGGTCATTGTATCTTTTTCCCCTGATTATCTGGTCGGGATTGTCCAGCTTGATACATCTTGACAGCTGCCTTATATAGCCAAATCCCTTGAACCTTATTTTCCCGAAATAATCCACGATGGGATCATAGTCGTTGATCATCGATGAATTGAGGATGTCCTCCAGGTCCTCTTTCGGCTTGGAAAAGCGCATTTCCTTCAGCCTGATGACGATGTCAGTCTTCATTTTCTCGTTGAACTGGGAAAAGGTGTCGTTTTCAACGCTTCTGTATTCGAGTTGCTGTGTGACGGTGTTGTTACGAAATTCGTAATATCTCATCAGCCATTCCTGGATCTTGGTTATCTTGGCCTTTTCCTGTCCGTATTCTTCGCGGTTTTCGCTGTTTTCCTTTTTTTCCATAAAGTTAAATTTCTATTGGGGCAACATTGACCATGTTCAAAAAGTCAGGTATCAGCCTGAAGTCCATATAAATTTTTTGCGGGTGGTAATTGGTAAAGCAGGCCACGGCCGGTATCCTGTCCGGTGACGGGTCCTTCATGTGATAATAGTACAGTATTCCGTTAAATATGGAATTGTTTTTGTGATTGGCCACCTTGGCCATATTGATGTCAAAGCATTTGTTGAACTCGCTCAGGTACAGATTTTTTGAAAGGATGATGGGCAATATGTCCTGTTCCAAAAATTCTATTTCCGACAGCAGGTACTTGTGTTGCATTGTCCTTGGATCCAGTTTTGACAGGTACTGTTTCTTTGTTTCGATCAGGCGCGTCAGGCGCGTGGCCTCGTAATCCAGCACTGAATTTACATTGAAGTTTTCCATACTATCTTATTTTGATGTTGGTTGAATCGATTTCCAAAATATATTTTCGTTCCTGAGGCTGGGATATGGAGCCCTTGTTGTAGCGGCCGTAGATAATGTTCCTTGATTTGTCGGTCACCATCAGCCGGCAGTCGATGAAGGTGGTGCGCCTGTTAAGCAGCGAATCTATCACCTTTCCCTGTTCCTCGATGTGGTTATGCTGGATTTCTATCGTCCTTTTGTCTTTGACCACGATTACGGACAATGTTGAAATGGTGACAATGACCAATGCCGATATTGTTATTTTAATCCAATTCTTCATTTTGATATATTTTTTCTCTGAGAATTACGTTGATGGCCTTTTGTTCAAGCCTGTTGGGAATGGTCACGCCATTTATCCAGTTGTCGATGGTCTGTACCGACTTTCCAAGTCTCTGGGCGATAAGCCGCTTATAGTTTATTCGTGCTTTCCGGCTACTGAGGCGGCGTATTTGTCTTTGATAGAAGTTTCCAAATTCATTCATAGATGACTTTCATAAAAATTAAACGGTGGTGGTATTACTTATTCGGTTTTTTTATCCATTCTTCATCCTACACAGGAGGCCAAACTTTAATCCATGGTCCTGGACCTATTCAGAGCGTCCACCACCGTTATATGGTTAACAGTAGATGATGTGTTTCTTCAATATCCTTGCCCAAAGACATTCCACCAGACAGGCGGGCGATAGCCAATATTTCTCTGTGAATACTACTATGTCGGCATGACTTACCGCGTTAAGGCGTTGTTTAAGGCATCGATTGTTGTGGTTTCTGTGTGCGATCTTCAGCGGGTTTTCATCATCGATTTTATCGTAGTGTTTCGGTAAAAGATTGACTATATCCTGTTTGCAGATGTCGAAATAGAGCAGGGTCTTTGAATATCCCATTTTCCTCATCAACAATCTGTATGGACCGGATATGTAATACAGTGGGTGACTTTTATACATGGCTTTAGTTTTGTTCTAAGATTTTCTTGATGTTGTTATCCTGTTCGTCAACCAATTTGGCAATGTCGCCCATCGCCTGGATGAGTTTGTAGGTGGGTATTGCCACTCCGTTCAGCTGTTTGTCGATATAGCTCAACGAATATCCGGTTTTCAGTTTCAGCTCCATTCTGAACTTTGGGAACTTCTTTACTTTTTCCTTCATCCGGCAAAACATTTCCGGGTTAATCGAAGTAGGTATATTTCTTCCATTCATGATTTTGTGATTTATAAATATTGATACTTTTGTTGTGAACTCGCATTTCGGTACCGGGAACGGCGTTTTTGGGACCATATCCAAGCAGCTTTATGCGGCTGGTCCTTTCTCCGGATTCCAACACTTCCGCCTTCACTTCACAGCGTGTTTGGCTGAAGTAGTCTAAATAACGGTAGGTGACGATGTGGGGCATGATTTTAATTTTTTTCACATTAAACAATAAGCGGACTTTTTTTTGTGTTATTTTATTATTATATTTGTACGGTTTTATTGTTGTTTTTGTACGAGGCAAAAATACACAAATAATTGAGTAAAAACACACAAAAAGTAAAATATTTTAGTAAAATTATGCAAACAGCTGATAATCAAGTAGAAAAAATTTTAGATATGCTAAACAAAAGCACTTTGACAGCATATTATATTGCGTCAAAGACTGGAATCAGAGAGCAAACTATACTTAATTATCGAAATAAAAAGTCAATTCCAACCCAAGCGAATGCTAAATTATTAGAGTATTTTTTCTCTGATGAAAAAGTCAATAAAGGCAAGAAAAATTCCGAAAATGCCATCAATGGGAACAATAATGTAATTGGTGACAATTCCCACATCGACAATCGCCAATACTACAGTGACAGTCCTGATGTATTGCGAGCCCAGATAGACATATTGGATGAGCGCATCAAGGAAAAGGACGCGCAAATCAAGGAAAAGGACGCGCAAATCAAGGATTTGCACGAAATCATAAAGGGGTT
>JAZLHE010000082.1:0-5374 GCA_045616665.1 Bacteroidales bacterium | reverse complement strand
CACGGTGTTGTATGCCGTGGTGAACAATATCCCCGTAAGACATATCCCGCTGCACTTCGCCTCTGAGGAAGAGGGCTTCCATATCTACGGCTCCCAACCCAATCCTATTATGATTAACAGTTTGGCGGAACTCAATAATTTGAGAGATGCCACCAACAACAAGACGACCTTCAAGGGCGTGTCGGGTGCCAACGGATTTTACGAACAGTATTTTATTCTGACAACCAATCTGACTTATTTTAACGACTGGAACCCAATTGAGAGAAAGTGGCTGGCCGTGGATGCGTGGAATACCAGTATCGGTTGCGATGCTTCACATCCTTTCCGTGGTAATTTCGACGGACATAATCATACTATCAATAAATTCGTGGTATTCTCGGATGGTTCTTCGTCTTCAACCACTTCTTATCCTCTGGCAGATTATCGCGGACTTTTTGGCTATATGAAGGACGCCGCTGTGGAAAATCTTCATGTTTCGGGTGGCGTGTATGCCAAAGGTTATGTGGGATTGATGGCCGGTTATGCCGAAAACACGACTTTCGACAATTGTTCGATGACCGTTCCTGCCAATAATGCTGCCAATCAGGTGGAAGCTTCGGTGAGCTATGCCGGCGGTTTTTTGGGCTTCGGTAAACACGTGATAATAACGAACTCCAATACCTCTGCGGAAGTGAAAGCCGCCTCCATTTTGGGTGGTGTCGTGGGTGCCGTGAGAGATACTTCTCGTATATCTTTCTCCAACAACTCTGGTCCTGTGACTTCAACGGCAGGAGCCGCTACCGGTGGTATTACCGGTGTGTTGGGCATAGAGGTCGGCTATTGTGTGATTGACCATTGCGACAACAGCGGTTTAGTGAGTGGTTTCGATTGTATCGGCGGTATCGCGGGTAATGTGAATGTTAAAGCGGATGGTATTGCCGCTTTGGGTGACGATAATGTCACTCGTAGAGATGCCGTGATTAGCAACGTGAATAATTACGCCAATGTAAAATCGGGAAAGGGTTATACCGGCGGTATCGTGGGTGCCGGTCGTGGCGTTAAAATTCAAAACGCCACGATGGCGGGTAAAGTAACAGCTGTTCAAAATTATGTGGGCGGCATCGCGGGACAACTGACTTTTACTTCAAAGGTGGATGCAAACCATCCCGATACTTCTTTCGTGGAACTTTGCAATGTTCAAGTTTCGGATTCTACTTCGGTCTATACCGAGGGTGATTATGTGGGTGGTATCGTAGGTGCTGTTGATGTGGCAGAAATAAACAACGTGACTATTGGATACACGTTTGTAAATGGTAAAGCCAATGTGGGTGGTGTCGTGGGTTCCGGTACCCGGATGGTCTTGAAAAACCTGACCAACCACGCGGATGTGACGGCTGCGGCAGATTATGCCGGTGGTGTGGCTGCTATGTTACAGCAAACGACTCTGGTGGACAGTTGTTACAATACCGGTAATGTAAGTGGATTCAAAAATACGGGTGGTGTCATTGGTCGTATCAACGGCCCGGCTCAGGTGAGCAATTGTGAAAACGACGGCTTGATTACCGGTTTGGGTGCGGCTGATGCTTATACGGGTGGTGTTATCGGCTGTATTTATTCCTATTATAATGCCACCTATTTGGGTAAGGTAACGATGCGCAATCTGCATAATAGGGGAGAGGTGTCGGCAGCTCCGACATCTCACGTGGGCGGCGTCGTGGGACGTTATGACGGTTATCGCGACTATGGCAATAAAGCCGTGAATTTGACCAATACAGCTGACGTGACGGGTAACCAGTATGTGGGCGGTATTTTCGGATCTACCTTGCAGGATGCCCGTATGGACAGCGTGAGCAACAGAGGTAATGTCAATGCCGTTACCTCTTACGCCGGTGGTATTGGCGGCTATATGACGTATAGTAGTTCTTATTATTCTCACGACACTTTGTGCGTGGCAACCAACTATGGCAAGGTGAGCGCACCTTCCTACGCGGCAGGTATCGTGGCATCAATGAGTGGCGCTTCTGTTTACAACAGAGATAATTTGATTAAAGAGGTTGCCAATTATGGCGAGGTGGAATCCCGAACGGGAGGTTATGCGGCTGGTTTGGTGGCCTACGCCGTTAGTACAAAACTAGAAAATTGTGTCAACGAAGCCAAGGTCTCGGGGAAAGGAGACTATGTGGGAGGCTTGGTGGCCAATGCTCTGCTGAATAAGTTTACAGAGTCCGGTGTGACGGATACCACCTACGTGGATCTTATCCATTGTACCAATAGGGGAGAAGTTTATAATACGGGAACCAATTATACCGCCGGTGGCGTGGGTGCTTACGATGCATACGGTGCCACCATAGAAGATGTGAAAAACTATGCTTTGGTCAAAGGTCTGGATTATACGGGTGGTTTGTTTGGCTCCATCGCGCTGTTCAACCGTTCTACGCCACTTTCATCAGACAATTGCTATGTGGATGAAAATGTGATCGTGACGGGTCGCAGCCATGTGGGCGGCTTGGCCGGTAGATTCTATTATGGTATCATTCGTGATTATGAGAACAAGTCGAAGGTGCTGTCTGACGACGGAACCGGCAATAATTTTGGCGGAAGCTATATAGGAGGTGTGGCAGGTTCCGTTTATGGACGTGCTGCCGATACCGTGAAGTTAGTGAACGTGAGCAACCGGGGCGAAGTCTTTTGTCCTCCTACGGTTACCGTAACTAATTATGGAGGTATTGCCGGTTATATCGAGCGTTTCGCACAATTGGAAAATGTTGCCAACTATGCTGCCGTAACGGGTCCTTCCTACGTGGGCGGTATCGTGGGCTATATGCGCTACGGCGATATGAAGATCCTCCACGCCCAAAACCACGGCGAGATTACTGCAAATTATGGCAATTGCACGGGCGGTATAGCCGGTTATGTATGCAATACGGATCAGGCCTATTCCAAGTATCTGTTTTTTGACGATTGTACCAATGAGGCTGAAATTACTGGTTTTGAATCTGTCGGAGGTATTGTCGGTTCAGCTCGCTGCCTGACTATTCAGAATGGTGCCAATAGCGGGACCATAACAGGACAAAAAGGCTATGTGGGCGGTATCGCCGGCTATATGGGCGGCAATACCAGAGTGAGCACTACCTATCCGGATACGGCAGTTTCCAATATCTACCGTTGTACCAATACGGGTGAGATTAATGGGGCTTTGTCTTCGGGTTCCTACGTGGGCGGTATCTTGGGATATATGGAAATTTATAGAGCAACGATAGACGATGTCCATAACTCGGCCAATGTGAATGCCGGGGTGGGAAGTTATGTGGGTGGTATTGTGGGACGTATGTACGGGTCAACCTTACGCAATTCCACCAATAGCGGCAATGTGGCGGCTACGGGTACATACGTGGGCGGTATCATCGGGGATATGGTTTATACGACCGTGAAGAAGGATACACTTTATCCCGTCTTTGTCAACAACCAGAGTACGGCAGCTACCGTTTCCGGCAGCACCTATACGGGTGGCTATGTGGGACACGCCACGATGCTTTCCTTAGATCAATGCGTGAATGTGGCAGATGTTTCTTCCACCGCCGATTATGTGGGCGGTATCATCGGTTACGCCGAAAAATTCGATACGCTGACCTATTGTGAAAATCAAGGCAAGGTGAGTGGAAATGCCGCAAATACCTACGCCGGTGGTTTGGTCGGCTCTATCAGAACGTACTCTTATGTGAATAATGGTAAGAATAGCGGAGCGGTTCAGGCCGCGGGAAACTATGTGGGCGGTATCGCCGGTTCAACGGAATCTTACACCCTGATAGAAAATCTGGAAAACAGCGGCGAAATCAGTAGCCAAAGTACCTATGCCGGCGGTTTGACGGGTTGGTTGGGAAAATATTCGGTATTGAAAAATTCTTCCAATAGCGCTCAGGTTTATGCCAAGGGCAATTATGCGGGGGGCGCCGCGGGTTTATTTAAAACTTATTCTGAAATCTCTGACGTGAGCAACAGCGGTGAGGTGCGTACCGATGCCTCTTACGCTGGCGGTATGGCCGGCAGTACGGAAGAATATTCCGAAATTTACAACTCCACCAATAGCGGAAACGTATGGGCACAAGTAGATTACGCTGGTGGTATGACGGGAAATTTGAGCTATTCGAAGGTGTACGATGCGGTAAACGTGGGTAGAGTAGCGGCCAAGTCTAATTATGCAGGTGGAATGGTGGGTTATTCCACAAACACCACAAACACTAATCCTCAGCCTTCCGTGGGTCGTATCTACAATGTGCTCAATGCCGGCGAAGTGTCTGGTTCCGCTTCCGTTGGTGGTATCTTAGGATATAGTTATAACCGATATAATAACTTGGGTTCTTTTGTCTATAGGGCTTTGAATGTGGGTAACGTGAAGATGCTGGCTTCTGCCTCTACCATTGGCGGTATCTTGGGCAATCGGTATGACGCCAATGTTCCGGATTCTGTTTTTCAGGTGTATTACGACAAGCAGATGTGCCCACTTTCGTTGGCAATGTCTGGTAAGCCGGGCTTGTTATTGGATGCGCCTGTTTTAACGGCTGATTTGTTGGGTACTGCCTTGCAGGGTAAGCCCGGCTTTGATACCGATACCTGGCTGTTCCAAGACGGCAAATATCCTGTGCCCAAAGCGGTGGCTACTATGCCGGCAGCCATCTTGGCGGCGCAACCCCTGACTTTGGCGGTTAACGGAGACGATGATTATGAAGACGTGAAGTTGGTGAAACAGGATATGGCCATTGCCAACCAAGACGGTTCTGCTTGGAGTGCACGTCCCGACAATTACGTGACTATTGACAACGCGGCGGGTACTGCTGTCTTGAACGACTTGTCAGAACTCCCCTCCGCTTACGATACGATGACGGTGAGCTTAGCGGGCGAAAGCCGTGAGGTGATAGTTTTTATTGAAGGCGGGCAGCAGTTGACTATCGATTCCTTGGGCGATTTGCGCGCTTTGCAATTGGCCGTGAATAACGGCTTCGGTACCTATAAGGGGGTATATTCTGAAAATGGTTTTAAAGATGTAACTTTTAAAGTAACCGCCGATATTGATATGGCTGCCGAAACCAATTGGGAACCTATCGGAAGATCAGGCCATCCTTTCCGTGGTACCGTTCACGGATGTAACCATACCATTTCACATTTGAATGTTAATAAACCTAATGTTAAAGATGCTGCAAATAATTATGCTGGTTTGTTTGGATATATAAATGGATCCACTTTGGATAGTTTGAATATGGATAATACCTGTTCCTCCACAGGATATGATTATGTGGGTTCAATAGTAGGGTATGCAATTAACCAATCTCGAATTGTTGCTTGTACTTCGGCTGCTAAAGTTAAGGCTTATCATTCCTATGTCGGTGGTATTGTGGGA
>JAZLHE010000081.1:0-3471 GCA_045616665.1 Bacteroidales bacterium | reverse complement strand
TGGCAGTGCGTGCCGGCGGTATCCAATTCTACGCAGCCGCCTTGCAGCAGCGTCCAATCGCCCACCTCGCAACCGTGCATATAGAAGTTGGAGGAAACCTGTTTCCACGTTTCTTCATTGGAAAGTCTGACCGGCATAACGGAAGAAACGGAAGGATCGGTGCCAGCGAAGGCCGTGAGTTGCGGATAGAGCAGGTGTCCCCACGTCCACGGAGAAGCGCTGCCACTCGGAACCAAGAGGGTTTTCAATCCTTCGGTAAGCATTTCGGCTGTGGTTTTGCCCTCGGCCTTACCTGCCGCATCGGCACGGTTGATGCCGCCTTCGGGACAGAGTTGCTTGTCGTAATAGCAATTTTTGGGCGTGCCGGTAGCCACCACCGCGCCCAATTGGGTACCCGTACTACGGGTCGTGTTGGAATTATAGCAGTAGGAAGGATTGGCCGAACCTGCAATACCACCCACATACTTTCTATTGTTGCCATACACGATGCCGGCGTTATATGAGTAGGAAGGACTGCCGCTACCGCAAATACCACCCACATAGTGGTTGGAGGTGCTGTTGCCCGGCTGCGCCGTAACGGTGGCCACGTTGTAGCAATAGTTGGCCGTTCCCGAGCCACAGATACCACCAGTATATTCGCAAGAGCTATTACCAAATACATCTCCCGTATTGTAGCAGTATTGCGCCGTACCGCCTTCCCCGATAATACCGCCCACGCGATAGTTGGAAGTAATAGAGGCTTCGTTGTGGCAGTTGATTACACGGGTATTGGCATTGCCGTAGCCCACAATACCACCCGAACGTGAATACGAACCCGTCACATTGACCGTAACTTTGTTCACACAGTTTTGGATGGTATCTTTGCCAGCAGACCAGCCGACCAGACCACCCGTAAAAAAGTTATTGGTTGTACCTTCGGCAGAACCACCAGAGATAGAACCTTCAGCCGTACAGTTGAGCACCTTACCATTAATGAGTTTGGCACAAAGCACACCACGATAGGAACCGCCGGTAATGGCCACGTCGGTAATATGCAAATCATAAAAACTTCCTGTGCAGATACCGAACAGGCCGGCAAACGCGCCGTTGGAATGCAGATTGGAAATGATATGCCCTTCACCCAACACCGTACCGCCGAAACGGGAAGCATAGTCCTTGCCGCCAATAGATGCCCAGTTTGTGTTGGGCATTGCAATATCGGCCGTTACTCTGAAGTGAATACTATCAGCAAAACGAGGTAGGAGATAATCTTTATAATAGAAGGCCTCACCACTGTTTACCCCTTTGCGCAAGGTATCCAAATCGGCAAAATTGTCAATGGTTAACGTATCTTTGGTAGGTTCCACATAACGACGTAAGGTAACCGTTTTCACCAACATCGTATCGTGAATATAGGCACCGATCGTCGTGGTTCCAATACAAACCTCATTCAAACGAGGAGTGATGGCATTATTGCTGCAAGGCATTGTCTGGTAATCTTCCTCCAAATTTACGAAGAGGCAACCGCCCTGTTTTCCCTCTTCCTGCGGCATCTGTTTCCACACCACATTGCTGTCGCAGCCCAAGAGTTTCATTCCCGGCTTTACCTTATTAAAATCTTGTTCTTGAGATGATAAAAGAACAGGAGTACAAGCGGCAATAGCAATGTCACGTGCCCAAGGTATCGTATCTGTCCACTTCAATCGAGGATACATTCCTTCTTCATAAAGCCAATAGGCATCACCTAAAGTTGCACGCATAACAGATGTAGGACCTATTAGATCTGCTGTATTATAATATTTGCCATTAGTAGCATCATCATTGCAAGTAGTTGTTCTGTCAAAAAATTGACTTTGACTAGCAATGGTCGTGTTTGCAGTAGCAACTAGGCATCCTATATTATAACAAGCTGAAGTGGAACCAGAAGTAGTAAATGGAGAATAGCCATTACTTCCAGATTCAAAAACAACTTTTCCTGCATTCATACAATGAGATGGAGCACATAATCTCGAAATACCTCCACCACTATGTCCTGTCACATGAATTTCACCTAAATTGATACACTGTTTAATTTTACTACCGTTCCATGACACAATTCCCCCACAATAATTATCTTTAATCTTACCCATATTTATGCAATATGAAACATATTGATCTTTTGCTGCGATACCACCTGTTTCATCGGATCCATCATGAATATAACCCGTGTTAAGACAAAATTGAACTTCAGAAGAAGCACTATTAGTACCCGTACCAACAATACCACCTGTTTCTCCACCACCGTATGCTTCGCTGTGATTAGAGCAATATGTAACCATAGTTGTGCCAGAACAATTTCCCAAAATACCCCCAGTGCCAGAACGATCTGAATTATTTGAATAGGTAACCCCGTCATAGTTATGACAATTCGTAACCAATGAATTATGAGCTTTTGCACAAATGCCGCCAGTTGGGTTAGTCGTTCCGAGCACAGTACCTTTTGTTGTAGTACAATTTTTTATTGTAAAATTTTCCACATAACCACACGCCACACCAGGTCTGGCTGCTTTAAGATTTGAATTATAGAAATTCAAATTAGAAAGTAGTCCTGAAATAGCATAACCAATAAAACCAACATAGTCACCTCCATTAATTTTTAAGTTATTTATCGTATGATCACCCCCATCGTAATACCCCTTAAACGGCGTAGAGCTATTGCCAATCGGTGTCCAGTTGGCAATGGAAGCCAAGTCAATGTCGTTCACCTGTTTCCAATGGATATTTTCAAGATCACTGTAATCAAGCTTAAAGCGGCGGAAGATAAAGTCTATACCACTGTTAATACCATTTTGGAAAGAGGTTAAGTGGTCCAGATTTTCAATCAAGAAGGGGTTTTCCTCACTGCCCAAGAAAGGGGCCTTATGGGGAATCAGCACGTAGGTACGCGTCAGCGTGTCCATCTTTACCATCAAATCGGCGATACCCTCTTTGTGCAGGATGGCTTTTAAGTTTTCATTGTCGGCCGTCAAACAGCCGTTCCAAGAGGTGGCAGTCCAGATGGCAGTTCCCGTGGCATTGGTACAGGTTCCCAAACGGAAGTCCTGGTCAATATGGTCAACGTCGTCGTACTGCATCGTAGATACGGCTTCCAAGAAGATGGGAATCACCGACATTGCCACGGAGGGGTTGTCCAAGCTAAAGCCGTCAATGTAGGGGTAAAGCCCATTCGTAGGCACAAATCCGTCGCCCAAGGCGTTCCAAGAAGACGTAGCCATTTCGGAGGTTAGCATCCCAGTGGCGTACATATTGGTGTTTATCAAAGACATCTGCTTGTCGTAGAAGGAGTTCAGCACCTCGCAAAGGCCATATACGTCCGAGTTGGAATCGTCAATATAGCCGCAAACGGCAGCGGTAAGCGAGCCGTCGCTTTCCATAATCATATTGGAATAACAATTCACAATTTGCGTACCCGCAGAAATATGGCCGCAGATGCCGGCCACGAAATGCTTTTGG
>JAZLHE010000080.1:0-6882 GCA_045616665.1 Bacteroidales bacterium | reverse complement strand
AGTGGAAAGCGGCACCATTGATTTATTCGACGGAAATGCAAATTCATCCGAAGACGTCATCGACTTCTCCAATTCCCTGGAATGGACGTTTGAATTCCCGGAAATTCTGGATGACGAAGGCAAGTTTGTCGGATTCGATGCTGTAATAGGGAATCCGCCGTATATTCATTTGGAAGAAATGAAGAAAATGTCCGAAATATACGGAAGCATGGGAAAAGAATCTGCCAAGGTGTACACGACATATAACAAGCGTGGCGACATCTATTGCCTTTTTGTTGAACGCGCATTTAGTTTGCTCAGAAAGAATGGTTTTGCATCGTACATTATGCAAAATAAGTGGATGCAGGCAAGCTATGGCAAGGAACTACGAGAATTTTTCTTGAATACAAGACTTGAAAAATTGATTGACTTTGGCGACATCCAAGTATTTGACGATGCTACAACTTATCCCTGCATTTTCCTAGCTCAAAAGAATACGCCAAGAGCCAACTTCGTGGCCTCCACATTGAAAACTTTGGAAAGAAACAACTTTGAAAAATCTGTGAATCAATACGCAGAAACATTTGAGCGCGAACAATTCACGAATGACGCCTGGACGATATCTTCGCAAAGTGAAAACAGATTGCTCCAACGCTTGGAAAATGAGATGATTACCCTTGGCGAGTATGTCGGAGGGGAAGCGTATAGAGGCGTTTTAACAGGTCTTACAAAAGCTTTCCTTATTGACGAAGAAACCAAGAGGCGTATTGTCAATGAAGACGCCAATGCAGAAAACATAATACATCCGGTTATACGCGGTAGAGACATTAAGCCTTGGGAAAGTTCAGAAATTGAATGTTATTTGATTGGGACATTTCCTGCATTACATTTAAATATTGACGATTATCCGAGCGTAAAAAATTGGCTTTTAACATTCGGCATTGAAAAACTTGAACAAACTGGAGCAACACACGTTGTTAATGGCGAAGAGGTGAAAGCTCGTAAGAAAACCAGCAACAAGTGGTTTGAAACACAGGATGCAATCGCATACTACACTGAGTTTGCCAAGCCCAAAATCATGTATCAGAAATTCCAAGTAAAGCCCTGTTTTGTTTATGATGAACAAGGTCTATACTGCAATGATTCCATGTGGATAATCCCAACGGAAGACAAAGCATTACTCGCCCTCTTGAATTCTAAAATGGCCTGGTGGCTCATGAAAAAGAAATGCACCCAAATTCAAAACGGCGTGCAACTCATCTGGCAATACCTGTCCAAGATCCCCGTCCCCCGCGAATTACCGCAACAACTCGCCGCCCTCGCCGACCAAATCATCGCTGCAAAGAAAGCTGGTGAAAACACGATGGCATTGGAAAACCGCGTAAATGAGATTGTGTATGTCCTCTACGGCGTGACAGAAGCCGAAGAAATTAACTCTGTGGAGAAAATGTAATAATTAAATTTTTTTATGAATTTATATAATGACTAAGAAACGTATAAGGAATTAACAATGAATACAATTATTTGTGACGCAAGTTTTTGGTTGTCTTTGTATGCTAGAGTTAACATGAAATACTATGAATTTCATGAAGATGCTGTTAAATTGGAAAAATTATTTGATGTGGCGTCCGCAGTTTATTTTCCTTGGCCCTCTTTGTATCTTCTTATCAACACAAAATTTTTAAAGAACCAATTTGACCCATATCTTCAAGATTTGAAAAAAAGAATTGCTGATGGCCGTTTGATAAAATTTGATGACAGTTTATATAGAG
This sequence comes from Bacteroidales bacterium, assembly GCA_045616665.1. GTDB lineage: Bacteria > Bacteroidota > Bacteroidia > Bacteroidales > WCHB1-69 > RUG11690. The sequence goes on along the minus strand of JAZLHE010000080.1, from coordinate 5,131 downwards.
AAGTTGCATATGAAAAGGCACAAAAATATGCGAAACCAATAGAGGATTGTATTGTTGAGGAAATATTTTGTGATCAAAACAATAATATTGAATATTTTTTATCTTTCAAAAACAAACGGCTTTCAAATTATTTAACATTACTATAAAAAAGGAAACATTATGGAAAAAAAGATTTGGCTCTCTTATGATTTGTCTCTTAATGGCGATTATGAGGGATTGTATAGATGGCTGGATAAAAGACGCGCTGAGGAATGCGGATCTGGGTTGGCTGTATTTCAGTTTACTTTTAGTTCGAGTGATCTTACGGACTCCGCTGAAGCTCAGGAATTGCTAGATTCTATTAAAGAATATATGCATATTAATGAAATAAGGGATCGCATTTATGCAGTTTGGGGAAGAAATAGTCGACGCATTGCAGGACGTTTTTTGGTGGGAAATAGGAAAAGGGCTCCATGGGAAGGTATGGCCGGACTAGGTACAGATGTTAGTGATGATTAATGTCGTATGTTTGTTATTGTTGATTCCGGTTTTTGGTTTGCATTTTTTAACGAAAGGGATCAATATCATAATCATGCGAAAATGATTATGGAGAAATTGGAAACCTGTGCGTATAAATTTGTTGTCCCGTGGCCTTCGTTATATGAAGTATTGAATGAGAACTTTGTAGAAAGAGCGGATTGGAAATCTAAGTTTGATTCTTATTTAAAGAAAGAAACGTTTTTTCGTGAGGATGATTCCCCTTATCGAGGGGATGCTTTATTGCTATCAATTGATGAAAAGAAGTATAGCTTAGTTGATGCTATTATTAATTTAATGATTGAAAAAAATCAAAGAATAGATGCTTTGGTCACGTTTAATACTCCTGATTTTGAAGCTGCCAAAAAACGTAATATCAAAATTTTTGATGAAAACTTTTCTGATTAGAACTTTAAAAATATGTATATCTCAAAAATAATTATTAAGGGCTTTCGCTGTTTTGATGCTGATGGAGTTGTTTTTAATTCTGTCAACAAAATGAATGTTTTTATTGGACATAATAGTGCGGGAAAGACAACAGCGATGGAGGCGTTATTAAAATTGTTTGGAAGGACAAAATCGGAAAGAGAGATAAAAAAGACTGATTTTTATAGAACTGTCGCTTGTTCAAATCTTCCAGATAATTCCAAATTGATGATTGAAGCTCAACTTGCTTTTAATGAAAGTGAGGATGCGATACCTTTATACTTCAAAAGCTTGATTGTTGATGATAATTCCGAAAAAGCATATATAAGAATTCGATTAGAAGCAACATGGAAAAAGGATCCTAGAAGTATTGATGGTGTGGTGGATTCTGATACATACTATTTGTTAAATCCAGAAAGCGATGATTCTGTAAATCCGATAAAGTCTACGCTAAGGTCTGTTGATTATTCACGTATTCAAATGTATTATGTACCCGCAGTACGGAAAACATCAGATGAGTTGAAATATACCTCTAATTCGTTGTTACATCGGATGTTAAAATTGATTTCCTTTGATGATGTTTTTCGTTCACAAGCATCAATTACATTGAAACAAGTGGATGACCGTATTCAGCAAAAAGAAGAATTTCAAAAGATAAAGGAAAAGCTGGTAGAAAAGTGGAAAGATTTCCATAGAGATTCAAGGTATGATGATGTTGAAATAGGAATGCTTTGTGATAGCGTTGAACACTTTCTGAAAAAACTTGAAGTGACATTTTCATCTAATAGTTCTGAAGGGGATGTTTTTCAGATTGATGATTTAGGTGATGGATATAAATCATTGTTTTATTTATCGATGATGTGCTCCCTATTAGAATCAGAACGGGAAATGAAAAACGAAGAAGAACTGTCGTCTCTTTCAATTATGGCGATAGAAGAACCTGAAAATCATATAGCTCCACATCTTTTGGGAAAAATATCCAAAATTTTTGAGCAAATGTCGAAGAATAGTTTTTTGCAAATATTCATTTCTTCTCATTCCGCATCCTTAGTGGGTAGAATTGATCCTGAATGTATTTACCACTTTTTTAATGTGAATAGCAAAGCTTCTGTTCATCAAATATCTATGCCGGAAGGAGAAACTGAAGAGTATAAATTTCTAAAAGAAGCTGTGCATCATTGGCCTGAAATATATTTTGCTAAATTGGTTATAATTGGCGAGGGTGATAGCGAAGAAGTCATTTTTAAATATCTCTCAGAACATTTAGATGTTAAATTTGACGAAAATGAGATTACATTCTTCCCTTTGGGACATCGTTTTGTTCATCATATATGGAATTTATTGGAACAGCTAAATATACCTTACATTACGCTTCTTGATCTTGATCGAGAACGTCCTGGTGGAGGATGGGGAAGAATTAAATATATTCTGCAAGAATTGAAAACGCATAATAAATGTGATGATATATTCTGGGAAAATGCTCCAAAGAAGTTAGATGATGATGAAATAAACAATATGCATAGATGGCTTTTTTCGGAGCTAGGCCATACGGTTTTTAATTTAAGCCAATGGATTCATTATTTAGAAAAGTTTGATATTTTCTTTTCTGCGCCACTTGACATTGACTATTTGATGTTAGAATCATTTACGAATGAATATGAAAATATTTTGGTTGCTGGTGATGATGGTCCAGATATTCCAGAAAGAGAAGATGGGGAAAAATTTGAAAAATATCTGAATAAAGCAATTCGTGCAACGCTAAAGGGTAATGACAAAAATGGTTGCCCAAGATATGATGGTGCTACTTATAATAGTGAGCAAAAGATTTTGATGATATGGTATAAGTATCTTTTTTTGGGCAAAGGAAAACCGGTGACGCATATTCTTCATTTGCCTAATATACCTGATGCTGAGTTGAAGCACAATTTAAATCCCACTGTTTTAAAGCGTATTTTTGATAGAATAGAGGTTGTTGTAGGTGGTTGAATACATTTCGAAAGATGTATGGATTCCTGTTGATGGAAAGAATCTTGAACAATCGGCTATTGCTGCGGTAAAATCAACAACAAACACTTTAGTTGTTGCTGGTCCTGGTGCAGGGAAAACAGAATTATTGGCTCAAAGAGCGTGTTATCTTTTACAAACGAATGAATGCCCTTGGCCTAAAAGAATACTTGCTATAAGTTTTAAAAGAGATGCTGCGGCTAATATTAAAGATCGCGTGAAAAAAAGATGTGGGGATGATTTGGCCGATCGATTTGATTCTTTTACATTTGATGGGTTTGCATCTTTTTTGCTGAATCGCTTTCACCATTGTTTGCCTGATGATTATAAGATTAACCCACCTATTCTTCCAATTTGGATTGAAAATGATATTTATCAAATGTATGGTCATGATATTGTTGGAAAATATAATCAAAATGAAGTTCTAAATTGGCATTATCGTCATCTCCCTTTTGCTGAAAAAAAGCTTTCTTATCAGGTGTGGAAAAGTCTTCTTTCGGTAAACCCATCCCGTTGTTCATTCAAAATGATAATGCGATTAGCACAACTTATAGTTGAATCAAATGATTTGGTAAAAAATATATTGAGACAATCGTATTCGCATATTTTTTTGGATGAGTTTCAAGATACAACAACATTGCAATTTGAATTTTTGAAAACATGCTTTGATGTAGATAAACATATTTTTACAGCTGTTGGTGATGATAAACAGAAAATAATGGGTTGGGCTGGCGCTGATAAGGAAATTTTCAAAAAATATAAGGAAGCCTATACTGCGAAAGAAATACAGTTGACAATGAATTTTCGATCTGCTCCCGAATTGGTGAAATTGCAAAATTATTTGATAAAGGAATTATTGAAAAAAGATTCTTTGATGCAACCGTCGTCTTCTTTTAAAGAGGATGGGGCTGCTTATTCATTTGTATATGATAATCAAGATGCAGAATGTAACCATATTATCAATTTTATTTTGGAACGGATGAAAAATGGTTGTAATCTTAAACCAAGAAATTTTTGTATTTTAGTAAAACAACAAGTTTCTGTGTATTGCCGAAAATTTATTGAACAAAGCGGAGTTTGTGGATTGACTTTCAGAGATGAAGATCCCTATTCTAAATGGTTAGATGACGAAGTTTTTTCATATCTTTTAAATTGTCTCTTAGTTGTTGCAAAAAAAGATACTGCTGTTATATGGGAAGAATTGCATAATTTCATTTTTAGAATTTCGTATAGTGTTGATGATGAAAAAAATTGGATTGAAGAGAAAAAATTTGAATCAATGCTTAGAAAATTGCGAAGGGAAAATGATTTTAGCAAGGTAGTTGCGGAAGTAATTTCTTTTGCAGGTGAGAAAAAAATAGGAGCTGCTTTTACAGATTATCGGGATTTAAATCATTTAGATGACTGTATAAAAGTTTTACTTGGTTGGATTAATAGTCGAATTAATTGTGGCATGAGCCTTGCAGACGCTCTTGTTGATATAAAGGGTGACAATTCTATCCCCATTATGACAATTCATAAAAGTAAGGGCCTTGAATATGATACGGTGATTTTTATTGGGCTTGAAGATATTCCGTTTAGAAACATAGGTAAAGAAGAAAGCGAAGATGAAAATGCGTTTTTTGTGGCTCTTTCAAGAGCTAAAAATGTAGTAGTTTTTACATTTGCAGGGCAACGAGAAGATAAATATGGCAATTTGAAACAGCAATCTGCACAAAATGTAGGCTGTATTTATAATGTTTTAAATAGTTCTGGTTTGGTTGAATTTCAAAGGATCTCATAGCTGTTTAAATCAAAGGTCGCCCCTATGCTTTTCACTCCCTCTGGCACATTCTATTCCAAGGTTCAATTCAAGACTGAAGAAGAAGTCGAGAAGGTTGTCGTTGACAACTTTAAGCTTCTCTTCGGTGACTATTCCATATTGCTGCCGAAAAGTTTGATTCGGACTTCCGGCGGCAAGGGGACTGTTCCCGATGGCATCATTGTGGATTTCAAGGGGAACCGATGGTTCATCTTGGAGGTGGAACGCGGCGACCACGAAACGTGGGGGCACATCGCTCCGCAAATCAGCAAGCAGCTTGTCGCGGTGATGAATCGCGAGACGAAGAACAAGATTACGGAACTTTGCATTGCAGAAATCGGAAAGCAGAAGGAGTTCTCGAAGCTTCTTGAATCCGACCTGAAA
>JAZLHE010000079.1:0-8016 GCA_045616665.1 Bacteroidales bacterium | reverse complement strand
GGTCTGGACATTGTGCGTTTGTTTATTTAATTGTACAAATGTACAAATTAAATTTAAAAGAAACAACACCTCAACCGAATAAATATCAACCGTTTATTGTTGAATTAGCAATTATTTGTACAAATTGGTTTGAAACTCACGATCGGACAGCCGAAGCCGCAGAACGCCGAAATGGATGAAAAGGCTCCAGATTATAGACTCCACGACCATCACCCTCTTCTCCAACCTCATTTTCAAGGGTGTCGGAAGGCATCCCAAGATCGGGAAGAAAAAGGGCGGAATCAAGGTGCACACGGTCATCCATGCCAACGAGGGCGTTCCTTCCGACATAAGGTTCACGTCAGCGGCCACCAACGACTCCTTCATGCTCAGGCCGGCAACCCTGAACAAGGGGGATATCATGGCGATGGACCGCGCGTACATCGACTACGAGAAGTTCGAACAACTTACCGAACGGGGCGTGGTTTATGTCACGAAGATGAAGAAGTCGCTCAAGTACAAGATACTGAAGGACACCGCGTACCAGACACCCGACGGACTCATGGAGGTGAGGGTGCAGGAAGTGGTCTTCGCAAAGAAGCTGAAAGACGGGGAGAGGCTCGAACACCACGCACGTATCGTCACCTACGTGGACGAAGAGAAGCACAGGCTCATATCCCTGCTCACAAACGACATGGACTTCGACCCCGAGGAAATCGTGGCCATTTACCGCAAAAGATGGGAAATAGAGCTGCTGTTCAAGCAGATCAAGCAGAACTTCCCGCTGAAATACTTCTACGGAGAAAGCGCCAATGCCATCAAGATACAAATCTGGGTGACGCTCATCGCGAACCTGCTGCTGATGGTCATGCAGAAGGGACTTAAACGTCAATGGAGCTTCTCCGGCTTGGCGACAATGGTGAGAATCTCGCTTATGTATTATGTTGACTTCTACAGCCTCTTCAACAATCCTGAGAAAGACTGGGAAAACGTCCTTGCTGAAGCATCTGAAATGCCTCCGGAACTGACGCTTTTTGACTGAGGGGGGGCTTGTCTTTGGGCATGCACACAAGGCATTGCTATGAATCAATGGGTTAGAAATCCTTTTTTGGTATTTTCAGTTTTTATCGGACAGCAATAAAAAGAATAACGGAATTATTCCGATTAATCCAGTTATTATTTTACACCCCCGCATGTCGGATAATTGATTATTTTTGCATTCATGACTCGTATTCATAAAATGAAAATGCGGCGGTTTTTTTCCTTCTAAATTACTGAATATAAAACTCTTATACTGAACCGAATGAGATAATTCCGAAAAAAACGTATTTTTTGTAACGTTTTTGGAATTTTATGCGTCATAAGTATATATCGATGTCGCATCCCGACTCTGCAAATTGCATCGCAGAGTCGGGATGCGAGAAAATATTTTAAAGCTATTATTACTATTTGATACCTAATTTTTTCTTGATATCTTTTGGCAGGGCATCTTTATGAACAACGATATTCATCGTTTTGTATCTGACAAATGCTTTGCTGGCATAGAACATACCGTCATATTTATAAACTTTGCCCCAGCTGTTCTTTACCATATAATATTCATTGCCGGCTTGATCTTTGGCTTTACCATAAATCAACATACCGTGGTCATCCGTGGTTTCCCAGTTGTCAAATGCCACTTGACGTTCCTCTTGGCTCACCCAGCGCTGAGGAGTTGGATGTTCGTAAGCTTCTTTTGCACGGTCGGTTTTGCTCAAACCAGTCCAGTGAGCCATATCGCTGCCGCCGTTATCGGTGCTGCTTGCTTCAAGGTCTGGCAATACGCAGAAACCGTCACGAATACCCTTGCGGAAACCGTCTTCACTTACATCAGCACCCCAAGCGATGGTATAACCATTGTCGATGGCATTGTCAAAAATCTGCATAAATTCATCCAATGGAACATTGTAGCACTGTGACCAACGCCAGTTGTCCTGGATTTCCAATACAAATTTTTCATAGAAAGGATGATGGGTATAAGAAGTGATGGAAACATAATCATCCGCATTCAATCCCAATGATTGATAAAATGACATTGGGGTGTAGGGGTCGCCATTGTAAACGAAATTTTCAGGACATTTGCCCAAATAAATGTCGTGAACGGCCTTGATTGACTTCTCCCACAACATTTCGTTGTCCTTGTTGGTTTGTAATGACTTGTGGTCGCCTTTGGCAATGGCTTTGACAATGGCTTCGCTGATAGCGGAAAGTTCACCGTGTTTTGACAAGCTGTCACCATACATGGCACCTGGACGCATTTCGGCTTCCGGAACCAAACCAAAAGTCTTCATTCCATAAATTACATCATAGAACGAGCCTCCTTGCGAGAAAGAAACATCTCCGTGAGTGCGAACGGCTGCCTTTGCACGATCAATATAGGTATTGTGAACAATGTACATTTCAGAAAGGTCGTATTCGCCTTTGCCCATACGCAAAAGTTCTGCTTCAATGAAGCCCAAGCCGGAATAGCACCAGCAAGTGCCCGCACGTGCCTGATCCTTAACGGAAGTAATTGGAAGTTCTTTTACATTCGTGAAGATATAACCTTCTTTTTCGGTTTTTTCTTCTTTTTCTTGTGCCATTACTACGCCACTACAAAAGAGAATAGCAATAAGCAATAAAGACGTTAATTTTTTCATTTGATTTTTTTGATTGATACTTATTGTTAATTAAAATTTTCTTCTTACCAAGTCACATAGTGATAAATACGCTGCGGAAGTAGAATCCCAAAAATACTGCTTCTTTAATCCTTCCATAATATCAAAGGCCTCTTCAATATCGTGACAATTATTTAATGTTTGGATGGCACGACTGAATTCTTCACTCTTATTTTTGAACAACTCTCTGATAAACAAGAACTTGTCGTTGATTGTCATCGCCTTGGTCAAATTCACCACCTTTTTCTGCTGGAATTTGTCGCCAAGCGAATTTTCCTTTTTCTGCTCATTGAACAAATCGTTGAGCGAACGCTGCTGCGGCTTTTCGGCGGCAGGAACTACTTCAACTTGCTGTGCCGGCTTGGGTTCTGGAATAGCCGGTTTTGCCTCCGGTTTCACCTCTGGTTTTGCTTCTACCTTTGCTTCCGTCTTTACCTCTGGCTGTTTTTTTGTTTCCGCTTTGGGTTGTGGAGTTAGAAATTGCAGAATATCAGAATCCATCTCGTCAAGATCTTCCTCTTGTACTTTATCATTTTTCGGAGAAATTTCTTCAATAACAGGTTTTTCTTCCTTACGAGGAACCTCCACTTGCGACTCAACTTTTTTTTCAACAACCGGCGATTTTTCAACAACTGGCGCTTCCTTAACTACCGACACAGGTTGAACCGGCATAACAGTGGGTTTGGTTTCGGTCACCGCCTTTTCTTTCTTTTCTGTTTCTGGTTTTTGCTTGACTTCCGGTTTTTGAACCGGCGGAATACTACTCACCTGATTTTGCAAAATCAGCAAATAGGCTTCGCGAAGATTTTGAAGCACGATGTCCTTTTCAATTTGAGAAAAATCACTCTTACTATTCTTGATAAGCGTAAGATTATCAATGATTTGATTTAATAATTCGTCCTTATTCTGCATAATACAAAACTTCTTCGAGGAATAATCCCGATAATTTATTAATTTTGCCATTTGAAAAAGCGTTCAAAAATACAAAAATATTCAATTCAAACAAGACAAAAAAATGTTTTTAGAGAGTAAGGCGAGTAGAAATTTACATAAAGGTTGGATAGAGGTGATTTGCGGCTCAATGTTTTCCGGAAAAACGGAAGAATTGCTCCGAAGAATTCGTCGTGCCAGATTCGCGCAGCAGCAAATTGAACTTTTTAAGCCGGCCATAGATGTCAGGTACAACGAGACCGATGTGGTTTCACACGATGAAACTTCTATGGTTTCAACGCCCGTGCACAATTCTTCGGAAATACTCCTTTACGTCAATATGGAAACGGTGGAAGTCGTAGGTATTGATGAGGTTCAGTTTTTCGACAATGGCATTATTGATGTTTGCAACAAACTGGCTGACAACGGAATACGCGTTATCGTGGCAGGATTGGATATGGATTATTTAGGTCACCCGTTTGGCCCGATGCCGGGTTTGCTGGCCGTGGCCGAATATGTTTCCAAAGTTCACGCCATCTGCACCCGTTGCGGCGACCTCGCCCAATATTCCCACCGCCTGGTAATGAATGACAAACAAGTTATGTTAGGCGAAAAAGAAAGTTACGAACCCCTCTGCCGACATTGCTATAACGAACAACTGCAACAAAGCAAAAACGAAACATCAGACAAGTAGTTTATAAAACTCATACTAATTTTTCGTATTTTTGTAATTTAATTACTTGAAAAAATGGAACAAACACTACAAGAAGCCGAACAAGAAATCATTGATGAATTCGAACTGTTCGAAGATTGGATGGACAAATACAATTATATCATTGAATTAGGAAAGGATCTTCCACTGATCGACCCTCAATATAAAACCGAGCAATATCTCATTTCGGGATGTCAATCGCAAGTTTGGCTTCACGCCGATTTCAAAAACGGTAAAATCAACTTTACGGCCGACAGCGATGCCATCATTACAAAGGGTATCATCAACTTGCTCATCCGCGTCCTTTCTGGCAGAGCCCCGCAGGAAATTTTAGATTGCTCGCTGGATTACATCGACAAAATCGGCTTGAAAGAACACTTGTCCCCCACCAGATCCAACGGTTTGGTGTCTATGATTAAACAGATTAAACTGTATGCGTTGGGATTTAGCAAGATCTGTAATTAACGGGTTAAGGGTACAGTAATGAGGATATAGGGTTATAAATTTTCAAAAAATATCAATATGGCAAAAATTATCGGTGTAGGAAACGCGTTGGTAGATGTTATCGTTAATCTACAAAACGAAGAAATATTGAAACAATTTTCCTTGGAAAAGGGTGGAATGGAAATGATTGACAGTGAACGGAAACGTGAGATTCATCAGGCTCTCAAAAATATACCAAAATCTTCTGCCACAGGCGGTTCCACATCCAACACCATTCACGGATTGGCCCGATTGGGCATAGATGCCGGCTATATGGGCAAGGTTTGCAAGGACGAACCCGGACGCTTTTTCCAAGCCGAGATGGAACGCTACAAAGTTACGCCGCACCTAATGTATTCCGATATTGACACCGGCATTGCCACTACCTTTATGACCCCCGATGCCGAACGGACTTTCGCCACCTACCTCGGTGCCGCAGCCACGATGACGCCCGATGAAATCAATCCTGAAATCTTCAAGGATTATGATTATTTATATATTGAAGGATATCTGATTTTTAATCACGACCTAGTACAAAAACTTTGCGAAATTGCCGCTCAATATCACTTAAAGGTCGCAATGGATTTCGGAAGTTACAATATTGTGGAAGGTCATCTCGACTTTTTGAAAAATATCCTGCGACGTTATGTCGATATCATTTTCGCCAACGAAGAAGAAGCCAAGGCTTTCACGGAAAAGGAAGGAGCCGAAGCCCTACCCATTCTGGCGCAATACTGTCCCATTGCCATTGTCAAATTGGGCAAACACGGTTCGATTGTGAATGTGAACGGCGAAGTGGTGGAAATTCCGCCTTACGAAGCCCAACGTATCGATACCAACGGTGCTGGAGATATTTATGCTTCAGGATTTATGTATGGCTTGATGAAAGGATACGACACCCCACGCTGCGGCTACATTGCCACACGCCTTTCCGCCGCCATCATTGAGACGGTGGGCGCGAAATTAACTGACGAACAATGGGAAAAATTACTTCCCGAGGTCCGTTAACAATTCTTCCTTGAGCATTTGAAGTGCTGCTTCGGCAGCTTGATGGATAATTTCCACACGACTTAAATTGGGGTCGAAGTGGTGGATTTTGGAATTGAAGCGAGTGGTGGTAGCCACACAAATCCAAACCGTGCCAACCGGTTTTTCTTCGCTGCCGCCGCCAGGACCCGCAATGCCGGATGTGGCAATGGTATAGTCCACATCAAACAGCCCCATCGTGTTGATAGCCATATCGTTCACGACAAACTCGCTGACCGCGCCGTGTTTTTTGAGGTTCAACTCGCGCACATTGAGCACCGAGCGTTTGATTTCGTTGGAATAGGACACCACAGAGCCTTTGAAAAACCCGGAACTTCCCGGCACTGAAGTGATGAGGTGCGACAAATAGCCGCCAGTGCAGCTCTCCGCCACTGCCAATGTCTTTTTGTTCTTGAAAAACAATTCCGCAATTTCTTCCTGTATCATCGTAAAAATATTTAATGAGGCAAAAATAAGGAAAAAATGGTTGTGGAAAACGTGTTTTTTGTGTATTATCAAAGATTTGGTAATTCCGAAAATCCACATCACTAACCATAGGCACACCACCCAACTTGCCAATGCGGTAGGCATTATACACATTGGTCGTGTCGCGAACCACGGAACTGTCAAACGAATCGAGACTATACAACTCTGTCATCTGATTCTCATTGTTTCGGTCAGTTATCCAGATGGCATCCTTACGGAAAAGGTCGCGGTCGTTCAGCAGTTCCCTATTGTGAGTTGTAACGATAAGTTGAGACTGTCTGGAATTTTTCAGGTAGGTGAATAGAAAATGCTGATATAGATCCGGGTGCAGCGATGACTCCAATTCGTCAACTGACAAGACGGAAGTGTGTTACGGTATTGTTCCACAAAGTGGTAAACGACAGATTGCTGAGGTCGTTTTTATCCACTTTCACTTTGCTTCCGAAAGAGATTTTGGCGAGTTGCTTGTCGGTATCTGTAGCACGTTCAAACACCAGGCTTTTACCGGGGGAGTAGTTGAACAATTTTTCGCGCACGATGCACTGGCGGTTGAATTTCACCTCATAATCGTAGCGGACATTATTGTGGATGAAATCGATTTCCATCTCCGTATCGCCTTTTTGGAAAGCGAGGTCGAAGCGGAACGTTTCGTAATCAATTGTTTCGTTCTTGTTCTCGGCGGGTTCTCTAACCAAGGCGTAAAGCATATCCAAAGCTCGCAGGATGTTGGTTTTGCCGGAGGCATTGGCACCATAGAGCATAGCCACTTTCAGCAGACGATATTTGCCCACCTCCGTCACATAGTATTTCTCCAAATGCTTGTTATTAGCCGCCTGAAACGACAGCGTTTGTGTTTCCTTGATGGACCTGAAATTCCGAACCGAAAAATCTATTATCATTTCTTTGTGTTTTGTCTATTTTTGTAAGAAGGCTGCAAAAATACGAAAAAGAAATGAATAATTGAAAGATTAATATGATTTTTTTTAAAATTATACTACAAATTTATTAACTTTTTTTACGTTGAAAATGAATAGTTGATAATACACACTTTTAGGGATATTACCCAGCAGAACATCCCGTTGCGTTTTTGTATTAAGTAATATCATTTTATTATTTAATATTGGTTTTATAGCATTAATAATATTATTGTATCAGTTGGTAACTAACTTTTTCTATATAAACTTTTCCAAATAGAATGTAATAATCATTAATCGTGAAGACCACCCTCAACCCTAATTTTAGTCCCGAAGACACCGGACGCTAATTCCGACGTACTTATTGTCGTTGTCCCTGCGCACGACGTAGGCGTTGTCGTAGAACAAGAAGCGGTAGTAGGCGAAGTAGCTAGTGTTCTGGGTAGCCGACCCAAAGCACGCGATGTTGCCGAAATTGGAGTAGTTGCAGTCGCCCGCAGGAACAGCCGCGAAGCCGGTAGCGTTCGATTTGTCACCACTGTTGCCCGCATTACAACCTGAAGAGATACTGCTGTTCCAACCCGTGGTGGTGGACAACGCATTGGCGATAGTTTTGTAACCGTCACACCTGTATCCATTTTCTTCTTTGTTCACGTAGTCGGTCAGCTGCGTCCACTCCGAATCAGAAGGAACGTGCCAGCCTGTGGGGCAGATGCCGTGTACCAATGTATCTGACACACTCTCAGGATAAGTCGTGGATGCGCCCTTCGTGACGGCAGTCCAGTTGTAA
>JAZLHE010000078.1:0-15926 GCA_045616665.1 Bacteroidales bacterium | reverse complement strand
AAATAAATCTATTAACGCACGACGGAAATTTCGGTTGTCAAAACCTGACATATAGTCGTGGAACATATTGCGTTTCCCAAATACGCCTGCATCTTCGGCATACAGGCAGAAGACCAAACGGACGCAAAGCATATTCAAACTACGCAATGTTTCAGGATTCGTAGCATCCTTATATTGAGCAAGCAGCGCATCATAAATCTTACCCACTAATTCTCCCGCCTTGATACTGATTTCCATTTCCTTTTTCAAATGGATATTTCCTGTATCTGTTAGAAACGATAGCCGATAGTATTCTTTTTCGAGATTTTCCAACAGAATCTCAAACGGCTCGCCATTCGGATTTTCCATGTCGTAAATCAAAAACGACTGGAAATTGCTCACCACCACCCAGCGCGGACGCAGCGAATAGGGCAATTCGTTGGCATAGCGCTTGGCTTGCTGAAACGGGGTAAGCATAGAACCGTCGCTTTGTTTGTATCCTTTGTGCAAATCCACATCAAAGCTCTTTTGCTCAATCAGTACCTTGGTGGCAGGAATAAAGGCGTCGATAAAACTCACGTGGGTGAGTTGCACCCGTTTTTCGAACGCTATGAAATTTTGAGGTTCAGCAATTCCAAAAACCGAATGAAGCAGCGACATCCAAAACTGTTGCGTTTCGCTTTTCTCATCGCCACGATTTTTCCATTCTTTTGCAAATTCCTTTGCCACAGTCTGTTGGTTCTTCGTTGTCATAAATTTTCAGTATAAAAAACATCATAATGTTCTCTGCAAAGATACTAAAATTTCTCAAGAGAATGGAGCTTGTTGAAATTAATTATACCGAAATTCTCTTTTTCCCAATTTTCCTTTTTTCACTATTTCACAACAAACTATTATTCTTTATCTTTGATTTCCAACTTAAAAGAAATGTGTCTAATCTTCATAATCAGAAGAATGGCGAGAATTTCTATGCTATAGGCAATCAAATACGAATACCAAAGCAGTTCGGGGGCGATTTTGGAAATGACGTATAATACCAAGATGACGGTCAGCGAGAGGGCAAGGCTGATGAACAAGGCCAAACCGTCGTGCTTGAGTAGTTTGAAGATAATCATTACCACATAAATATAGCAGAATGGAATAAAGCTGATGGCGAAAATCCGCAGGGCGTGATTGGCTTCGATTATCAATTCAGGGTCGTTGCCGCCACCGAAAATACTCGTAACCACTTCGGGAAATAGACACACGAAGGTACAAATGACGATCATCGCGATGGTAAGAAAACGCAGGGTTTTCCGAATGACATAACGCAGCCCTTCCTGGTCGTTTTTGCCCACTTGGATGGCCCCTAACGACTGTAGGGTGCTGCACGAACCAGATAAAAAGAGGTTGTACAGCAACAGTAGGTTCATACAGACGGAAAACACGAAAATTCCGCTTTTGCCCAAGGTGCCCAAGACAATCGAGTTGGCGGCGTAAAGCAGCAAAGTGAGACAAATGGACGCAATGGCCAAAGGGGCGCCCGCATCCAATATCTGCTTGATTTGCGGTGAAAATTCCTTTTTGGCTTCTTTGATAAAACGACCAATTTGCAATCGCAGCGTATCCTTGTTGCGCCAATGCAGCATCAATATGCCAATGCCCACGCAATGCCCTATGATGACAGCAACCGAACTGCTGGTCACGCCCATATTGAAAACACCGATAAATAGGGGGGCTAACAGTAAGTTCACCGCATTGTCAATCAAGATGGCCACCGACACCAAGCGGGGTTCTCCGTCAACGGCCACCATCGTGTTCAGTCCATTGACCAGCATATAAAACGGCGCTCCTAAAAGGACAATGCGCATATAGTCGTAGGTCATAGATTGTAATTCGGCATTCTTGCAGAAAAAGTGAACAATTTCCTTGGGAAAGACAATCCCGCCAAGTAAAGTGAACAATACGCTTATTGCCGTGACGCAGATGATGGCTTGCGTGAAAATACGCGAGGCAAGGCCGTGCTCTTTCTGCCCCAAGGCATACGCTACCAGCATCCCCGAACCGGCCGTGAGAAGCAGGTGCAGGGTATAGTAAAGTTGCGTGATAGGTTTGCTTAGGTTGATGGCACTCACGGCATCGGAGCCTATCATATTGCCGGCAATGATGCTGCTGACAATATTTCCCAAACAAGCCGACAATGCCGTGAGAATATAGGCCAGGATAAATCTTCGAAATTGTTGTTTGATGTCAGAATTGTCAATCATTTTTAATAATGATGTTAAATGTTGAAGTAGTTGAGGGCGTTGATGGCGTGCAGGAATTGATCTACATAGTCGCTGTTGGTTGCCGACCAATGGAAGCCGAGTCGCAGCAGTACCTGTGTCGTGAATTTGTTGCTCTTTTCAAGTGGTACAATCTTGTCCTTGATATTGACTTTCTGATAAGCCAACAAGGCCGACAGAATTTTCTGCTTTTTCTCATCTTCTTCGGCTTTGGAAAGAACCTGCTTGTATTCATCCATTTCGACGTAACGCATTTCCGTACCGATGGCGCTAATTTCTCGAACCACTTCGCCCAACATCTGGAAATGGTTGTTGAACGGATGGAACACGTGGAAGTCCTGGGGTGTTTGAGCCAAAAGGCAAATGGCTGTGGCTACTTCGTCAATAGGCGAAAATTCAACCTTGGATTCATAGTTGTCGTAAGGAAATACCCCCAACATTTGATATACGCGCAGTCTGCCCATAAACGAGTTGGTGGCAAAATTGATTTGATATTCACCATCGGAATTTCTGGCGGAAAGCGTTCCCACACGCATAATCTTGCCGTCCAAGCCCTTGTTTACGACAGCGTCCAATAAATATCTTTCACCCATAATCTTGGAGTGAATGTATTGATTATTGATGATTTGGCCTTTGAAAAGCATTTGCTCGCTCAACTGTTTGATATCCGGATAGCCATTGACGCTGGCTCCACCTACCGACATCGTTGAAACTTGAATCAAACGGGCATTGTTCTTCAGACAGAAATCAACGCAATTGACCACACCGCCCACATTAACGTCTTCAATTTCAGTTCCTTTGGAGAAGTGCTTGACAATGGCGGCACAATTGATGACGGTGGAAATGTGGTCGCCGGAGAATTTCATCATATCGTCAATGTTGGTCACATCCCCTTCCTTGACAAAAATTCGTTGTCCAAAAAGTTCTTTATGATTGTCTTCAAAATAATAGAAAAGCATTTGACGGAAGCGTTCTTCAGCGGAAATGCCGTGCTTTCCCCTTAACAGACAATAAATTTTGCTGTCAGGATAATTTTTAATCAATTCATTGAAAATGTGAATGCCTAAAAATCCGGAAGCACCGGTGAGAAGTACGTTGCCTAAATGGCGGATCTCGTTTTTGTGTTTTAGATATTCGTCCAAAGTGTTCTTTTCCAGCAATCTGTCGATTTGGCTGTAGTCAAAGTCCTTAATGTCGGCATCTGGATCCACGGTTTCGGCATCGTCGCTAACCAACGCACTCAATTGGCGTGGAGTGGGGTGGGCGAAAACATCGGCGTAAGCGATTTTGTATCCTGCCTTTTGCGCTTCGATGATGACGCGGGTTACGACCAGGGAAGTGCCGCCTAATTCGAAGAAGGAATCCGTGACACTGACTTTGTCCAAACCGAGGATTTGACAGAATACATCAGCGAAGAATTGCTCCGTGGCATTGACGGCTTTTTCATATTCTCCTCCAACCGCTGCCAATACGGCGTCGGGAAGATGGCGAACATCAATTTTTCCGTTCGGCGTCAATGGGAAGGCCTCCATTTGCAGGTACGCAGTAGGAACCATATAGTTGGTCAGCGTTTGCGAAATTTCGGCTTTCATTGTCGGTATGTCGATGGCGTGGTCAGCGGTAAAGTAGGCGCACAGATGTTCACGTCCCTGCAAATTGCGAATGAGCGTCACCACGTTCTTGACTCCTTGAACTCGAGAAATGGCAGATTCCACTTCCCCTAATTCAATACGTAAACCTCTCAGTTTCACTTGGTTGTCGGCACGACCAAGAATCAAGACCTGGCCGTCTGCTTGCCAACGGGCATAATCTCCGGATTTGAAAATGCGGATGCCTTTATATTCAATAAACCTTTGGGCATTGAGTTCGTCTAAATGATTATAACCAACGGCCACGCCGGGTCCGCCCACATAAAGCTCTCCGACAACGCCGACCGGTAGTTCATTGCCATCGGGGTCAACAACAAATTCAGTGTAGTTCAGCAAGGGTTCGCCTACCGAAATGTTGTTGGTCTTTGTCAGTTCGGCCACATTGCACGAAACGGTGATTTCTGTCGGTCCGTAAGTGTTGAATATGCGGGCGTCGGTCAATTCGTGCAGACGTGACAGCAACTTGTCTGAGTATTTTTCGCCACCCGACATAATGACGTGGCATTTCTTGAGACATTCGCAAAATTCGGGCAGTTCCATATACTGCAAAATTCGCGAGGGCGTTCCATTGATACAGTCGGCATCGGTCTGTTGCATTAACGTGGCCAATTCCACGGGATTGTTGGATTGGCTGTCGTCGGCGAAAACACAGGTGAGTCCGTTGAAGAAGGCCGCTCCGTATTCTTTGAACGAAAGGTCGAAGGAAATGGTCGATACGCTTAGGTAGGTGCGTACCGTATTGGCAATGGCGTAAATGTGGCGGTTGCAAGGATGTGCCGTTAAGTAGGAACAAATGCCTATGTGTCTCAGCATTACTCCTTTGGGACGTCCTGTTGATCCACTGGTGTAGATCATATAGGCCAGATCTTCGGGGCGTATGTCAACGTTGGGATTGTCGGTGTTGGCGTTGTCAAGCAACTCTTCTACATTGACGGCACGGCCGGGATAACTTGCCAAACGGTCTTCCGTGGTGATGACAAAACGCGCATCGGAGTCTTCCAAAATGAGCTGAATGCGTTCTGCCGGATAGGCAGGGTCGCACGGAATAAAGGCGGCACCGGTTTTCAAAATGGCGAACATCGACAACAAGGCCTTGCTGGTTCTGGGAAGCAAAATGGCAATGGCATCGCCCTTGCCAACGCCACGTTCGATTAACGAATGGGCAATGCGGTTCATCTGTGCATTCATTTCGGTGTATGTCAGACTTTGATCGCAAGCAATAAGCGCCATCTTATCAGGTGTTTCCTGCGCATATTTTTCAATGCCTTGATGATAAAGCTTGACCGGAATGTCAAAAGTTGCCCGATTGCGTAGTCTGTCAAGTTCTTCTGCCTGAGCAGGACTGATAATCGACACCTGTTTCAGCGGCGATTCCGTGTCTCGCAATATCGTATTGATGACCTGGGTTAATGATTCCGCTAAACGACTCATCATATCGTGCGAATAAATGGCATCGTTGTATTGCAACTTGACAAAGACTTTTCCGTTTTCTTCTTCAATCTTGACGGCGGCCTTGAATTTGGCTGTTTCTAAACCAAATGTGTGAATGTCAATGTTTTCGCCTTTGGTTTGGATTTTGTCTATAACGCCCACCTGATATTCGTACATAATATCGGCGTGAATGCCGTATGTGGAAGCAATTTTGGCAAATGGATAATTTTCGTTGCGTAATGTCTCATTGAAGTTGAGACCGACTTCCTGCAAAAATTCCCCGATGCTTTGATTGACAATATGGCCGATTAGAGGCAGCGTGTTGATAAACATACCCACGGTGTCGGCAATGCGTACGTTGCTGCGGCCACTGCTGATGGTGCAAATGCAGACGTCGTGACTGTTGGTGTAACGCGCCGTGATGTATTCGGTGGCAGCCAGAAATAAGACCGCCGGGGTGATGTTTTGTTGACGACAGAATTGCTGAATCTGCCCAAAATCCACTTCCCGCTTGACGATGGCAATCTTTCCGTCTTCTTCCTTGCCGTGGATGTCTTCAGGAAAAGATGAAGATTCTTCAATCGTTTTTAATTGATTGTCAAAGAATTGTGATGCATTGGAAAAGTCTTGCGCTTGTTCGTCTTGTACATAGTCAAAGAAAGTATATTCTTCTTTCTCAACCGTTTCGCCATCCAACTGGGCGCAAAGCTGGTGTAGGAAAATGCTCAAAGAACCACCATCCATCACCAAATGATGAACATCCCACAACAAGTAGAGGCGCTGGTCGGCTTTGTTGATCACAATCGTGGCACGATAAAGAGGTCCGCGGTGAAGGTTGAATGCTCGGACATACGTTTTTTGGATGTCTTCCAGATCGCCTTCAATCACATTGATGTCAATGGATTGATTGGGCTCGTATATCTGCATAATGGTTTCGCTGGAATTGTCAAAGTGGGCCGACAACAGGGGATGGGCGGCGATGACTTCTGCCAGAACTTTCTTGAGTTCTTCGGCTTGAACCGATTGCGGAAAACGTATGCAGGTCGGTACATTGTACGTCGTGGCTTCCAAATCTTTCAGACATTCATAATAAATGCCCAATTGGGCGTTGGAAAGCGGTACGCTGTTGGGCGTTTCGCTGTCGCCAACCGTGGAGAACGTGGGTTTGCTGCCTTCTTGTGATTGATTTAATAAAAATTCAAAAATCTTGTTTTCAATACTTTGAATGGATTCAGATTGAATCAGGTCTTTGCTGTTCAGGCTGATTCCGAAGGTTTTAAAGAGTTGTGTTGATAGTTTGATGGAAGTGATGGAGGTTAATCCGACTTGTGTCAATGGCGTTGTGATGCCGAAGTCGCGGGTGCCGATGATTTTTTCAATCGTCCCCATCAATTGTTCTTCCAATTCGTTCAATGGAGCGGCGGGTTGCTCGTTGCTCCATTGGTTGGACAATGTTGGTTTGGGTAAACGCTTTTTGTCGATTTTTTGATTGACATTCAGGGGAATGGCATCAATTTGCATCGTGACGGCGGGCACCATATACGGCGGCTTCTGACTGGCAATAAACTGGTTGAGTTCGTCAATGTCGATTTTTTCCTTGGCAACGATGTAGGCGCAAATGGCCTTGCCGCCGCCTTCCAAGTCAAAGGCCTGCACGGTGACGTTGTCAATACCGGAGAAGGTCCTGATGACGGCTTCCACTTCCTTGAGTTCGATGCGGAAACCTCTAATCTTGACCTGGCCGTCTTTTCGTCCAACGAATTCAATGTTGCCGTCGGTGCGATAGCGGACAATGTCGCCTGTGCGATAGATGTGGGCCAGACGTGGGTCGTCTTCAAAAGGATTGGCAATGAATATTTCCTTGGTTTTGTCGGGACGTTTGAGGTAGCCTTTGGAGACTTGCGCTCCCGAAACCCACAATTCTCCGGCGGCACCAACGGGAAGTCTTTTTCCTGCTTTGTTGACAATATACAAATGGGTGTTTCCAGTGGCTTTGCCAACGGGAATGTTGGGTTCGTTCTTTGTGACATCCGTGTCGGTAATGAAAACGGTACATTCCGTGGGACCGTAAATGTTGCGGAAACGGTAGGTCGGCGGATCCATACTTACCAGTTTTTCGCCGCCTACGCTTAAGTCGTGCAGCGATTTACAGGCAGGGAAATTGAGTGCCATTTGTGTTCCCACCTGGGTTGTCATAAACGAATGGGTGATGCCGTTAGCTTCAAAATAATCGTTGATGGCCACCAAGTCCAAACGGATTTCTTCGGGAATGATGTGCAGGGTGGCGCCAGAAATCAAGGTCGGATACATATCCATCATACAGGCATCGAAACCGAAGCTGGCGTATGCGGCAACCTTGCTGTCCGTGGTGATGTGTGCGTGCTCGCGGTACCAAGTGGAGAAAGCACAGAGATTGCCTTGCGTGAGCATACAGCCCTTGGGCGTTCCCGTTGTCCCCGACGTGTAAAGCAGTATGAAAAGGTCTGTCTCCTGAATGTTGACGACGGGTGCTTCAACTTTAGTGTTGAGTTCGGACAAAGTGTCGATGTCAAAGGTTTTGCCTTGGTATGAAGTGATAAGTTCTTGGAGTTCCCTGGTAGTGATGAGCAATTGTGCTTCGGCGTCTTCCAGCATAAAATTCAGACGTTCGGTAGGATACGAAGGATCCAGCGGCTGGTATGTACATCCTGCTTTGAGTACGCCTAAGGAAGCAATGGCCATATATTCGCAGCGTGGAATTAATATGGAAACCACACTGTGCGCTTGAATGCCAAGTTCGTGAATGTAAGCAGCCAATTTGTCGCTCAATTCGTCCACTTGTTGATAAGTGTATTGGTGCGATTGATATACGACCGCAATGTTTTGCGGATGTAGTTGTGCTTGTTGACGGAATAGTTTAACGATATTGCTGTCCTTGTCATATTCCCAAAGGGTGGGGTTGAAACTGTCCAACTGGCTTTGTTGCTGCGGATTGACAATTTGCAATTCTCCAATGGTGTCGGCCGTGGCCAAGCTTTTGATGATGCAGGCATAACTTGCGGCCATTCCTTCAATCATTGCGGAAGAGTATTGGTCGGCATAATAGCTGAAGCGGATGGTGTAGCCGTTATCCTGGCAAAATACCTGTGCGGAAAGTGCCATTCCGCTGCGAGGCGTGCGCAAGTCTTCGTATTCCAAGTTCTCGCCGTCAAGGCAAAGTCCGCCCGCCTTGGCACTAATCACGTGGCCTTGATAGGCAAAAAGCAAGTCGCTCTTGAGACCGAGGTCGTTGATGGCGTCGGCAAAGGAATAGTATTGGTATTGGCGTGCCGTAAGCAAATGCTTCTCCGTGTCTTTTAACCAATTTGCGGCGGTTTTGTCGTTGGGCATCTCCACAAAGACGGGGATGGTGTGCACCATCATTGTCATCGACTGGCGGGTGGCGTGGTCGCTTCGTCCGTGGTAAATCGTGGAAAAGGCGGCTTTGTCTTCGGCACTGTAATTGGCCAATAATTGTCCGTAAGCGGCTGTGAATATCACGCTTTCGTGAACATTAAATCGCTGGCAGAGTTGTTCCAATTCGTCTTGATTCAAATCCAGGCGGATTTCCTTGTTGATGAAAAGGTGTTGGATTGAAGTGTCATAAAGGTCGGGGAGGGGTGTGGATTCCAAGTCGATGGCACCGGCAAATTCCTTTTCATACCATTGGCGGGCTTCTTCGTATTGCGCGCTTTCACGTAAGGCCACTTCGTCAATGGCAATCGTAAAACCGTCTTTTTCTTCTCTTTGAAGCGCTTCGCCGGCGTAAGCCTTTCCCAATTCGGACATAAACAATCCCAATGACATTCCGTCCATAATGATATGGTGGAAGTCGAGATACAGAAAATCACCGTTGTCGGTTTCGTAAATTTCTGCCCTGAACAACTGTTCTTCGTCCAAGTTCATCGTGCGGCAAAAAGTGGAACGAACCTCTTCGATGGATTTGACTTTTTGTACCTTGGCCTTGAAAACGGTTTTGCCCTGTTCAAGCATAGGAATGCCGTTGGAAGAAATGCTGATGCGAGAGGCAATGTATGAATGTTCGGCAATCACGGCTTCAAGGGATTGCTTGAGGCGTTTCAGATTGACAGTAGGAGTTAATCTATATAAAAAGCACATTTGATAGTTGCCTGTGGTTTCGTTTAAATGTTGACAGGTAAAGTAAATTCCTAATTGTGACTGTGAAAGTGGGTACATAATATGTATGTTTTTGATATATCTTGCAAAGATACGTTTTTTTTTGTTAATAATGTTACAGGATTGTGCTTTTTTAGTAATTTTGCAACAGAATAAAATTAAATACTGATGAAAATTAATGTAGCGATTATTGGCTGCGGAAATATAGGAAAAGCAGCACTTGAAGCGGTTTTGGCTGCTCCGGATATGAATTATGTCGGTTCATACCATCATAATGATGATTTAGAAAAAATCAAGGCAGATGTGGCATTGTTGTGCGTTCCTACCCGCCAGGTTCCTGAATTTGCCGAAAAAATGCTGCGCTTAGGCATTTCAACCGTCGATTCTTTTGATATTCACAAGCAGATTTATGATTTGCGTCAACAGTTGATGCCGGTGGCTCGGGAACATAAGGCCGTTAGTGTCATTTCCGCGGGTTGGGATCCCGGTTCAGACTCTGTGATTCGCGCGGTGTTGCAGGCTGTTTCCCCTAAAGGTGTTACCTATACCAATTTCGGACCGGGACGTTCTATGGGACATTCCGTGGTGGTAAAGGCAATGCCCGGCGTTCGCGATGCCTTGTCAATGACGATTCCCTTGGGTACGGGAATCCATCGCCGGATGGTGTATGTGGAATTGGAAGACAACGCTGATTTCGCCGCCATCGAAAAAGCCGTGAAAGCCGATGATTATTTTGTGAATGACGAAACCCACGTCATTCAGGTTCCGTCGGTCGATGCCTTGAACAATGTGGCTCACGGAGTCAACCTGGTGCGTTCCGGCGTGAGTGGAATTACCCATAATCAGCGCTTCGAATTCAATATGGAAATCAATAATCCCGCCTTGACGGGGCAGATGATGGTGTCGTGCGCCCGCGCGGCTTATCGCTTGTGCCAAAACAGCCAGTTCGGGGCTTATACCCTGATTGACATTCCACCTGTTGCCTTGCTCCCCGGAACAGAAGAAGAAGCCATCCGCTCCTTGGTATAAAGTATTCGGATTCAATATGTTAAATCATTTTTGAAAAATCAAAAAAATATACTCGAAAAGCTTGCGTTAAATTCTTGACTAATGGCCCAAACAAAGAAAAAATCGAAAAAAGAATCATCTTCCGCATCTTCTCATAAATTTTGGAAGATCTTAGGCAGAATCATTCTGATATTATTTATCATCAGTATTGCTTTGCCCCTTGCTTACCGCTGGATTAATCCGCCGTTCACCCCGTTGATGGTGATTCGGAAAATTCAAAATGGAACACCTGTTGAAAAAGAATGGTGCGACTTGGATCATATTTCACATTATATGGTGGATTGCGCGGTGGCGGCGGAAGACAATAATTTCTTGGCCCACAGGGGTTTTGACTGGGGTGCTGTACAGAAAGCCATTAATGAACACAAAAAGGGGAAAAGCAATAGAGGGGCAAGTACCATTTCGCAACAGACGGCGAAAAATGTGTTTTTGTGGTCTGGCCATTCTTGGGTGCGCAAGGCGGGAGAGGTCTATTTCACCTTTCTTATCGAGACTTTTTGGAGTAAGGAACGCATTATGGAGGTGTATTTGAATGTGATTGAAATGGGCGATGGCATTTACGGCGCTGAAGCCGCTGCCCAACATTATTTTCATAGAAGTGCTGAGAATTTGAACCAGCACCAGTGTGCGTTGATTACCGCCTGCTATCCCGCACCATTAAAGCGAAATCCTGGCAAACCAACACCTTATCTGAATAGAAGGGCGGGAAAAATCTCCGGCTTGTCCTGTAAAATTGGTCGCGTGAAATTTGATGAGGAGTCTATTGAAAAAGCTCGTCAACGATATGCTAAACGAAAAACCGAATTGTACGAAATTCAATTCTAATTTCAGATTTTTTTATGAATGATATTATTGCCCAGTTTGATCTTCAAAATGATGTAGAAGAACCCCAGCCATTAAAAATAGGCTTTATTAATGACAGTTTTATCCTGAAAACAAAGGTTCCAAACGGAATTTCCTATTTTTTACAACGTATTAATCACCATATTTTTGAAAATATTGATGGACTTCAGCAAAATATTCAGCTGATAACTGACCATATTCGGCACAAATTGCTCGAAAATGGCTGTTCTTCATCCGAAATTGCCCACCGAGTGCTCCAATTGGTGCCGACGAAAGATGGAAAATTGTATTGGAAAACGCCTGGGGGTGATTATTGGCGAATGTATGTCCTCATTGAAAATGCCATTTCGCACGACCAGGTGGATGAACATTCCGCCTATTTGGCCGGTAGGGCCTTTGGCGAATTTCAATGCCAATTGGCAGATTTCCCGTTGGAACAATTGTGCGAAACCATTCCTGATTTTCATAATTTGGAATTTCGTCTTCAGCAATTGGGCGATGCCGTAAACCGCGATTGTGCGGGAAGGGTGGGGCAATGTCGGTCTGTTTTGGATGAAATTAGACAACGTGAAGATGATATGTGTTTGGCTCAGCGACTGTTTCGGGAAGGCAAACTTGTAAAGCGCATCAACCATTGTGACACCAAGGTTAACAATATGCTTTTTGATCAGGACGGAAAACCCTTGTGTATTGTCGATTTGGACACGGTAATGCCCGGTTTTGTCTTTTCTGATTTCGGGGATTTTATGCGTACCGCCGCCAATAAGGCCGCGGAAGATGAGTCGGATTTGGATAAAATACAAGTCGATTTGGGTGTTTTTGAGGCATACACCAAGGGCTATCTTGAAAAGGCAAGCTTTTTGACCGCATTGGAAAAACAGCTCTTGCCATACGGATGCAGGTTGATGACCTATATGCAGACCGTCCGCTTTTTGACCGATTTTTTGAATGGCGACACCTATTATAAAATACTATATCCTGAACATAATTGGGTTCGCACGCAGGCGCAATTTCGTTTGCTGCAAGAACAGGAACGACTGGCGGATGCAATGCGAAATATCGTTGAAAAATATTGAAAATGAAAGTGTTGTCTATCCCTTGTCGAAAAAGTTTGCTTGGCTTGACCATTGAAGAAGTGGTCGAGAGATTGCCTCACGAGGGCGCGTCATTGAATGTTGACCGGGTAAATTGGCCGAGGGAATATCCCGATTGTCCAGAAACAAAGGTTTTTGTGGCGCACGACAGGCAGAACTTGCACCTCTTGTTTTGTGTAAAAGGCAGACAATTGAAGGCCTTGGCGGTAGAAGACCATCAGTCGGTTTGGGAAGATTCGTGTGTGGAGTTTTTCTGCCAGAATCCTGAAAAACCGTTTTATATGAATTTTGAAGTCAATTGCATAGGAACGATGACGGCTGCAAGACGTTTGGGACAAAATGAAGGAGTTGAACTGCTGAGTTCGGAAGAAATGCGGCAGATTCGCAGGTTTTCTTCGCTGAAAAAAGAAAGAATTGACGAAAAAGATGGTGTTTTTACCTGGAAGGTGTCAATTTCCATCCCGTTATACTTGGTTTGTCCAGATTTTGTTGAATTTCCGCTTTCGCTGAAAGCAAATTTTTACAAATGCGCCGATAAAACCAAAACTCCGCACTTCGTCAGTTGGCAACCCATAGACCTTCCTCAGCCACTTTTCCACTGTCCAGAATTTTTTGGAACTCTTGTTTTGGAAGCGTAGTGTTGGGTGTCATTTGACAATTTGCACCGGTGGACACTACCTTGTCGATGGTGGCTTGGTGGCGAGATAAGGGTTGATGATTTATGAAAGAATGCAAATTTCTCTTTAGAAATGGCGTATCTTAGTGTTCAGATGCTGGAGCTTTTAACTTAGGTAATCTGAAATTGATGGCTTTGGGCAGGATATCCACCGAGAATTTGGTTCCAGGCACAACTTCGCCGTCAAGACCAATGTTGATAAGATTTCCCTTGGATTCGATGTTGATGTGTTTGGCTTGGCAGTAAATGATTTTATGCTTAAACCAAAGGCTTTCCAGATGTTCTCTGCGGAAGTAGGTGGGTAGCGAACCGAGAAAACGCCATAGCAGCATCGGTCGTAAAAAGACAACATCAATAAGTCCATCCGTCATAGTCGCTTTTGGGGCGCATAACATACCGTCGCCATAAATTCGACCGTTTGCCAATATGCAGAGCAGTAGGCGATTCCCTAATTTCTTGCCGTCAGCGGTAACGGAAATCTTGTTGTAACGTGAAAATAGCAAAGCTCGTGCGATACCTCGTTTGAAAGGATTTTTCTTCCCGAGAAGCGTATATTCATTGGCGAAACTGCTTACATCTGCGCTTAGTACATGACAAAATTTGAAATTTCTATCTAATTTATTGTTATTCAGATGGTTATCAACAAAATTTGTTGGTGACTTTTCCGTTGTTTTCTTGATAAAGTGATTGATATTCAGTAATTTAGAAGCAAAAAGCAACCGTATTTCAAGCTCTATGATTTGTATTTTTGCAGAATGATATAAACCTTCGACAGCGTGGGCTGGATTGTCGGAAAGTTGTGAGTTGCTTTCAAAATTTGTATTTTTGCAGAATGATATAAACATTTTCCTTTTCATATTTTTCAAAGGCGTGTTGTGAGTTGCTTTCAAAATTTGTATTTTTGCAGAATGATATAAACGAAAACGCCCAAAAGATTCCTCCTGGTTTGGTTGTGAGTTGCTTTCAAAATTTGTATTTTTGCAGAATGATATAAACGAGACTTTCGCCGGTTTGCAGGACTGTACCGTTGTGAGTTGCTTTCAAAATTTGTATTTTTGCAGAATGATATAAACCACAAGGGATATAGACAGAGAACATTTGTTGTTGTGAGTTGCTTTCAAAATTTGTATTTTTGCAGAATGATATAAACTAAATCGGAATTGGAAGGAAATATTTTGACGTTGTGAGTTGCTTTCAAAATTTGTATTTTTGCAGAATGATATAAACTAAAAGGTTACAATATGGATAGCATTACATGTTGTGAGTTGCTTTCAAAATTTGTATTTTTGCAGAATGATATAAACATTTATTATTTCTCAAATGATTATTATGCGTTGTGAGTTGCTTTCAAAATTTGTATTTTTGCAGAATGATATAAACATTCAGAAAGGACAATTCGTTCGTAAGGTCGTTGTGAGTTGCTTTCAAAATTTGTATTTTTGCAGAATGATATAAACGGAATAAGGAGGGAATAACAAGAGAGAGATGTTGTGAGTTGCTTTCAAAATTTGTATTTTTGCAGAATGATATAAACGCGAGAAATACTTCAACATGACCGTTTCCGTTGTGAGTTGCTTTCAAAATTTGTATTTTTGCAGAATGATATAAACGCGTCCTCTTCTATTTCCGCCATCGCCTTTGTTGTGAGTTGCTTTCAAAATTTGTATTTTTGCAGAATGATATAAACATATTACGCAACCTTTGCCAGCAACGCGTCGTTGTGAGTTGCTTTCAAAATTTGTATTTTTGCAGAATGATATAAACTTTGGAAAGAATATTTTCGTGATGAAGATTGTTGTGAGTTGCTTTCAAAATTTGTATTTTTGCAGAATGATATAAACTGTACCTGTAAATGACAGTTAACAACAATTGTTGTGAGTTGCTTTCAAAATTTGTATTTTTGCAGAATGATATAAACCCTCATGACGGAGAACAACCTAACCGAGGTGTTGTGAGTTGCTTTCAAAATTTGTATTTTTGCAGAATGATATAAACGTCACGATTCATTATAATTCCAACGGCCTCGTTGTGAGTTGCTTTCAAAATTTGTATTTTTGCAGAATGATATAAACAAGAAAAATTCAAAGGCTGCCGAAATGCGAGTTGTGAGTTGCTTTCAAAATTTGTATTTTTGCAGAATGATATAAACATTTACAATAGTGACGCCAGTGGCATTGCGGTTGTGAGTTGCTTTCAAAATTTGTATTTTTGCAGAATGATATAAACCAATTTAAAATGACAAAGCTAGAATTAATGTTGTGAGTTGCTTTCAAAATTTGTATTTTTGCAGAATGATATAAACCGGCAGGCGCAGGAAACCGCCGAGACGATGGTTGTGAGTTGCTTTCAAAATTTGTATTTTTGCAGAATGATATAAACAGACTCTGTGTAAAATATTAAAAATCACAACATTATACCTGCTCTTCGGAGTGAGAAAAATGGTTTGTATCATAGCCTAAAAAGCAGAATTTAGTCCATTTTTTTAGTCCTAAATTCTGCTTTTATTCTGTTATCTTCTACTTGAAAATTGCGTTTTCAAATTGTTTTTTCTTCCAAAATAGGAATAAAAGTCTCCAAAAATGCTACGAACAGAATTGTATTTTTACCAACAAAAAGTTCCGATTTTTTGGGCTAATAGACAAAAATTAGGCTAAAATCTTGCGAAAGCATAGTAATAACTATGGGTTGGGTGCGTTTAAAGGTTATGAATAAAAAAAATGCATTCACTGCGGCAGCCCAATAACGAAGAAAAACGGCATGGTCAATG
>JAZLHE010000077.1:0-28509 GCA_045616665.1 Bacteroidales bacterium | reverse complement strand
GGCAAAGCTAACGCCGGTGCCGTCGGCCTTGGTGTTCCAGCCGATGAACGCCCAGTTGCGGTCAGTTTCGGGTGCGGTGGCACGGTTGAAGGCATTGGCATTGAGTTGGGTGGCAACGCCGCTGGTCACACTCTGGCTTTCCATCGTACCCACTGCGCCGTTGGGCTGGAAGGTAACGATAACCATCAATGCTTCCGGGTTGCGAAGACACCGGACGGAATGACCATCTGTCTTAAAGAGCTCAAATAGGGTCACGCCAGAAGTGTGGCTGTCCAGCTCCAAATATTCAGCATTTTTGACATCGTCGTTCTGGGTGGTACTCCAAAAGCCAGCGTAGCTGCCGAACTCTGAGAAAGTGCTGTTTTGGTGGTAGCCGGCAGGAACAGCCGAAAAACCAGTGAGGTTCCTTGTGATACTGTTACTTCCTGCATAGCAACCTTGTATTTCACGATTATCCCACCCCATAGCTGCGGACAATGCATTGGCAATATTTTTGTAACCATTACATCTGTACCCATTTGCTTCTTTGTTCACGTAAGTTGTCAGCGTGTCCAACTCCGCATCACTCGGCACGTGCCAGCCGGTAGGACAGATGCCCTGATGCGGTAACTCAACATCTATCTTTTTTTCATTAGCACCTGCGACCTGCATTGCAGCTGCCCAATCATAAAGACGACCATAGATATTCACATTATACCCATCAGCATCATTTGTGTAAACAGTGCCTTTGTCGTTCACATTTGCCGTTCTCAAATTCTGCTTCATCCAGCACTGGTTGCCGATTTGGACAACGGTGTATTTATTGTTGTCAACGTCCTTCAAGGAATCGATGCGAGAAGTTCCAAATTCATTCACGGAAGTTTTTGGCGTACCCGTGCACCAGGTGTGCCATTGGGCGTAGAGGGTGGTATCGCTGTCGAAGGTGACATTGGCTTGATTGGCAAAGCTAACGCCGGTGCCGTCGGCCTTGGTGTTCCAGCCGATGAATGCCCAGTTGCGGTCCTTTTCGGGTGCGTTGTCACGGTTGAAGGCATTGGCCTTGAGTTGGGTGGCAACGCCGCTGGTCACACTCTGGCTTTCCATCGTGCCCATCGCGCCGTTGGGCTGGAAGGTGACGGTAACCATCAATGCTTCCGGGTTGCGAAGACACCGGACACTGTATCCTTCGCTCTTAGAGGCGTTGTACCTGCCCACGTAGGCGTAGTCGTAGTCCAAGCCGCGGCGGTAGGCACTGCCGTAACTGCCCTGGGTAGCCGACCAAAAGTACGCGATGCTGCCGAAATCGTTGTAGGTGCCGCCGTAGTAGTCGCCCGCAGGAACAGCAGAAAAGCCCGTGGCGTTGTTGGAGGCTTGGGCGTTGCCGACGGCACAACAGTTGGTATTGTCGCTTTTCCACCCCGTGGCGGAGGCCAACGCCTTGGCTATACGTTCCGGGGATTGTGAAGATGAGCAGCCAGTGCACTTGTAATCGGGATTTGTACTATTACACACGTAATAGGTCAGCTGCATCCACTCCGCATCGCTCGGCACGTGCCAGCCATTTGGACAAATGCCCTGCACCCCGCTCGGGTTGGCCTCGCTGGAGGTGGCTCCGTTCATCATGGTTGTCCAGGAATAGAGGCGGCCGTAGGTTTCCACCGGATTTGAGCCGGGTTTCCACATCCCTTCCGTAATGGCTACACTGTTGGGCTTCTTGGTGGTTCTCAAATTTTCCGCCATCCAGCACTGGTTTCCGATTTGCACCGTGTTGTATTCGTTGTTGTCAACGTCCTTCACCTTGGAGGTGCCGCAGGTGAACGAAGATCTCGTCGTGGTGAAATCCTTCACCTCGCCATACACCGTGTCGGTGCCGCTGGCGGCAAAGGTCTTGAAATAATACTGTGTATTGGCGGTAAGACCGGTAATGTCGCAGTGGAACTTGCCGATAGCGGTCATTGGATTTGCGTTAGCAACAACGGAAGTCAGCGCGTCTTCGCTTGTGCCGTATTTGAAACCAACATTCACGCTGGTGTAACCCGAGTGGATTAAGTTGCCGTGCAAAGTGGCTTCATAATGAGTGATATGGTTGGCACTGTCGGTGGTAACCTCCATTTTCAGCGTGGTGAAGTCCTTTATTTCGCCCCAGGCGGTGTCGAAATCGTTGACGATATATGCCTGGTAGTAGTACTTGGTAGCAACGGTCAAGCCCGTGATTTCTTTATTGAAAGGGGTTGTCTCCTCAGAGGCTGCGGGGTTTTCCACGATCCACTGGTCCAGGTTTTCGGGGTCGGTGCCATAAGAGAAGCCGCGTTCGTAAGATTCGTCGTAGCCGCTGAAGGCCACCGTGCCATAAAGTGTGGCGGAATTTTTGGTAATATTCGTTGCGGAGTCGGTAGTTACCTTACCCTGGTATATTTTATAGACACAGCGGACCGACATACCATTGACAGCCGAAGCCCTGCTTACCAAGAAATATTCACAGTGGCAGTCGGACCAGATCACGGTCGGGTTGGAGGGATCCAGACTCTGCGCGGACCACATATAGCAGTCGCCGCCCAAATTTTCGCCATAGTCCTTCTGCTTATTGTAGTAGCCGCCGGGAAGCATGGTGAAGCCGGTGGTGTTGGTACCGGGTATGAGCCAATGCTCTGTGGCATGCAGCGTTTTGGCGTCGTAGTTCATCAGTTCGCGGGATTCAACTTCATTGGGAAGGTGCCAGCCCTCGGGGCAGATACCCTGTACAAAGCCGTGTTCGCCGACAACGGGGCTTTGTCCCGGCTGCACGTTCATGGCAGTGTACCAGTTGTACAAACGGCCGAAAGTGGCAAGGTTGGCATTGGTGTCGGGATACATCTCCGACTTGTAGATTTTGCTGCTGTCCAGCTTGACCGAAAGGTTGGGTTTCAGCCAGCAGTGGGAACCCACTTTCACGGAAGTGAAGGTGTGACCTTCCGCATCCTGGGCTGTCAGGTTGTCGGTTCCACACTGACCCATTACTGCCAATGGGAGTAAAAACAGTGCGAAAATCACGCATAATAGAAGTCTTTTCATTATTTAATATTTTAATTTACAATAATTTATGTCTTTTATCAACAATATACACAATTTGGCAAATATAACTATTTCAACCTTAGTACATGACAAAAATTTGGAATTTCCATCTGATTTGTTGTTATACAGATAGTTATCAACAAAATTTGTTGGTGACTTTTTTGTTGTTTCTTTGATAAAGTGATTGATATTCAGTAATTTAGGAGCAAAAAACTACCACATTTCAGGCTCTATGAATACCTATCACGAATGCAAAAATAAACAATTATCCGACACGCTGAGCGTCTTCTTTAAAAAAATGTCATGTACTAAGAAAAAATGTAAAATTTTTCTGCGTCGGCGTGTAATTCAATAATTTTGCGTAGATTTGCATTTTTATTGTATGCTCTTTTTTTGTGCATTGAAATTAATCATTAAAAATAATATCAAATGAAACTCCTATTAATCAGTAATTCAACAAATTATAAAGAAAAATATTTAGGATGGTGTATGCCTTTGATTGCCGAATTCCTGAAAAACGAAAAGAAAAATATTCTCTTTTTCCCTTACGCAGGCATTAATATCGGTGGAAAAGCCTATCCTGAAAGCTATGATGCCTATACCGAACGCGTTCAAAATGTTTTCAAGGATTTTGGGTTTAACGTAGCTTCCATTCATACAGCAAAATGCCCCATTGAGGCTGTCAACAATGCTGATGTGATTATGGTGGGTGGCGGCAACACTTTCCATTTGGTTGCTGAACTTCATAAATATAAATTGATAGAACCTGTGCGTCGGAAAGTTTTGGAAGGCACGCCATTCTTAGGATGGAGCGCAGGTTCCAACGTGGCTTGCCCTACTTTGCGCACCACCAACGATATGCCCGTGGTGATGCCCGAAAGTTTCCAATGCTTCGACTTCGTGCCTTTCCAAATTAATCCGCATTATGTGGATCCCTATCCAGAAAACGTCAACGATGCCATCCGCCACGGCGGTGAAACACGCCAAGTGCGTATTGAAGAATTTTTGGCTGTCAATCAACAAATTACCGTTGCCGGATTGCGAGAAGCAACCGCTCTGTGGGTAGAAAACGACCGCATTACATTGAAGGGAGAACGCCCAATGCGCGTGCTTAAGTTCGGTCAGGAACCGCGCGAAATTCAACCCGAAAGTACTTTTGACTTTGCCTTAAACCTTAAATAGTAATCAATAAAAAACAATAAATTATGATTGATCTTTCAACAAAATATATGGGCTTTAACTTGTGCAGCCCTTTGATTTTAGGCAGTTGCGGACTGACAAAAGATTTGTCAAATTTGAAAAAGGCTGAAGAATGCGGTTTCGGTGCCGTAACCTTAAAGTCTATTTTTGAAGAGGAAATTAGAAACGATGTCAATTCCATCCTCAACAACGACGATGCCTCTATGTACAAACAGGCATACGATTATATGGCTCAATACCAGGAAATGGCTTCCGCATACAAATATCTGGAATTGATCCACACAGCCACCCACACCCTGTCGATTCCCGTTATTGCCAGTATCAACTGCGCCACAACTTCCGGTTGGACAAAATATGCCAAAATGATTGAAGAAGCTGGTGCCAAAGCATTGGAAATCAACTACTTTATTCTTCCAACCGATTTGGAGAAAGATGCGGATGCGTATATGAAATCTTATTTGGAATTAATCGAAAATCTTAAAAAAACCATTGATATTCCATTCGGTTTGAAAATTTCCACCTATTTCACCGATATGGCGCACGCTTTGCAGCAATTATCCTATACCGGTATTAGTTCTTTGGTCATTTTCAATCGCTTTTACGCACCCGATATCAATATTGACAAAATGGAATTTTCTTCTACCGGTATGGACGGTCACGAATCGGAACTGAGCAACACACTGCGCTGGACCGGACTTTTGAGCAGCAAATTACGTTGCGACTTGTCCGCCACCACCGGCGTTCATAACAGCAAAGGCCTCATCAAATTGCTGCTGGCCGGAGCCAATAGCGTTCAGGCCGTTTCCGTCTTCTACAAGAACGGCATTGAATATGGCGCGGTTATGTTGAGCGAAATGAAGGACTGGATGGAAAAACACAACTTTTCCTCCGTCAAGGAATTCCAAGGCAAAATGGGTTTCGACAAAGTTGAAGATCCTCATTCCTATTTTAGAATTCAATTTATGAAACACGTGGCAGGAATTGAGTAGCCATGAAAAAGAAATTTGTTTTTATTACCATCATCGGAATGCTTGTGCTAATTATCACGGGCATTCTGATTTGGCATTTTCACAACCTGAATTCTTCAGAAAACAGCCGCAAATTTGATGTTGCGAAAACGACAATCAATAAGGTGGAACGACAAGACATCCATATCCATCGCTACGAAAAGGACCTGTTTTCCATTGATAAAAAACATCTGGCAACTGAATTGGAAAAACTTTCCACACAATATCCGGAAATGCTGATTGAAAAAGGCGTTTGGGAAGATCCTCAAATGCTGGAACAACTTCAGGCCTACCTCTCCGATCCGATTATCGTTGAAATTTACAACGACGTTCAAAAAACTTATCCCGACCTCAAAGATGTTGAATCTGAATTAAATACAGCATTGGGATATTACCTGAGCTATTTTCCGAACGAATCCGTACCTGATTTTTACAGCGTCGTGCCCGGCCTCAACATAGAAATGCCAACGGTTTATGGTTATGATAATGATATCTATATCAATTTAGATATGTATTTAGGTAAGGATTATAAATATTATGGTCAAGTGGGAATGCCTATTTTCGTGAGTCAACGTTGCGAAAAAAAATATATTGCACAGGACTGCATTATTAAATCTTTGGTTTACAAACATCTGCCTGACAAAAGTCTGGTTTCTCTGCTTGATTATATGATATACGAAGGCAAAAGGATGTATTTTACAGAAATGCTTTTTCCTGATAAAGAAGAACAAGACATCATAGCTTATACTCCGGAAAAATACGAATGGGCCGTTGCCAACCAAGGCCAAGTGTGGGGATATATTATCGAAAAAGACCTGTTGTTTTCAAAACAAAATGAAACCATTCGCCAATTTACCGATGATACGCCCTTCACAAAACCATTTAATAACATATCCCCCGGAAGAATGGGTGTGTTTATTGGCTGGAAAATCGTACAACACTATATGGAAAATAATCCTGATGTCAGTCTGGCAGAATTAATGAAAATTACTGATTCTCAAGTAATTTTAAATGAATCAGGGTACAAACCAAAGAGGAGATAAATTATTTTTTCTAAAATAATAATAAAAAGTTATCAACATTCGATGCTGATTCAAATACTTTTTGTATTTTTGCATCAAACTTAAAAATTAAACGATATGTCTGGAATAAACAAAGTAATCTTAGTGGGAAATTTGGGCAGAGACCCGGAAATCCGCACATTTGAAAATGGTTCAAAGAAGGCGAGTTTCACCATCGCAACTTCCGAAACGAGAAAAGACAAAGACGGAAATCGTTCGGAATTTACTGAATGGCACAATATTGTATGTTGGCGAAATCTGGCGGAAATCGCAGAAAAGTATTTAA
The DNA here is from genome assembly GCA_045616665.1 of Bacteroidales bacterium. Lineage (GTDB taxonomy): Bacteria > Bacteroidota > Bacteroidia > Bacteroidales > WCHB1-69 > RUG11690. The sequence continues at coordinate 21,925 of JAZLHE010000077.1, read as the reverse complement.
CCAAAGGCAAACAAATCTATCTTGAAGGTAAACTTCGCACCCGCAGTTGGGAAGAAAACGGAACCAAAAGATACATTACCGAAATCGAAGCCTCAACCTTTACCATGTTGGGCACTAAGAACGATAATGCAGAACAAAAGGTTACCAACGCAACTACTGGTGTCGTTCCTCCAACTCCTCCTGAAAACACTTATTCAGAAGCAGATGCCTCAACCGAAACGGACGATCTTCCATTCTAACAGGCCAAAGGGCGATAATGCATTCGCCCTTTTTTTGTATTTTTGCTGAATAAAGATCAACAGATGAAACGACTTGCTTTTCTTTGTGGAATTGTATCGGAAGAAATTACGACAAAATTATGCGAGGTTCCTTATAAAAACGTATCTTTGCAAAAGAATTCACTTAAAAACATCCATAATGAAAAAAATCTTTTTACTTATTGTTTCAGCCCTTTGCGTTATCGGATTAAATGCACAGAATAATGGTGGAATTTCTTCCGAAATGCTGACTAAAATCAAAGCCGGATACCCCAATACACCAGCCAACAAGGCACTGCGCAACGCCATTGTCGGCAACGACATCAACAAGTTGGCCGCCAATGCCGACAACAGTACCGCTTTTGACGACTATTTTTCAAATAAAGTAAACTCAAAAGCCGTCACCGACCAGAAATCATCGGGCCGCTGTTGGATGTTCACGGGAATGAATGTAATGCGCTCAAAGGCCATTGCCAAACACAATCTGCCAAATGACTTCCAATTCTCCCAAGCATACACCTTCTTCTGGGACCAACTCGAAAAATCCAACTTGTTTTTACAAGCCATCCTGGACCATCGTACAGAAGCCATGGACAGTAAAACCGTGGAATGGCTGTTTAAGAATCCTATCAGTGATGGAGGACAATTCACGGGCGTGGCTGATTTGGTCAGCAAATACGGCATTGTCCCCAAAGATGCCATGCCTGAAACTTTCAGCAGCAACAATACTTCAAGAATGTCTAATATTTTATCGCTCAAGTTGCGCGAATACGGACTTGAATTGCGCAAAATGACGCAAAATAAGAGTGTGACAGAAGAAATGCTGCAAAATCGCAAAACCGAAATGCTGCAGATCATTTATCGCATTTTGGCGATGACTATCGGCGAACCACCAACAGAATTTACCTGGACTCAACGCGATGCCTCCGGAAAACCGGTTTCAACCGAAACCTATACGCCGCAGTCTTTCTTCAAGAAATTCGTTGACGAAGATTTTTCCAAATACTATATGATTATGAACGACCCCACTCGCGAATATTATAAAGTATATGAAATAGAGTACGATCGTCACGTATATGATGGTAAAAATTGGGTTTATCTGAACTTGCCTATGGAAGATATTGCTCCGATAGCCATTGCTTCCATCAAAGACAGCACAATGATGTATTTTTCCTGCGATGTGGGCAAATTCCTGAATCGCGACAATGGTTGGCTCGACATCAACAATTATGATTACGCTTCTTTGTTCGGCACGGAATTCAATATGACTAAAAAAGAAAGAGTTGCCACTTTTGCCAGCGGTTCCTCTCACGCGATGACCCTTTGCGCCGTAGATTTAGATGCCAACGGAAATCCTAAAAAATGGATGGTGGAAAACAGTTGGGGCAGTTCATACGGCCATAACGGTTTCCTCATTATGACGAATGAATGGTTTAACGAATATATGTTCCGCGTGGTGGTGGAAGAAAAATATATTCCCGCTAAAATCCTGAAAATGACCCAGCAAAAACCCATTGTACTCCCGCCTTGGGATCCGATGTTTGCTCCAGAAGAATAATTTCAACTTATTTCATATTGAAAATGCCATTCGAAAGAGTGGCATTTTCAATATTTCAATATCAGTTTTATTCTGAAACTACGTCCCTGCATCGGATAATTTTTGATAATTTCATACTGCTCATTTGCCAAATTCAACATCTCCGCTTTCAATCCCAATACAACTTTATTCTTGATATTGAAATCGTGCGCAATAAAAATGCTTTGATCCGTGTAGGGTTTTAAGCGGTTTTCTTCAATGTTTTGACCTAAAGCATAGCGTTCTCCCGAAATTAAAATAGAATAACCAATAGAAAACCACTTCGTTTCCAAATTCACAGCGGCTGAACCCGAATGCAACGGCGTATATGGAATCTGATTTTTATAAGTTTTCGACTCAGGATTGGTCATATCCAACGCCCGCTGGAAAGAATAGCTTCCCATCACACCGATCTTAACTTCCTTAATAATCCGATATGAAAAATTAAAACTCAAATCTGTACCCAAAATATTAACTTTCCCGTAATTCAACATCGACCACACAAAAATATTTTTATTGGGAATAGCTATAATTTTATCATTGACTATGTTGTAATAAGCATCTGCTGAAGCCGAAAGAGAAATCCTACCTATCCAAGAGTCATCATAGCTGATTCCAAAGTCCAATTGATGAGTATTTTCCGGTTTGAGATTCAGATTGCCCACCTCTTGATAATATAAGTCATTGAAAGAAGGCATTCTGAAAATATTCTTATAGAACATTCTCATTATCAAATGATTATTTCCTAGTGGTTTGATGGCAATTCCCGCTGATGGCGACCAATGGCTTTGATTTTTGGCCGCTTCCCCTTTTTCAACGGCATTCATTACGTATGTGTGCAATAAATTTGCACTCACATTAATATATGGCGATGTAAACGTCGTAGCCAAGACAGTTAGGCAGTTGAAGCGTTGGGGCTTGGCAAAATTCACCAAATTTGCATCCATATTATTGTAAAACAAGTCATTAGAAAGAACAATAGACCAAGGCTTGAAAGGCTGGTAATGAACACTGTTGGATAAATAATATTCCCGCTGAATGTAACGATTGTCTAATTTTCCTTCCGCATTATGATAATCTGGATCAAGGTATTGCGTTTGATCGTAATTGAATTTAGCATTTACCTGATAAGCTATTTTCGGCGTGAAAGCATTTTCGTAGTGCACTTGGGCAAAGGCATTTTGATTATTCAATCGCTGCGCAGAATTGGTATTATAGTAAATAACGGCTCCCGGAAGACCACGCTTTGACCAATAATAATACACTTTTGCCGTCAATTTGGAATGCTGGTTGAAGTGGGCATAAAAATTAACTTCTCCATTAAGATTCTTCACATCAGAATTACCGCGTTTTTCACGAGATATGCTGTCATTGAGGCGATTTCCGTAATGTAAATCAAAAGGATAATTTCCATCAGATTGAAGATAATTGACCTTTATAGACCACGAATAATAGGAATCGTCCTCTTTTTTTTGTCTTTTTATTCTGTTTTCTAATAAAAAATAAGGATTAATAAGTCCGAAAGAACCTCCAATAAAAGAAAAATTGATGTTAATGGGCTTTTTATATTTAAAAGTTGGTTCTGTAGTGACAATATTAATTACGCTTGCAGAAGAAAACAATCTTGCAGGCACAAAAACGTCTTCTTCGCGACCCGATTGTAGTGCGATAGATTTCACATTATCGGTAGAAATTCTGCCCAAGTCGATTTGACCGGTTTGGCAGTCGGTAAGGGAAATGCCGTCGTAGGCAACGCCCGTGTGTTGCGCGCCGAGTCCACGAACGGAAATGGTTTTCATTCCGCCAATCCCGCCATAATCCCTGATTACAATTCCAGACAGAAATTTGAGCGCATCGGACAGTTGAAGTGTGGGCAGGGTTTTAAGGTCCTGACTTCTAATGACCTGAGTCGGGGCGGATGATTCCAAAGCTCGTTCCTTACCCACAATTTCAACTTCCTGCAAATTTTGACGACGCGTACTGTCTTTCTGTGCCATCAGCATAGAAAGTGAAAAAAACAAAAGCAAAAAAACACACGCCAGTCGTTTCAACCTATTTATTTTTTAATGATTTTGATACTTTGATGATTAATTTGAAGAATGTAGAATCCGTTTGCAAAATCGTGAATATCAAACTGATAATTATCATTATTGATTATTTCGTGTCGTAATTCTTGACCAAAGGTATTGTATAATACAGCGGTTTTCCCATTTTGTCCTTGAATTATGAATTGATTTTGACAGGGATTCGGATACACCATTAAATTTTGAGCATTGATCGATGCGATGTTATCGGTATAATTATGATGCAGAACAGCCACGCCAGACAGGTCAAAACCTCCTGACGCAAAAGGAGTCGGATAAGGATCATTGATTAAGCGGCCATTCTTGTCGCGACTGCCGTATTGCGGGTTGATACTTCCCACCACATCAATCAATTTAACGTGCGTAATGTTATTGACATCAAGTCCGATACTGTCCTGCAATTCGGCCAAATCAAACGGAGTGCCATAACCAACACGGTATTTTCCGGCCAAATTATTGATAAGACGGGCATCTACGCTTCCTGCATTATTGATTTGCGTGTCAATTTGTGTGTTTGAAGTAGCGGGAAAGCGGTAATAATGAATGCCGTCGGAGCTGACCTCCACAAACGCCAATTCAAGAAATGAGTCATTCAGTGAATTTTCAAAAATGGCAAAATCATAACCTTCGCCGTTACTAATAGGTTCGTCAAACGTAAGAACAGCTATGCCACCGTCACCTAAACTGACTGCATCGGAAGTAGAATTTGAGGCCGGTCCCACACCTGCATTTTCAGTACCGTAGGAAGCCAATAAGCCGCCTGTAGCTATATCTTGATAACCTCGCGTAATGGAACAAGAAGTGGCCCACGCCAAAATTCTTGAATCTTGGCAATATATTGCCTGGCAGTCTTCAGAACCAACTGGACCATCAAAGGTAGTGGTATCTGCGGGAATGTCAGGGTCAATAGGATCAACAGGAGTATGATGCGGGTCACTCACTGCCACAATATTGACTGGTGTCGAGCAATTTCCCCATTCCTGCATTTCAAAGAAATCCCCGTCGCTTAAAGCATCATCCAGACCCATGGCCCACTCTCCATTATAGGTGTAAGTCAAACTTCCGGCATAAAGAATGTACAAATTATATATTGAATCAGTATAGCTGTAGGTATTAATCAATGTTTCCGACATATCAATGGACAAGCGTTCATCTGCAGTAGTCAAGGCATTCAGCATCGTACCAATGGTTGTATTTCCGTCCCAGCGATAGCCATACGCCAAGCCAATTTCAGTATCTTGGCACCAATAAAACACAACGACGGCTTCGTTTGTACCACTTCCAACCCAAAATTGAATATCTGAAGATGGAAAACCTTCAAGATTACGTTGATGTGGAGTAGAATGCTGTAGCATATAGGCACGAGCAGACTCATTTTGAGAAAAAACAGGTAGAAAAAGTGCAAAAGCCACTAAAATTGATAGAGTTTTTTTCATAGTATTAGTTTTTTGGTTATTAATCCCGATAACTCTCTGTGAAAAAACTCGAAAGGAGGAAACAGTTTTGAGGGTAACCCGTCAATCGTTCTGTCGGCCTATCTCCCGAGGTCATCACAACTTTTTTGAATCATTGACAGGTTTTCTGACTCGTTTCCCTTTTTTAGGCGCCTTCCCATCAGTTTTTAACCGACAGTGACATTTTGCCTAAAGGATGATGAAACTCACAGCAGCGGGTACTGTACAGGATTTTCACCTGTTTCCCTCACGAATTTTAGCGGACTAAAATTCTCATCAAATCATCACGGCAAAAATACGAAAATTTTTAATGTTGCGTCATTAATCTCCAAAAATTGAATGATTTTTTGATTAATAAAAATGATTGATGTTAACTTTTCGTTGTGTACAAAAATAAAATAAGACAAATGAACCGTCAATTTAAAGCAGTACCTTTGCAGTTTAGATTATTCATTAACAACTTAAAAATTATAACTATGAAAAAAATCAGTATTATTTTGTTGACATTAGTCATCGGATTTTCTGTGGCTGTTAACGCACAAGCACCTTACAAACACAGTGTAGGTGGAACTGTAGGAACCCTTGAAGCATTTTCCTACAAGACCTTCTTTACCAACCATTTGGCTTTGGATTTGAATGCCGGCTACAAATTATTCACAGTGGGTCCAGCCGCTTATCGTATCAATGGTATTAATGCAAGTTATAATACTACCATTTTCCCAAAAACTATTGAAGTAAATCCGAATCTCGAATATGAATCTACAACTAATAAAAGTGGTTTACTTTGGTTCATTGGTGGCGGTTTGAGCTTGGGTTATTGTCATGATGTTGCTATTGTTGACAACTCTCTCAACCGCGGTTGGGGCTTTGCCAGAACCAACTGTGGCAAATTTGGTGTGAATGCCATCGGCGGTATTGAATACAAATTTAATTTTCCTATGACCCTTCAGGTAGATTTCAGACCCGGTTATGGTTTATTGTTTGACGGCAGCAAAGAAACCATCAGCTATTTTGATTGGGCTCTTTGCGTTGGCGTAAGATACTGCCTGCACTAATCAAACGTGTAAATTGATAAAAAAGAGAGGGTGACTACTTTTTAGTCACCCTCTCTTTTTTGCAATTACGGGACAGCACATTGATAACTTTTAATATCTAGTTACTTTCTTTGGATGGCAAAGAAAGTAAACCTGAATGATAAAAAGGGCTGGCTTCGATAAGCCAGCCCCAAGATTTTTTATTTTACCAAATTTTGAAATTCTGTCGTTTGCTTGTATTTCTTAAACTCGGCATCTCTTTTTGCCTTGCTTTTATATTTGGCATTCTTTTCAATGGCAATGCCCAAATTCTTATAAAGACTCAATTCATCAGCAGTACGAGCGGCCAAAATCGCTTTCAGGTAAGCCACTTTAGCATCTGGTTCAACAATACATTCCAACGTGGTCTTTGCTGCAGCATAATCTTTCTTCAAGATTTGTGCCAAAGCCGTATTGTAATCACATTTTGCACTGCTCAAGGATTGGTTGGCACCTTCAAAATCACCTTCCAAAATCTTGAACATAGCCGTGTTGTATGATTGGTTAACAGGATTTACGGCAGCTTTTTGAGAATCTTGGAATAATTGTTTGGCCTCCGCGATATTGCCTGCAAAGAAAGCGGAAATGGCCTTGTTGTTTAAAATAATGCCGTTGTCTGGAGAAATAGCAGCCGCCTTGTTTAACAAGTTGTTGGCTTCATTTAAATAATCCGCATTACCCGTTGTATAATAATCATTCAATCTCAATGCTGCCAAATTATTATAAGCTCTCCAATCATTTTCATATTGACTGTCATTAATGATTGCGGAATAGATATCGGCCTTGGTGGCATTACTCTTTACCATAGAAGCGGCATACAGTCTTTCGTTCAAATTCAATTTTGCAGGATCTGACAACGCCAACTGCGCGATTTCCTGATCATTATATTGGTTTTTCTTGTAAACCAGAGAAATTTCGGCACGACGCAAAGGTGGAAGAATCTGATCGGCTACTTCATTATAAATATCCGTCATTTCCCTGATTCTTTGTTCGCGAAGGTTATTGTTAGGTTGGGATCTTACCACATTCAAAATCTTATTTCTTTCTGGAATATTGGATTTTTCGATAGCGGCTTCAAAACCATTCCAGTCTTCACCATTGGCATTGTTTTCAAATACCAATTCTGGTTTTTGGAAGTCCTTGACTTTGATTTTATTGTCCTTGCAATATTGTTTAATGTATTTATCGTATTGCTCATTAAACCACTTTTTACCTTGTTCAAAACGGCGTTCCGATAAACCTTGGTTATTAGATTCCTCACCTTCTGGAGAAGCCCAGCCGGAAATAATCACTTTTTGAATTTCGCCACCTTTATTCAAAAATTCCACCAGGTTTTTAATCGCTTGCTTGGCTTCCTCACTCTTATTGAGCTTGTTGTTCCAATTCATCGTAGAACTATTCACCTCAAAATAAATTACACCTGTCTCGGTTTCAAATTCTTCCTTATAATTATGAGACCCAAACAAAAAATAAGTGCCTTTGTTGTCAGCATTGTCGGCCAATCTTGGTGTCATATCGGTTAAGGAAGAAGTATTGGAAACGCCGTCTCCCAAAACGCGGTCGGGAGAAAAAATCTGACTTTTCTTTCCAAGCGCCGCCTTGGTTTGAGCAACAATTTCGCCATCTTGAAGTGCGTCATTGTAATCAAAACTGCCAGTCTTTGTAAAAGTACCACCTGCTTTGTAAGGAATTGTGACTCCACTTACTTTGGATTTTTCTCCCACCAAAGTAATGGGTTCCAACTGTCCTATAACTTCACCAGTGGCTGATTTCAAAGTCGGCTGAATAGTTACATCTGCTTTCTTTTTCATATATTTCGGTGGAATCGTACCTTTGATGGTATATTCCACTTTTCCGCCTTTGTTTTCCAAATCCGGATTATTAAGGGTGATTGATACTTCAGGGTAACGCTTTGCCATTTTCTGCAACCCGCAACCCGCTAAAATTAAGGCTGATAAAGCCAAAACGCAAATGATACTTCTTGATTTCATTGTATAATTGTTTTTGTTGTGTTTTTATTACAAATAACTTTTTGCAAAAATACGCATTTTCAATCAAATTTCATACTTAATTTTTCAAAAATTCATTGAAAATATAAATGTACTTATTCAAAAAAGTAATATTTCACTTTTTGCGTAAATATCTGTCCAACTTTTCATTATTTTTGCTCCATAATTTTCTTACAAAATGAAACGAAAAAACTTTTTATATCTAATTGTCCTATTGTTAGGAATGACTTCTTGTAGCGACCTGCAATTTCAGCACATTGACGGCAACGCTTTCGGCACCTATTACGCCGTAACATACAAAGGCAAGGAAAACCTCCAGTTGCAACATTCCGTTGACTCCATTTTGAACGAAATAAACGCCACCTTTTCCATTTTCAATGATTCTTCCATTATTTCAAAAATCAATACTAATCAAGACGTTATACTAAATGATGATTTTATTGAAGTTTTCAGCATAGCACAAAAAATCGGCGAGGAAACCGACGGCACATTTGAAATGACAATCGGTCCGCTAGTTAATCTTTGGGGTTTTGGCAAGGAAAATCGCGACATTAACATCACACAAACACAAATCGATTCCGTACTTCAGCTCGTCGGTTATCAGAAAATCAGTATCAAGAATCAGCAAATCGTCAAAGAAAATCCTGCCATAAGATTGGATTTCAACGCATTGGCAAAGGGTTATGCCGTAGATAAAGTGGCTGAATTTTTAGTATCGCAAGGCTATCAGGATTGTTTGGTCGATATTGGCGGAGAAATTGTGGCCAAAGGGAAAAAATACCACGACGAAAAATGGAACATCGGAGTCCAGGAACCAACCGAAACCCGTGACGGAGAAATACGTTCTGCCCAAACCTTTCACTTATGCGACCAGGCAACGGCCACTTCCGGCAATTATCGAAATTATTTCGAGGAAAACGGACAACGTTATACCCACATCATCAATCCGAATACGGGATGCCCTGAAAAAAGCAATTTACTCAGTGTCACCGTCATTGCCGACCGCTGCGTTATGGCAGACGCATACGCCACGGCCTTTATGGTAATGGGAATGGACAAGAGCAAAAAATTCCTGCAAAATCATCCGGAACTGCAATGTATTTTCATTTACGACCACCACGGAGAATACAAATTGGAAGTGTATCCTAAATAATATTATAATTTATTTATAATCAACACTTTACATTTTTTTCTCGCTAAAAAAAGAAGAAAAACGCCCTTTTTTCGCAATTTTTTTTGTATCTTTGCATTTTAATAGTACACCAAAAAAAATTATGAAAAAGGGCAAGTTTACATATTTATCATTTTTAGTAATCACCATTTTTGCGGTGTTTGCTATCGTATTTTCTTCCTGCTCGTCACAAAAGAATTACGGACAAACCATTCACAAAAATGCCCATTACCAACGCGTAAGAGTTAAACAAGCCAAATGGAATACTACCACTTCCACTTCTACCACCTACTATATCAAAAAACAGAAACAGCCCAAGCGTTACAATCCGTAATTATCTGTTTTTCTATTATTTACAAATTAATTTAGTATGAAACTGAAATTTCATTTATTTATATTTTGTGTCTTGACTTTGTGTCTTCCTTTCAGCAGTTTTGCCCAGGATGATAACAGTCTCAAATTCAATACCATAGACGGAGTTCCCGTAATGGATGAAGAATTTGAATTTGACACCGCCGGCTTTATGCTGGACACCATTGAATCGGGTTATTTCGACAAAATAGACATTAACGTCGCCCCCATCCTATTCCTCTATTTCAAGTGGATGCCCGGTTTTGGCACATACGAAGACTTTAATATTGCCGCAGTACACTACAAACACCACACGACAGCCCCGGCCGACACACTGGTATTGGGTCATTATGTGCATCCAGCCCCGTATAAGGTAAACTCCAAATATGGGTGGCGCCGCCGCCGAATGCACCGCGGCGTTGATATGGCCTACCCGATGGGAACCCCTGTCGTTGCTGCTTTTGATGGCATCGTGAGAATTTCCAAAAGCGGTGCCGGCGGCTACGGTCAACTCATCGTCATCAGACACAACAATAAACTTGAAACATATTACGGCCACCTTTCCCAGCGTCTCGTCAACCCCGGACAAATGGTGCACGCCGGCGACACGATTGCTTTGGGAGGCAGTACCGGACGTTCTACCGGTCCTCACCTCCACTTTGAAACGCGCTACCTCGGCTACGATTTCAATCCTACGAAAATCATTGATTTTGAAAACTTCACTTTAGCTACCGACACCCTCTATACCAGCGGATTCGCTGTCACTTCACAAAACTTGCTGGCTGAAAAAACCGCCAACGACGCCGCAAAAAAAAGCAGTAGCTCGGTAGGAAAAAGTTACCACAAAGTTCGCCGCGGCGAAACATTGGGCGGCATCGCCAGAAAATACCACACCTACGTTTCCACCCTTAAAAAACTCAACGGACTCCGCAGCGATTTCATTAGAGAAGGCCAAAGATTACGCGTAAGGTAAATCCGGCTATGAAACACATTTCCCTGATATACTTTCTCGCTGCCTTCTTCTGTTGTAACGCTTGCTTGGCTCAAGCTTTTTACCCCTTGGGATTTCAACGAAATCAAAACATCCCGGTAATTCAAGAACACGACACCCTTCATCTGGCCTGGGCAGGTGGTATGAATGGACTTTCTTTCTACTCCTTCGATTTGAACGCTGACGGAACACAAGACCTCATCGCCTTTGAAAAGAACGGCAATCGACTGCTTCCCTTTATCCAAGAAAACAATCGTTGGACCTACCATCCCGAATATCGCCGCTTCTTTCCGGAATTACACGACTGGGTGATCTTCAAAGACTATGACAACGATGGAAAGAAAGATATTTTTACCTACGGACTCGCCGGCATCCGTGTATTCCATAATATTTCAGAACAGGAACTTCGATTCGAACTCGCCTGTGATCAGCTGCAATCGTTTTACTACACCGACTACAGCAATATTTATGCGTCTCCCGACGATTACCTGGCCATTGACGATATTGACGGGGATGGAGATTTGGATATTATAAACTTTTGGGTATTAGGGAAATACGTCCATTATCAAAGAAATTACGCCGTAGAAAACAATTTGGTTGGCGGCTATTTGGATTTCAAATTAGAAGATGAATGTTGGGGTAAATTTTCAGAAGGTGCCGACAACAACGAAATCACCCTTTTCAGTTATTGCCAAGAGAAAGCAGGAAATCAAACGCGCCACGTCGGTTCGACAATGACATTAATCGATTATAACCAAGACGGCGTGAAAGATTTATTACTTGGGGACATTGATTTTCCTCAAATAATTTTTTTAACCAATGGAGGCACCCCCTCAGAAGCCCTGATGGTAAACCAAAACTCCAATTTTCCCAATGCCGAAAATCCCATTTCCCTGTTTTCCATGCCTTTGGTTTCACCCCTTGACATCGACGGAGATTCTCATGATGAATTTATTGTCTCGCCAGCCGACCCATCCTTGTCCAAATCACAAAATACCAATAGCGTATGGTTATACGACTATGACGAAAACGTGCAAGATTACCACTTAAACACAACATCATTTTTGCAGGAAGAAATGATTGACTTGGGTTCGGGCGCCTACCCCGTTCTTTTTGACTGGAACAACGACGGACTCTTGGACTTGTTTGTCGGAAATTACGGCTATTACGATAGTTCTCAATACATTAACGGATTTTTAACTTCATATTATTCATCCTGCATTGCCTATTTTGAAAACATTGGAGATGCATCAAACCCGGCTTTCCAATTGGTAAATTCAGATTTTTTTAATCTCAAAGAACTGAATTTGCAGGCACTTTACCCCGCCATCGGTGACATTGACAATGACGGACAAAATGAAATCATTTGCGGCCGCGATGACGGGACACTGCTATTGATAAAGAATAATCAGCCGGTTCATAATTTCTTGAATATTGATGTCGGAGATTTTGCCGCACCACAACTTTTTGATATCGACCACGATGGAAAATTGGACTTGCTGATTGGAAATCGGCGCGGACAAATCCATTATTATCACAACACCTCCGCCAACCAGCAAATTGACTTTCAATTACAAAACGAAACATTCGGTAATGTGGATGTTCGCAACTACACCGCCTCCTATTTCGGTTTTGCCACCCCGTGTTTCTTCTCTATGGACAACGAAACCAAACTGGTTTGCGGAAACGAACAGGGAAAATTATTCTTTTACGACCATATTGACCATAATTTAGAGGGAAGTTTTGACTTGATAACCGACCACTTGGCCGAAAAAATCAACAATTCAAGCGTTATGCTAAACGAAGGAATTCGAGTTGGTGTGGCCATTGGAGATATCAATAATGATTCTTATCCTGATATGATAATCGGTAATTTTGCGGGAGGACTTAGTTATTTTGAAGGAAGTGAACCCTATCATACGAACATTCATCCAACAAACATCAATAAAATCAAGATTTTTCCCAATCCTGCCAATACAGACGTTCAGGTTGAAATAGATGACAACTCCCCTCATCTTATTGAAATTTTTGACATCAACGGCAAACTCATTCGGCAGTGGTCCACGACAAGTCAATGTAATAAATTAACTATTAGCGATTTAAAATCATCCATATATTTAATTAAAATTAGTTCGGATTGTCAAATTCACTGGCAAAAACTAATCAAAAAGTAAAATATTTTTCATTTCATTATATTTTCGTTTATATTTTTTTGTATTTTTGCACTGATTATCGCGGCAAAAAAAGTTGGAAATCGGCGCCATAATAATCCTGCTTGTAAATGCTTGCGATAAAGAAAAAAAGTGTATTTTTGTATTTTATTTAATTTGAAAAAAATCTACTATGGAAAACGGGAAAATCAACGAAGAGAAATTAAAAGTTCTTAATTCCACCCTTGAAAAATTGGAAAAAACCTTTGGCAAAGGTGCGATTATGCGCTTAAGCGACACCCCTGTTGAAGATATTGATGTAATTCATACGGGATCATTGACTTTAGACTTGGCCTTAGGTGTGGACGGTCTGCCAAAAGGAAGAATCATAGAAATTTACGGACCTGAATCATCAGGTAAGACCACCTTAGCCATTCACGCCATTGCTGAAGCCCAAAAAGCCGGTGGTATTGCCGCCTTTATTGACGCGGAACACGCCTTTGACCGCAGTTATGCCGAAAAACTGGGCGTGAATACGGCCGAATTATTGGTTTCCCAACCCGATAATGGGGAACAAGCCCTTGAAATTGCCGATAATTTGATTCGTTCCGGCGCCATCGACATCATCGTCATCGACTCTGTGGCCGCATTAACCCCGAAAAGCGAAATCGAAGGCGATATGGGCGATTCCAAGATGGGTTTACAGGCACGTTTGATGTCTCAAGCCCTGCGAAAACTTACTGCTACCATTAGCAAAACAGGCTGCTGCTGCATTTTCATCAACCAATTGCGTGAAAAAATCGGTGTGATGTTCGGCAATCCTGAAACCACAACCGGCGGTAATGCCCTGAAATTCTATGCTTCCGTTCGCTTGGATATCCGCCGTATGTCGCAGTTGAAAGACGGCGACCTCGCATCCGGAAACAGAGTGAAAGTGAAAGTCGTGAAAAACAAAGTGGCTCCTCCATTCCGCACCGCGGAATTTGATATCCTTTTCGGTGAAGGCATTTCAAAAACAGGCGAAATCATCGATTTAGGCGTAGAATATAACATTATCAAGAAATCAGGTTCTTGGTTTTCTTACAACGACACCAAACTTGCTCAAGGACGAGATTCCGTCAAGTCACTTTTGAATGACAATCCAGAATTATTGGAACAACTTGAAACTCAAATCCGAGAAGCGGTTGCCGAACAAAAATAAAACCAGCCTAAACCATTATGAAAAAGCACATTATCAAGTTTTTACTCATCGTTCTTGTCCTGGCTTGCACATCGTGTGGGACCAATAACAAAAAATACGACGGAATGGAACCCGAGTTGGCCAAATTATGCAAGGCCATCGATAAAAATCCAAAAAATGCCGAAGCCAGATACAGCCGAGCCGTCTATTATTATAACCGGGGATTCATTGAAGAAGCTAAAAACGACGTCTTTGAATGTTTGAAATTAGATGAGAAAAACGCAAAATACTATGTGCTGATGTCTGATGTTTATTTCGCCGAAAAGGAAACCGACCAGACAGAGGAAATGCTGGAAAGAGCCATCGCCTTAGAACCCGACAACAACGAGGCCCGACTGAAATTGGCAGAATTGTATTTTCACCTGAGGATGTTCCAAGAATGCAACAACGCCTTGGACGCCGCCGTTGAGAAACAAAAGTTCAATCCCAAAGCCCACTTGATTAGGGGATTCTGCCTGAAAGAAATGCAAGACACCATTGGCGCAATGCGTATGTTTCAGTTGTGTATCGACCAAAATCCTTCGGAAATCAAGGCATTCTTAGAATTAGGATATTACTATCAGAAAAAGTTGGATCCAATGGCCATCAACTATTATCAAAACGCACTGCAGGCGGATCCCAACAATATTGAAATCAATTTTAATCTGGGCAAGATTTTACAAGACTTGGGAGAACGCGACCAAAACGAAGAACAAATTGACCAAGCCATTGAACAATACAAAATCGTCCTTAAACTCAAGGAAGACCATATTCCCGCATTGAACAACCTGGGTTATGTTTATATGGTGGACCAAGATAAATATAACGAAGCCATCGCTTTGTTCAATAGAGCCGTTAAAGCGGAGCCAAACTGCGTGGAAGCATACTGCAACCTCGGCGTTTGCTACGAATGTATGGGTGAATATGAAAAATCGCGTGAAAATTATGAAATGGCCCTCAAGATTTTACCTAATTACGAAGGTGCCGTTTTAGGATTAAATCGATTGGATAAAATCAAATAACAAGAAAACAATGAATCAACATCTGGATCCCAGTTCTGAAAGACTTTCAGCAGCCGAAAAAGAATTTGAAAAAGCCATTCGGCCTGTTGACTTTGCGAGTTTTAACGGACAAGAACAGGTCATCGACAATATCATTGTTTTTGTAAGGGCGGCAAAAGCCCGCGGGGAAGCGTTGGACCACGTTCTGCTTCACGGTCCTCCAGGCTTAGGAAAAACCACGCTCTCCCACATTATTGCCAACGAAATGGGAGTCAACCTAAAAGTCACTTCGGGTCCTGTTATTGATAAACCCGGAGAATTGGCGGGCCTGCTTACCAACCTTGAACCGAATGACGTGCTTTTTATTGACGAGATTCACCGCTTGTCTCCCGTGGTGGAAGAATATCTGTATTCTGCAATGGAAGACTATCGCATTGATATTATGATAGATAGCGGACCAAATGCCCGCAGTGTACAAATCTCATTGAATCCATTTACCTTGGTGGGAGCCACCACACGTTCCGGTTTATTGACTGCCCCATTACGCTCCCGTTTTGGTATCAATTTAAGATTACAATATTATGATGCGGAAACTTTGGCTAAAATTTTAAAACGTTCTGCTTCCATACTTAATATTCCCATCAACGAAGATGCCGCATTTGAAATTGCCCGCCGCAGTCGTGGAACGCCTCGTATTGCCAATTTACTGTTACGACGCGTCAGGGATTTTGCCCAAATCAAGGGTAATGGCACCATCACTTACGAAATCACACAAATCGCATTGGCGGCTCTCAATGTCGATAAACACGGCCTGGATGAAATGGACAACCGCATTCTATCCACTATCGTTGAAAAATTCAAAGGCGGACCTGTCGGCATCTCCACCATCGCTACTGCTGTAGGCGAAGATCGGGGAACTTTGGAAGAAGTGTATGAACCTTTCCTCATTCAAGAGGGATATCTGATGCGAACCCCGCGTGGCCGCGAAGTGACAGAATTAGGTTTCGCCCACCTTGGAAAAGTCAAATTCAACGACCAACAACCTTCTTTATTCTAGATTATTAACATCACAAATATCAAATGTCATGAAAAAATTTCTCTGTCTTATTTGTTTAATTGCCTTTTGTTCCAGCATTTTTGCTCAAGATTATTCCAACGATAACTCCCGCAAAAGAAAAAAAACAAATTCTCAAACAACAGATTCATACAATGACTTGGAAGGAAGACGCATAGTGGCTGGCATCACTTTCGGTCCCACTTTCAATTGGATGAACTGGAAAAACCATAAAGCGGCACCGGAAGGTTATTGGCGCTCCACTCCTGCTACTCGGGTGGGTTTGCGCTATGGTCTCAACTTGGACGTGGATTTAACCAAAGAAAAACATTACTTCGTTTCCACCGGTATTTTGGTGGAACATACCGGCGGAAGCTTGGAATTTGACGATCAAATTATCTTTATGAACGAAAATCATATACGAAAAATCAACCGTACTTATAATAGTATCTACTTAACTATTCCGACGGCCATTACCTTGAAGACCCCCAGTTTCAGCAATTTCATCATTTGTGGAAACCTCGGCTTCTATCATAGCTTTAATGTTTACGCCCGTTATCAGTCCCGTTTTGAAATAGATCCAGACCTATCCGCTGAAGCTGAAAAGGAAAAAGCTTTTATTAACCACGTCACGACCGATTGGGTACAAGACAA
The DNA here is from genome assembly GCA_045616665.1 of Bacteroidales bacterium. Taxonomy (GTDB): domain Bacteria; phylum Bacteroidota; class Bacteroidia; order Bacteroidales; family WCHB1-69; genus RUG11690. The sequence goes on along the minus strand of JAZLHE010000077.1, from coordinate 4,881 downwards.
GGAAGTGGCCATTTTCAAAGAATCCATTTTTGCCGGACTCGGCGTGGAATATGTCATCAAAAGCAATCTCAAGGCCAAACTATACATCAATTACGCCCAATCTCTCAACAACTATTTTTCAAAGGATGCTACCAACGGCTACACTGGCGTGCCAGAAAAAGCATCTATCGGAACAGTGGAACTTTTATTGGGCCTTTCTTTCTAACAGCAAAATGAAAATCATCTGTATCGGAAAAAACTATCTTAAACATATTCAGGAGTTAGATAGAAAAAGACCCACTGAACCTGTTTTCTTTTTAAAGCCCGATTCTGCTATCATACAAAGAAACAGACCTTTTTTCCTGCCTGATTTTTCAGAAGAAATCCATCACGAAGTGGAATTGATTTATAGAATTTGTAAGGTGGGAAAATGTATTCAAGCCAAATTTGCCCATCATTATTATGATGCCATAGGATTAGGTATCGATTTTACAGCCAGAGATTTACAGAGAAAATGCGTCAGTGAGGGCAATCCCTGGGAAATTGCCAAGGCATTTGACGGTTCTGCCGTAATCAGTAAATTTGTCCCTAAAGAACAATTTGAAAATCTTCAAAAAATAGATTTTAAATTGCTGCTAAATGGCCAATGCGTTCAATGTGGCAATAGTGAGGATATGATTTTCCCCATTGACGAAATCATCAGTTATGTTTCACAATTTATTACATTGAAAATTGGTGACATTATTTTTACCGGAACTCCCGAAGGTGTTGGGAAGGTAGCTATTGAAGATCATTTGCAAGGTTTTATCGGAGAAGAAAAATTTTTAGATTTCAAAATAAAATAAACCATTATGATTCCAAGATATTCACGGCCCGATATGAGTGCCGTATGGACTGAAGAAAACAAGTTCAACAGTTATTTGAAAGTTGAAATAGAAGCCGCAGCAGCCTGGAGCAAATTAGGCGTTATTCCTGAAAAAGACGTGGAACTTTTGCGAAAAAACGCACGCTTCAACATTGACAGAATATATGAAATTGAAAAGGAAACCAAACACGATATCGTGGCATTTACGCGCACGGTGAGCGAAAGTTTGGGTGAAGAAAAAAAGTGGGTGCATTACGGCTTGACCTCGACCGACGTGGTGGACACCGCCAACGGCTATTTGCTGAAACAGGCCAACGAGATTTTGCGCGCCGACCTGCATCGAATGTCCGAGATCTTGAAAAAACGTGCCTACGAATTTAAAGACACTCCCTGTATCGGTCGTACTCACGGTGTCCACGCCGACATCACTTCTTTAGGATTGAAATGGGCTTTGTGGTTTGAAGATATGCAACGCAACTTGGCACGTTTTGAAGATGCCGCCGCCGATGTCGAATGCGGCAAGGTGAGCGGTGCGGTAGGCAATTTTGCCAACGCCCCCGCATTCGTTCAAGACTACGTTTGTGAGCAATTAGGCATCCATTCCGCCAAAATCTCAACCCAAACGCTGCAACGCGACCGCCACGCCCATTATATCGCCACCTTGGCTTTAATCGGTGCCTGCATCGAAAAAATGGCCACGGAATTAAGACATTGGCAACGTACCGAATTACGCGAGGCAGAAGAAAAATTCGGAAAAGGCCAGAAAGGTTCTTCCGCTATGCCCCATAAACGCAATCCCATCAGCAGTGAAAATATGTGCGGTTGCGCCAGAGTCCTCCGTGGTTATATGATTTCCTCCTACGAAGACATCGCCCTTTGGCACGAACGCGACATCTCCCACTCTTCCGCAGAACGAATTATCCTCCCCGATGCCACTATCCTGCTCGACTATATGCTGAACCGCTTTTCAGGCATCCTCGAAAATCTCGTGGTATTCCCTGAAAATATGCTGAAAAACATCTACCTCACCCATAAAGTGATTTTCGCTCAGCGCGTGATGACTACCCTTATCGGAAAAGACCTTTCTCGTGAAAACGCCTACGATTTGGTACAACCTATCGCTATGACAGCTTGGTTTGAAGGCAAAGACTACAAAGAACTGCTCGAACAAAATGAAGAAATCCACAAGTACCTCAGCCCCGAAGAATTAGACAGCTGTTTTACCTTGGATTACTATCTGAAAAACGTGGACTTGATTTTCTCTCGCGTATTTGGCGAATAAAACCATAGAACATTCGGCAGAAGCGGGTATGGCAACCTCTTCTGCCTTCAAAATTTAACCAATATGAAAAGAATAAGTTTATTGGCGTTTAGCTTGATTTTTCTATTCTGCTCCTGCGGCAAGAAAAAAGTAGGTGCCTTCAAAGCAGATAATTTTTCCAATGGCAAAGCCGGAGAAATGATTTTGATAATGGACGACCACTTTTTCTCCCAAGAAGAAAAACAAATTGTGATAGACAGTTTGGAACAAGCTCAACCCGCCATCAACCAAATAGAACCAATGTTTGATGTACTGCCTCTTCAAAGCAAGGATTTCACCTCCAATTTCGTCAGACACCGCAATATCGTTCATTTTGATTGCGATAGCAGCTATTCATCCAATATCATTACCTTTGAGAAAAATATGTGGTCAAATCCGCAAGTATATGTCAAAATCAAAGGCAATAACGCAGACAGTTGCGTGACCATCTTTCAAGAAAATGCGGATACCATTATTAAGTTGTTGTATGATAATGATCTGAAACGTGTTCAATATGCCTTTAACCGAGATTTGGAACCAAGTATCAAGAAAATACTGAAAGATAAATTCGGCATTAGCTTATGTGTGCCTATGCACTATTTTATTGCTGACGAAACAGAAGATTTTCTTTGGTTACGTTTCAGAACCACCAAAAACGACCGTTTCATTATGATATACAAGCAACCCGCTTACGAACTCACCGAAGCCAATGTCATTGCCGCCCGCGACTCCATCACCAAATGGCACATTCCGGGTGCCATCAAGGGTGCATACCCCATCATCACCCAGCATTTTGGTTTCCCAATTGTCAATAACACCAAGATTGGAGCCAAGAATGGCGTAGAAATGCGTGGTCTTTGGGAATGCGTCGGCGACCACATGGGAGGACCTTTCTATAGCTTTACCTATCTTTCTCCCGACAAGAATTACTGCATTACCGTAGATGGATTTGTCTATGCTCCCCAAGAAAATAAGCGAAATTATTTAAGAGAAGTGGAAGCAATAGTCAAATCTATAAAATAATTTCATTTTTTTGTAACGTTTTCACCCTTTCATGCGTCTAATGGATGTGAAAGCAACAGATCAATACCAGCAAATCATTTCCGGCTGTCTCAGAAACGACAGAGGCAGTCAGCAAAGTTTGTATGATGCTTTCGCCCCAAAAATGCTTGCTGTATGTATGCGCTACGCCACTACACAGCATGAAGCGGAAGATGTGATGATTGATGGTTTTATCGCTGTCTTCAACCATCTTTCTGAATTTAAACAAGAATGCTCTTTGGAACTTTGGATTCGGCGAATTATGGTCAACAAGGCCATTTCTAACTATCGCAACAATAAACGCAGATACAACTACACGACCATTGATGAAGACATAGAACTTCAAGACGAAGGAACATTAGATGTTGAAAGTTCGATGACTGGGAAGAAGTTGATTCAAATGATTCAGCAAATGCCCGATAATCTGAAAATGGTATTCAACCTGCGCATCTTTGAAGAATATGACTTCAAAGAAATTGCCGAAGAATTGAAAATGCCGATATCGACAGCCAGGGTTTATTTTTTAAGGGCAAAAAAATGGATTAACGAACATATTGAAATAGAAAGTCACAGATAAAATGAGCAATATCAAAGACATTGTAGAACAAGTGCGGGAAACGCCATCGCCACGCTGCTGGAACAGCATTGCGAGCCAGTTGCCAGCTGTTGGTGCGACCGCTGGTGCGAGTGTTGCCTCAACGAGCAAAGCCGCAACTGTCGCCACAAAATCGGCCTTGTCGGCAGGAAAACTCGCAACCATCATCGGTGGAGCAGCCGCTATCACCGCAGGAGCCATCACCACCATCAGCATATTGAAAAACGAACCCGCCACAACGACTCCCGCCACCAACGACAACTCTATGGTAATCCTTACGGATACTGCTGCCATTGACGCTGATACGCTCATCATGAAAGAACCCATCGCCACAACAGAAAACGCCAATATTGCTCAAAACATAGAAAAAGCCGGTAAAAACACTATTCCTTCCCACAACAATATCACACCAAGGACTACAAATATCTCCAATTCGACTGCCACAACAATAACGAACCCTGCACCAACACCGGCGGCTTCCAATAATTCAATGCCAACAGCACAAAATATCGCACCGTCAAATCATCCAGTTTCTTCAACTTCAAGCACTACCCACCCTTCACCTCAGACAACTCCTAAAGCGCAAACACCAACTCAATTAACTGATAATGACAAAAATGATGATGAATTTGATGACTTTTCTTATGAAAAACCCATCAAAATAGAAATTCCCAATATTTTCACCCCTAATGGAGACGGCATTAACGACCTATTTGTCATCAAGGGCATAGAAAATTGCCAAAAGAGTCACCTGATTGTCAAAGACCACACTGGAAATACCGTTCTACAAAGCCAGCATTATGACAACAACTGGGACGGCAACAATCTACCCGACGGCACTTATTTCTATCAATTTGCATACACTATCAATAATATCAATGAAGTCCGCCGCGGACAACTTATGATTCGACGCTAAATCATTCGATATTTCTCCAAGTCTGCTCAGGGTTTTCAAAGTACTTATATTGGCCCCAAATTAAACCGAGTAAAAAAAAGGTTTAATTTTGCAGTATGAAACAACAAAGACAGACATCGAAATTCAAGGCACAAGTGGTGCTGGAACTTCTAAAAGGGGAAACTTTGGAAGAATTAAGCCGCAAA
>JAZLHE010000076.1:0-7189 GCA_045616665.1 Bacteroidales bacterium | reverse complement strand
GCACGACCTTCTTCCTTCCCGTCGACAAAAGCAAGGGCAAGTCGGCCTATCTGCTCTTCTACACTCATTTTACAAGCCACCTGAGCCTCCTTTGTCTCGTTGTCCGTTTCGCTTATGTGGATGCGAGCGACAGCGTCATCTATCGCAGCATCGTTGAACTTGGGGAAATCTTCCTTCGCGGAGCCTGCGTTCTTTAGCAGGTAGAGCCATCGGTCCTCGTCGTTCTCGAGTTCCTCGTAGGGCTTGTTGAACTTCTCCAGGTCTATCAAAATATACTTTATCTTTTCACTGACGGGAAGGGGCCGGCCTTTCCGGATTTCCGAGTCGCTGTACACATGCCACGAGTCATGGTAGTTCCCGTCGCCACTACCATTGATGTTGAAGTCGCAAATCCAGATGGCGTAGGTGTGCGGCATATCGTAGCGGAATTTTTCACGGGCAGCGCGGGCCTCAGCACTATCACCCGGGTACTTCGCCGCGATTTCGAGGTCGTACTCCTTCTTGGCGACGCATACGAAAGCGCTCTCCTGGAGCAGGATACGCTCCCTAATGAACGAAAGCGGAGCCTTCTGCATCTCCACGTTGATATGCCTCCCGTCGGCGGTCTTCGCACAGATATCCATGCGGAGTTGCATGTGCTCCGGGGTATAAAGGTTCTTTTCAACATTCTTGAAATGCAGTTTCTCGATGGACTCAATTTTCATCGGCGCGAGGACACCGTTCAGAAAACTCCTGAGGGAGTCCTTGGTGCCGAGAAGTTTCTTGAAACCCGGATCAAATCGTGGATCCAGATATTTCGCAGAAAAGACTTCCGCACGGATTTTTTCTTCGCGAATTTTCATTTCCGATATGGAAAGACCCAAGGAGACAGCAAAGCGACTCACTTCGACTTTTTCGTTTTCTTCGGTTGATTTTTTATGGTTCGTCATCTTTTTTCCGCTGCGTGCGGCATTTTACGAAGAGCAAACATTTGCCCCTATTCCACTAGACGTATTTTTCGCAGAAATTTTCCTAAAAAATTGGAAAATAAGCCATTTTCCCATTGACAAATGAAAAAAATCAAACTATAATTGTGCTCACCTCGCGGGAATAGCTCAGTTGGTAGAGCACGACCTTGCCAAGGTCGGGGTCGAGGGTCCGAGTCCCTTTTCCCGCTCTAAAAAAGAAAAACCACCCTTTTGGGTGGTTTTCTTTTTTTTGTGCGGAAAGAAAAGGGACGAGGAGCGCGTAAGCCGAGTGCAGCAGCCACGAGCTTGCTCGTGGATATTGCCGAGGCGAAGCGCGGAGGCCCGCATGAAATGCGGGCTGGACCCGAAGAGAGGGGTCCGACGAAAAATATTTCACATGCGAACGCAGTGAGCATAAAAGAAATGCTTTTTTTTGCTATTTGACTGACCAAAACGCAAAAACACCCATTTTGGTCAGTCATTTTGCGTACAAATTAAGCGATTTAGAGACTTCCGATAGTGATTTTGGCATTCATTTTCACTGTTTTTAGGTTTTTGCGGGCTAAACCCGGTCGAAAAGCGCAGAATTCGTTTAGTACAAGCTAATTTTTGACTGACTAAATGAGCAAAATTCCGAATTTAGTCAGTCAAATTTCAATTTTAGTGGGATTCCCGCCTTCGCGGGAATGACAAAGCGCGGGCGGGAATGACAAAAGCGGCTCCCGAATCGGGAGTCGCTTAAGGTTTTTAGCCAATTTCACCATTTGCCTCAGGGAGGCCGTCTTCATCGTCCCCGGGGAAATCCGGTTCAAACGACCCTTGAAGCAGATTTGCGCAACGGACGAACTTTATTTCTTCAATGCAAGGTTTCTTGTATTCTTTTTTCATTTTATTTCCTTTTGGCCCTTACGGTTCCGCCCTTACTTAACAAACACCTTCTTGCCGTTGTTATAGACGCCCTTGACGTTCGGCCTCTTCTTGCCGAGGTGGCGGCCCTTCATATCGTAGTAGCGTTCGGCGGATGCCTTGAACTCGCCCGTGCGTGTATTGAACGAGCCGATGACTCTCGTGGTTTCCTCGCCGGTTTCGGATTTTTCAATCACCATGACGTCCATAGATTCCGGGAGCGAGGCCTTCACGCTTCGGGCCTTTTCGCCAGGCGCGGCCGGGCGGCCCGGTTGGGCAGGGGCCTTGTATTCAAGGTAAGCTCGCATCGGATAGATGTACGCACCGGCGCCAATCTTCACAAACTTTCCGACAATCGCGGGGTCATTGTCTTTCGAGCCAGCAAAACCGTAGTCATAGCCAAGACCCGGATCCCCTTCCTGCCACTTCTTGTACTCATAGGTACCCACGAGGTTCCAGTTGCCTTCCGTGGTGAGGTGTTCGCCTGCCGTAGCCTTGAACGTACCGCCATCGGCAAAGTCGATGGAAGTGGTTCCGGAGCCGACTTGCACAAGATACGGCGTATTGGCCTCGATTTCCTCTACATTTCGTACAGAGACGGTCCACTTGCCATTGATCTTGGATACCGACACAAACGAATAGAAGGAGATTCCTGCGGGTTTGCTTTTGGGCTTAAACGGCAACATGAGCGAGGAGAAGCTGCTTGCGGTTGCCGTTTTCGCGAATTCACGCTGTAGCGAAATAGGGCCGGTGATTTCGATGTCTTCAGTGATGTTCACGGAGTCTGTCGCAGCGCCGTAAATAGTAGCGGACTTGTTACCGTCTGCGATTACGATTGCCGGAGAGTACTGAGGCAGGCAGCTTTCGCCGAAAATCGTAAGATAGGGGTACTTGTAGGTAAGATGGTCGTTACCACTATCGACAGAACCGGCTGTCCACACATCTTTGGAGAAGCCTCGCGGCAGTTTTCCGTTTGTCAATTCCGATTGAGTCATGCTCATGCCAAAGGCATCGGGCATCACAGGATTATTCGGACGCACGGGCTTATCCGTGCGGCTCCCACCCAGGCGACTCCCTGAAGTTTCGGACGACCGTTCAACATCCGATTCGTAGTAGGCGTAGACGACGGAAGTCTTGATATTGATTGTATATTCAGTCCTTGGATCTATACTCATACGATATGTTGACGCAGCACTCCCGACAATTTTGCCAATATGCACCTCTGTAGCTTGAGAACGCCCCACAACAGGAACGCCAATCACAGAGCCAGTGTTGTACACACTGCTGACCGCATAGATGGGAAGAGTATCAGCATCTGTCAATTTCAAGACCTTTGAAAGAGCCGTTTTATCTGTAGGCAATCTACCGGCTATGGACCCAACGACACCGCCGACACCAGAAGTTCCACTCACCAAGCCCGTATTGTAGGCATTGGTAATGGTGTAATCAGGATTCGTTGCGGCAACGAACGGGGAATAGATTACACCGGCAATACCACCGACAGAAGTGTTTCCATTCACAGATCCCTTGTTATAGACATTGCTGACAAGGCCTTCATCAACACACCCAGCGATACCACCAACGAATTCCCCCCCTTTGATATACGAGTCTTCTACACCAACATTTATCACTTTACCAAGAACGTAACCAAATAGGCCGACAGAATCCCTAGCACCGTCATTGAAATACAGACCGCTAATGGTGTGGCCACTTCCATCGAAGAAACCCACAAAAGGATTCTTAGACGTTCCTATCGGAGTCCATTGAGAGAAACTTGCAGAATCTTCGCTCAAGGAGCCATCTATGTTAAGCACCTTCTTGTTCAGCACGATATCCGCAGCAAGTACACCATTGGTCGGGTATACTCCACCATTCACGAGTTCTGCGAAGTTAATGAGATCTTGCGCGGAACTGATAACATACACACCTTCATCATTGGGCAAATTCAGGATATAGTCTACTTCAGGCTGTTTGCCGACATTCTTGAGACCCGGGAGTTTGTACACCAGCTTTTTATGGCTAGCGTCAGCAACAGGCTTTCCAGAACCGGCAAGCCAAATATCACTGGAGAAGCCTTCCGGCAAAGTCGTGCTAGTCAATTCAGCAGTCGTCAAACCAAGGACATTCGTTCCTGCGTCGCCACTGCCGAAGGCGTTTCCGGAGAAGAAATCCGTATTGAAGTAGCTGTTGCTGATGCGGGCTGCGTTATATCCGGCCACGCCACCAACTTCGTCGTAACATATCACGAAACCCGAGCTGTACGTGTTACTGACGACACCTTCATTGCCCCCGACCACACCACCGACTGTGATTGACCCACTCACGGAACCGGAGTTATACACGTCGTTAACGTTATTCACATTCAAGCCAACAACACCGCCGACTAATTCCGTTCCACTCACGAAACCAGAGTTGTTCACATTGCTGACGGAGCCTAAATTATACCCAACCACGCCGCCAACAAGTTTCGAGCCGTTCACAGAGCTCGTGTTGAACACGTTGCTGACAGAACCTTTATAATTGCTACCGGCAACGCCGCCAACATAGCTTCGTCCCTTGAAGTACGAGTCTTTTACGCTAACATTCTGGACAACGGCACCATCGCCGATGTATCCGAACAGACCAACACCATCCTCATCGGCATCGTTGAAATACAGCCCGCTGATAGTATGGCCGTCACCGTCGAAAGACCCGATGAAGGGTTTCTCGGACGTTCCTATCGGAGTCCACTGGGTGAACGTCGCATAATCATCGCTCAAGGAACCATCTGCGTTAAGCACGCTTGCGTTAAGCTCAATGTCTGCGGTAAGTTTGGCCTTAACCGAAGTATTACCAGCATTCACAAATTTTGCAAACCATTCAAGTTTTTGAATAGACCCTATTTCAAAAACGCTATCGGCATTCGGCAAGAATCCGTCATATTCAATTTCAGGTTGAACGCCTACATCTACGAGACCCGGGAGCAAAAGTAACAGTTTTCCATTACCTATGTCAGATTTGACGGAACCGGCGACCCAGGTTTCATTGGAGAAGCCCTCTGGCAATGTTGTTGCCAATTTCCATGTTGTCAAGCCAATACCCAAGGAATTGTCGCATTGAGAACAATCCTTTTCAACATTGAAGTAGCTGTTAGTGATTGAAGCATTTTTAGAATTATTCCCTATTATGCTGCCAACGGATTTCCCCGTTCCGCTCACAGCACCGGTATTGTATACTGCTCTGACGAACGCATTTTCACCATAGCTTTCCCCGACAATGCCACCGACACTAGAATATCCGCTCACAGAGTTTGTATTGTACACGTTGCTGATAAATCCATTTTCACTATATCCGACAACGCCACCGACACCTGAATACCCACTCACGGAACCTGTGTTGTACGCGACACTGACAGAGCCTTCGTTATACCCGACCATGCCGCCCACATAATTTTGACCTCTGATATACGAGTCCTTTACGCCAACATTCATTACCCTGCCGTCAACGCCTACATAACCGAACAGACCAACACCATCCTCATCGGCATCATTGAAATACAGCCCGCTGATAGTATGACCATCGCCGTCGAAAGAACCGCTGAAGGGGTTCTCGGACGTTCCTATCGGAGTCCACTGGGAGAACGTCGCATAATCATCGCTCAAGGAACCATCTGCGTTAAGCACGCTTGTGTTAAGCTCAATGTCTGCGGTAAGTTTGGCCTTAACCGAGGTATTACCTACATTCACGAATTTTGCAAACCAATTGAGTTGGTGGACGGAACTGATTTCATAGACGCCATCACTATTCGGTTCCATACCTTCACATTCCATTTCAGGCTGGGAACCAACATTCTTGAGGCCCGGGAGGAAAACAATCGTTTTTCCGTCACTTTGAACAGATTTAACGGAACCGGCAACCCAATTATCAGTGGAGGTGAATAGTTTCGACAATGTTGTAGTTGCCAGTTCCCATGTCGTCTTGCCCGTACCATAGTAACCTCTGCAATTCGAGCAAGCCGTATTCGTATTATAGTACGCTTTGCTAATAGTACCAGAAGAAGACTTATCCCCGACAACGCCACCGACATTAGAGCTTCCACTCACGGCACCCGTGTTGTACACGTCGCTGACAGAGCCATAACCATTATCCCCGACAACGCCGCCGACTCGTTCTGTTCCGCTCACGGAACCCATGTTGTACACGTCGCTGACAGTGCCCAAAAAATTATACCCGACAACGCCACCGACACCAGAACTTCCGCTCACGGAGCCCGTGTTGTACACGTCGCTGACAGAGCCTACGTTATACCCGACAACGCCACCGACATATTTTCGACCTTTGATATACGAGTCCTCTACACCGACATTCATCACCTTGCCGCTAGAGCCAACATAACCGAAAAGGCCAACATCATCCGTATTTTCGTTATTGAAATACAATCCGCTGATGGTATGACCATTTCCATCGAAAGTTCCCTTGAAGGGGTTCATGGTAGTTCCTATCGGAGTCCATTGTTCAAGGCCACTTCCATTATTGTACAACGATCCATCGGAATCCAGAACCATCCCATTCAGCACAATGTTTTCGACAAGCTTACCATAAATTGATGAGCGGCCTTCATTCACCATTTGAGCAAACCATTTGAGCTGTTGAGCTGTACCAATTTCATACACACCATCGGCATTAGGCTGAAATCCGTTATATTCAATTTCAAACAGGGAACCTACATTCTTGAGACCAGGAAGCAAAAGCAGAAATTTTCCACCACCAAGGTCAGATTTAACGGATCCGGCAACCCAGTTTTCACTGAGTGTGAAAAGTTCCGACAACGTTGTTGTTGCCAATTTCCATGCGGTCAAGCCTATACCCAAGGAATTGTCGCATTGAGAACAATCCATTTCAACATTGAAGTAGCTGTTGCTGATTGAGGCATTTTTAGAATTAAGCCCTATTACACCACCAACAGATTTTCCCGTTCCGCTTACCACACCGGTATTGTAGACATCGCTAACAGATTTTGTACTTGACCCAATAACACCGCCGACAGCAGAGCCTCCACTCACAGCACCGGTGTTGTATACTGCACTGACGGAACCATTTGTACCATAGCAGCTCCCGACAACGCCACCGACAGATTCATTCCCTTGCACAGAACCCGTGTTGTACGCATTATTGACCGAACCACTATTTTCCGCAACAACGCCACCAACTTCATCAGCTCCTTGCACAAAGCCTGTATTGTACGCATTATTGACCGAACCACTATTACTCGCAACAACGCCACCGACAGCGAGTTCGCCTAATACTACACCTGTATTGTATACACCACTGACGGAACCTTCATTGATTCCAACAAC
>JAZLHE010000075.1:0-12651 GCA_045616665.1 Bacteroidales bacterium | reverse complement strand
AACAGCAGCTGACCATGCTGAAGTATCTCCTTCTCCACAAATGGCTCTTACTTGCATTTGATAGGTGTTACCATATACTAAATCAGTGAATACATCCGTAATAGTGAAAGTGGTTTCCGTTGCTGGTACGTTATGAATTTCGTTACCAATCTGCAGATCGTAAGATGCTGGAGTACCAGGAGTTTTGGGTGTAATCGTAGCTGTCGTACCAATTACAGCGAGGGTAGGAGTACTACAGGTAGGTATAGTTTCTACCAATACATTATCAACAAACCAATAATAACTGGAACTATTAGGTCTATGACGGAATGCCATTTTAGCATTGGCCGGCATTGAACTCATATTAACGATTCTTTCCTCATAAGCAGTGAAATCATTATAAGAATACGTGGTCAAGGCCGTAAATTCATTATTCGCATTTACATAGCCTACGTCAAATTGACCACAACTACTATATGTTGTACCTTCTGGCTTAGTATAGAATCTAATTTGCAAATTTTCACCATCAAAAGCAGGTAAAGCAACAACATTAGATGTTGAACCAGAAAATTTCAAACTCTTTGAACCGGCATATACATAACTCGTTTGAACTGCAACTGTACCGTTACCTATTTTAGTCCAACAATCAGGAAGACCTGAACTATAATCTTCAAAATCTTGAGTATAAGGTATGCTTAATGCTCCACAAGGTGTCATAAAGCTTACTTCAGCTGACCATTCCGATTGATCATCAGCATCGCAGTTGGCTCTTACTCTAACGGCATATTCCGTATTAGGAGCCAAAGAAAAGATGGTATCCAAGTCAACGGTGGTGGTGTTTTCAGTTGCCGGTACATTTTCAATTTCGTTACCAATCTGCAGATCGTAAGATGCTGGAGTACCAATAGAACCCCGTGTAATCGTAGCTGTAGTACCATTCACAACAATCGTAGGAGTACCACAAGTAGGAAGTTGTTCGCAAGAAATATTGAAAGCAAAACCTGAATAGTTATAACTACCATCAGAAGTAAATTTAACAGTAAGAGCTCCTGTTGTTGAAGTGGCATCAATAGTTCCACTACCAGATATTGCATTATAAATTGGCGTGCCTCCTGCTCCTTCTCCATCATAAATATAGATTTTATCAAAATCCTGTTCTGTAGTATAATTTCCTTGCAAACGAACCGCTGAATTTTCACTTGAAGGCTTGATAATCATCACATCATCAGAATTATCAGCATAATTACCATTAGGTCCACCATTGTCATATAATACACCTACACAAGTAGTAATGGATTCAACTTCACCCATAATATAGGCAAATTCAATCTTTCGGGTAACAGGTCCAACCCAATTGCCATCGGTGGAAGCACAATTGGCTCTTACATAAAAGCCATATTCATTTCCATATTCCAAACCTTCAATCGTTGTAGTGTTACCTTCAACATCAACAATAGTCCCTTCTCCTAAGGCGAAACCTTTAGGACCATATTGAACTTGGAAATTATTCACTGCTTCATTAGCAGTCCAAGCAAGTGTAGCCGAATTTTCCGTAATATTAGAAACCGTCAAACCGGCTGGAACAAATGGGCAATAATCAACAGAAAGATTGTCAATACGCTGTTCTTGATTGGCATCGTTTACGATTTTGAAATAAACCTGACGGCCTTTCAAGTTGTCGGTCATTGGAACAACTACTTGAGTATAATTGTTACTGCTTGTGATAGTACCTGAGTAAATTTCAGCAAAACGACTTGCATCCGTACCTCTATAAGAAGCTAATACGCTGAAGTTACCATAACCTCTCACGTCGAAAGCAAGATAAGTGGTTTCGTCGGAAGGAATGTTAATGGCCGGAGTCATAATCCAGGCATCAAGGTCATAGCTATAAGCATAACCACCGCTAAATCTAAATCCGTCAACATCCCAACAAGTAGGCATTGAACGTGAGTCAAATGATTCTGCGAAAGGAACGTCAAAAGCCGCACAACCGGAAGTGAATTCGTGATTTGTCCAAGCACTTTGGTTATCTTCATCATCAGGGTCGCATAAAGCTTTCACGCGAACATCGTAAATGGTAGTAGCCATCAAACCACCAAAGGTAGTCGTTGGCAATGAGTTTACATTAATAGAAATCCATTCATTGTCGCCCGCTTCGTCAGGTTTGAATTGTACCAGCCAAGCTCTTTCTTCATCGCCAGGAGTCCAAGTCAAAGTAGTGGTGTTGGAAGCATTGGAAGATTGGATGTCGCTTACTGGAGGACAAATACCGGGTGTGGCAAATTCATCAACAACGGGTTCGCTGGTGTTGTTTTCACCACAGAGGGCTTGTACCTTCACCGTGTAGTTGGTTAATTGTGCAAGATCACTCAATGTGTATGAAGTGCCTTCAACCTGTTCAGAATGAATCATAGAACTGCCTTTCGCATAATATTCCACCTTGAAAATGGTTTCGTCTTCACTACCGGCAGTCCAAGTCAATTCGGCAGAATTTGGAGTAACATTATCCACGTTTACATTAGTAACAGCCGGACAAGCTTCAACATCACCGCAAGTTAATACTGTAGCATCAAATTTAATGTTATTTCGATAATCAGAAACGGAACCCGACTGCTGAGATGACGTTTGAGGCATACCAGAAGCATTAAAAGTAATTGAAGTATTACCATCTACAGTATAATATCTCGCTTTTCTTTGCTGAAAATTTAAATAAAAACGGGAAGTACTACTATATTGTGTAAAACATGTAGTAGTAGTAGTTGCATCTTCTTTATTTGAAAGAACAGCCACGACCAAATTTCCACCATTATAAGTGAATGATTGATCAAATGTTAATTTTACCCAATTTTCGTTACTATTACTAAAGTCTTGGCAATTATTTGAATATACTTGTACAAAATTTTCATCTTTAGGAACAAACGCACTTGATAAAGATGTCATTGTTGTCGTTCCCAACCAAATCGTAATAGGACGAGTTGTCGTGGTCCCCAAAAAATAATTGAAAGAAATAGCACTCATTTGTGAACCAGCTGTAATACCCATAGCTGCTAATTCTTCTTCGGTAAACAATTGCTGAGTATATGTGTGGTTATGCCACGCACTTAATGGAAAATAATAATTATTTATGCTTGTTCCATTTCCAAAAGTTACTTCTTCTTCATCCGTTATAAGATTTTGGCAATCCACAACAAAATTACCTTCAGTCCAAGCACTGGCATCTTCGCCGCAAACGCTTTGTACGCGAACATTGTAGTTGCTATTGCCTTGGAGGTTGTTCAACACCACGGTGTTTTCTTCAGTAGGAACGGAATACCATTCGCTGTGGTCGGCCAATTTGTATTGCAACAAATAAGCTTCGGCATCACCGGTCCAGCTAATGGTAGCGGTGGTTTCTTCAACGACAGGTTGCAAATCGGTAGGTTGGCCGCAAGTTGATTCCATCAAGGAAACATTGTCGATAGCAGCCGGGAACTGATTGGCATTATCAGCTTGGTTGGTCCATAAGAACACGAGAGTGGCTTCGCCTGCCATATCAGGACTAATAGGATAAGTTGCGTTGGTCCATTCATTGGCACCGCTCAATCTTTCCAAAATAGTGGGTTCGCCACCATTTGCAATAGAAACCTCCAAATAATCATTATTATTACCATTAACACGGTAATCGAATGACAAGACGGCACCATTTTGTGGAATAACGATCGCACGAGAAGCTCTTACGAAAGAATATTCGGGAATGTATTTGTTGGTTACGCCATTGTTAGATGATATATACAATTTATTATTATCGAAGCCTGGTGCCTGACCGATAAACCATTTGTTGGGACCTTCGACGGTTTCAATTTCCCAGGCACTGTTTTCAGCAGCGTCTTCAAAATTAGCGGTCCAAGGAGCCACGGCAGGTCCTACAACTTCAACGATGTCTTCGCTTCCACGAGGAGCGATTTCAATATCTTCATCATATCTGATAATATAACCTGTTACATTGGCCGTCATACCTTCACTCACTTCAACACCGGTGATAGTACCAAAAGTATTGTACACCTTAATCGTGTTTTCGCCTTGGGCAGCGACAGCACCTTTTGTAGCAGGGGTTGTTCCAAAGGTTTGTGATTCCGTAAAGGTAAGGCCCTTAATGGTAACCAATTTTCCTTCAAACCAATCGTAATAAGCAAGTACGTTATCCAGGGTACGAACATCTGGTGCGATGGGTTCGCCAGGAGTTCCTTCAGCAGAAGGAAGACCTTCAACCGGCACCATTTTATTCAAATTATGATAACTGGTATATGTTCCATAAACACCACCGGAAATAACATCACCAGGATTGTAGGTTTTAATATTTGATCCATTATTGTCAAAGATACACAAAGCCGCATAAGTTCCTTGTCCCATATCTTGAATGAAAGTGTATTTCTTATTATCATATTGATATTGGCCAAGAACTTTTACGTCACCTGTAATTTTATAGATAGTGTTGTTATCATGTTCGGCAGCTTTGAAGGCTTCGATAGTGGCAAATTCAACAGGAATATTGATTACATAGTTTGCCGTGGCAACAGAACTTTCGTCTTCGTCCAAAACGGCAATAGCCTTAATCGTTGTGTTTGCACTAACAGAAATAGGACCTTGATAAAGCAAAGATTCGATAGTAGGGGTTGTACCATCGATAGTGTAATAAATAGTTGCACCTTCTGTAGTAGAAGCTAAAGAAACATTCTGCACTGAAAAATAATTACCGGCAGCAGGAGTGAACGTAGGAGCGGCCACTGCGGCGGGAGAAGTGGTATAAATAACTTCAATAGATTTAACGTAAATTGCTTTTGAAGAAGTTTGTGTCCATTCTAAACTAATTGCACCTGAAGCAGAACCTACAAAAGTATAATCTGTAGCATTTTTTGTTAAAGAAATCTGCTCATTACCATTGCATAAAAAATAAGTATTTCCAACTTTTACTTTGAAAGTGGCATCAATAGAACTAGCTCCAGAAGTATTAACTTTAACTGATGAAATTTCTCCAAGAATATCAGAAGTTTGCAAATTTAATGTGGTACATGCTGAATTTCCTGAACCAAATTGTTGCCCTTTGGTATTGTCATAACCAAAATATGAAGTTTCACTACCAGAGGCTGTCCACATTACACCTGATAATGTTTGTGTACCAAAACTTGAAAAAGTTTTGGCTTCAATTGAATGGGAATACGTCGTTTGTGCAAACGCGCCACCCACTGCCATCAGCATTAGTAGCATGACGGCGACCAAACCTTTAACCCCTCGGGCAAATGTTTGAAAAGTGTCAATTTTTTTCATTGAATTTGTTTTTAATTAATACTAAATTTTTTTGGTTTATTGTCTTTACTTGTTTTTCTTATTTTTTATAATCCGTTAATTATTAATCATTTACGATGCATAAAATGCACCTTGTCCTCATTTTTATTTTCTCTATGCAATTTCATAAAAACTATTATTATTGCGAAGCAAATATACAACAATTTTTCAATATTCGCCAAAAAAATTTTTCACGAATAAATTTTTTTAAAAAAGGGATTGTTAATAAATTTGTAGAGACGCGGCGCGTAATGGTGTTTGTAGAGACGCGGCGTGCCACTTATTGGGTACTTCTAAAATTCTATGATTTCATCAAATCGTTGTCCTTTAACATACCCTTTCTTTACTTTGTTCAAAGATATTTCCTCTATAATGCCCATATCCATCAATCCAATAAGGTCTGTCTTGGCAGTGGTGGGGGTAACAAGAAATTTTACTTGAAAATCTTTTACCGTATATATTCTATTTGGATTTTCACAATAAAGCTGTATTATCTCTGTCTGCCGCAAGTTCAACTTGCCAATATTAAGAAATTTTTTTGCCGCTTTTTGTTCGTCAGTCTTCCGTTTAATATAGGATTTCAGGTTTTCAAAGGCCTCATTCAGCACTTTCAGATGATAAATCACAAAATAACCCAAGTCCATCTCATCGGTTTCCACATACAAAAACGCATTCTCGTAGGCGGTTTTCCTGGATGCAATAATTCTGGAAATGGAAAGATACTCTGTCATCCAATAACCCTGCTTCAACATATACCAATAGAACAATGCCCGTGCAGTACGACCATTCCCATCTGTAAACGGATGCACATACGCCAACATAAAATGGATGATGATTCCACGCAATATCGGATGGATAAAGGAATTGGCATTGTCGTCGTTGAAGAAATCACACAAGTCGTTTACAAATTGCGGAATCTCCGTATAGGAAGGAGGCGTGTGTACTGTTTCGCCCGTTAGGGCATTGCCCACCACAATGTCGTCATTCCTACGGAACTGCCCGATATCCTCCGGATTGTCCAATGCCTTCTCTGTCATCAAGGAATGGATTTTCAACAGCAATTCTTCGCTCAACGGTTCATTCCGATGCTCCGCCACATATAAGATGGTATTGTAATTGTTGAGAATCATCTGCTGGGACTTGTCTTTCGGTGACATTTTCTTACGCAGCATTTCCTTCGCCACCTTACGCGTGGTTACAGCACCTTCCATCTGGCTGGAAGAAATGGCTTCTTCCATCAACGAAGAAATGAGATATTTTGCTTTGCCATCCTCCGGAATAATGGCACCAGTTCCACCGCCACCAAAATTCACATCAAAATGATGACATAATTGCTGCATAGTGGAGGTAACGTATAATGAAACATTATAATGTGGCCATACCATTTCACGCTTGCTCATTCTGGATGCCTTGACGCATTTCCACAAATCCTTGGCTGTAAAACCATCCGGCAATTTTTTATATTTCAATGATTTCCAAGGCTCATATAAGTCATTTGCCTTCGTAACGAAAAAGGACAGCAAATCATAACGGTCTGTGTTCATCAGAACATCAGTAATTTCTTGAAAAGATATTACAGGTGGTTTTTCTACCATGGATTATTTTTTTGCAAAAATACAAAATTCTTTCCAATTTTGCAAACATTGGAAAGAATTGGAATGTTTTAAATTCACAAACATATTGCATATTCACCATTTTTTTGTATCTTTGCACCTTACTAAAATGCAAAATTATGAATCCTCTATTCAAAGCTGAAGTCTATCAAAACAGACGCAACCAACTTAAAAAGGCCGTACGTTCGGGTATCGCCATCTTTTTAGGCAACGGCGAGGCCCCTATGAACTACCCTTCCAATACCTATAAATTCCGTCAGGACAGCAATTTCCTGTACTTTTTCGGACTTCCCATTGCCGACATCGCCGCCGTGATCGATTTCGACGAAAACCGCGACATCATTTTCGGCAATGATTTTGAAATCGACGACATCATCTGGATGGGCAACCAACCCACCCTGGCTTCCCTGGCCGAAAAGGTCGGCGTGAAAGAGGTGATGCCGATGGCAAAATTGGCCGAGTATGTCCATACTGCCCAGGCAGCAGGCAGAAAAGTGCATTTTACCCCTCCTTATCGTGGCGACAACAAGATATGGCTTTCAAATATTACCGATATCAATGTCAACAACATTCGCAACCACGCTTCCGCGGAATTGATTAAAGGTATCGTAAATCTGCGTTCAGCAAAGGAAGATGTGGAAATCGAACAGATGGAAAATGCCTGCGAAATCGGTTATAAGATGCACACCGCCGTGATGCGCCGCTGCGTGGCCGGCGTACCGGAACTGGAATTGGCAGGCCTCGCCGAAGGAATTACGCTTTCTTACGGAAATGGCGTTTCATTTCCCGTTATTTTGTCACAGCACGGCGAAACCCTGCACAACCACGGTCACGAGGCCATCTTGAAGGAAGGCAATATGCTCCTGATGGATGCCGGTGCCGAAAACCTGATGAACTACTGCTCCGATAATACCAGAACCTTGCCGGTAGGCGGACAATTTACCCAAAAACAACAGGAAATCTACGAAATCGTGCTGAAGGCCAATATGGACTGCATCAACGCGGCACACCCCGGAATGTACAATAAGGAATTGCACACGCTGGCTTGCAAAATCATCACCGAAGGCCTGTCGGAATTAGGACTTATGAAAGGCAATGTGGAAGAAGCCGTTCAGCAAGGTGCCCACGCCCTGTTTATGCCTCACGGCTTAGGTCATCAGCTGGGCTTGGATGTCCACGATATGGAAGACCTCGGCGAAAACTATGTCGGTTATGACGATACCGTCAGCCGCAGCGATATTTTTGGTTGGAGTGCCCTCCGAATGGCCCGCGAACTCAAACCGGGTTTCGTCGTTACCATCGAACCGGGAATCTATTTCATTCCCCAATTGATCGACATCTGGAAAAACGAACATAAGTTCGAACAATTTATCAATTACGACAAGGTAGAACAATATCGCGACTTCGGCGGCATCCGCATCGAAGACGACTTGCTCATTACCACCAACGGCCATAAGGTCTTGGGACCCGCCATCCCCAAAACCCCTGCAGAATTGGCCGACATCATCGGAAAATAATTTCTTGTAACTGTCTTTATTAAAGCAACATAATAATAATCAAAAAAATAACAAAATGAAAGTTTTAGTACTTAACTGCGGAAGTTCTTCAATCAAATATCAATTGATTGATATGGCAAACAATGCGCAATTGATGGCCAAGGGTCTTGTTGAACGCGTTGGCTTGGAAATGGGCGAATTTACCCATAAACCGGTGGGCAAAGACAAATATTACACCCAAACGCCCATCAAGGATCACGAAGTAGGGGTTAACTTGGTTTTGAAAGCCCTGGTAGATCCCGTACACGGCGTCATCAGCGACCTGAAGGAAATCGGCGCGGTAGGTCATCGTGTGGCTCACGGCGGAGAATACTTTAAGGAAAGTATAATTTTGGGTGAAAAGGAAATTGAAGAAATCGCCAAATTGTGCGAATTGGCACCGCTTCACAATCCTGCCAGCTTACTGGGTATCAATGTGATGAAGAAATTATTGCCTAACGTGAAACACGTGGGTGTTTTCGACACTTCTTTCCATCAGACGATGCCGGCTGAAGCATTTTTGTATGCTTTGCCATACGAATATTACAAGGAAAAGAAAATCCGCCGTTACGGCTTCCACGGCACCAGCCACAAATATGTAGGTCCTAAGGCCGCCGAAATCGCCGGCGTGGATTACAAAAACGCTAAAATCGTCAGCTGCCACTTGGGCAACGGCGCTTCCATCTGCGCTATCAAGAACGGAAAATCCGTCGATACCTCTATGGGTTTCACTCCCGTTGAAGGTTTGGTAATGGGTACCCGCTGCGGCGACCTCGACCTCGGCGCCTTAATCTACATCGCCGAAAAGGAAAATATGGATTATAAAACGATGAATACCTTCATCAATAAAAAATGCGGTTTGCTCGGTATTTCAGGCAAAAGCGTGGATATGCGCGACATTCGTGCCGGCAAGGACAGCGGCGATGAACGCTCAACCTACGCTTTTGATATGTTCGCTTATCGCGTAAAGAAATACATCGGCGCCTACGCTGCTGCTATGGGCGGTGTTGACGTGATCCTGTTCACCGGCGGTATCGGCGAAAACGCCTGGTTCCAGCGCGAAGCCATTTGCGACGGCCTCGAGTTCTTGGGATGCACCCTCGACAAGGAAGCCAACAAGCAATATGCCGGCGAAGACGGAATCATCTCTACTCCGGATTCTCGCGTAAAATTGGTTTCCGTCACCACCAACGAAGAATTGGTTATCGCTACCGACACTTACAATTTGGTGAAAGCATAGTCGGTGAACAGTAATCTGTGACCTGTGATTTGTAGAGACGCGGCGTGCCACGTCTCTACAAATTTTTATGACATCAATAAATTCCACAATTCCCCTAAAATGTTTACCCCTCATAAAATCGCAATTATCACCGACCAAAACGTTTGGACTTTGTACCCAAACTATTTTGATACTTTCTATCCGCAAATATCCAAATGCGTATTTACTGTCAAAGCGGGGGAACAAAGTAAATCTATTGAAGAAGTGGTTCGTCTATGGCAGGGCTTGTTAAATGAACAGTTTGACAAACAATGCCTTATCATTAATTTTGGCGGCGGCGTAATTAGTGATTTGGGCGGATTTGTAGCTTCCACCTTTCAGCGCGGAATCCCTTTTATCAATGTGCCGACCACCTTGTTGGGAATGATTGATGCGGCAATTGGCGGCAAAAACGGGGTTAATCTCAATCAGGTGAAAAATATGGTGGGAACAATTCGTTTGCCTGAAGATGTTAAGATTGACATAAACTTATTGAAAACGCTGCCTCAACAGCAAATATTGAATGGTTTTGGCGAATTGGTCAAGTATGCGCTGATAGGAAATCGTGACTTGTGGAATGAAGTCAAAAATATGCAATCTGTTCATTTTCAAGATATTAAACAAGAATGGATTGATTTTTGCATTGGATTTAAAAAGCAGATTGTAGCCACCGATTTGTATGACCGCGGACCACGCCGCATTTTGAATTTCGGGCACACGGTGGGACACGCCATTGAAAGCAGTCAACTGTCTGCCGAGAAACCCATTTTGCACGGTTATGCCGTGGCTATGGGCTGTGTGGCGGAAGCCTATTTGTCGTGCCAGCACGGCTTAATTTCCGAAACGGAATATCGTGAAATCAAGGAAACCGTTTTCAGACTGTTTGATGGTGAATCATTGTGGAAAGCCGTCAATTGGGCGGAAACAGTGAAATTCTGTCAGTACGACAAAAAAAATGAGGATGGGCACATCAATATCACGATGCTGGAAGGTATCGGCAAAGCCACGCCGAATCATTTTGTAGATGTGACGGAAATGCTGTTTTAGCAGTTATTTTCCACTTTTCCGCCTATTGCACTCGCGGCAGAGCATCTGGCAATTATCGGCGACTGTTCTTCCGCCTTCGCACCACGGCGTGATGTGGTCGGCCTCCATCTGGCTCAACTCGAAATGCTCGTGGCAGTGCGGGCAGATGCCGAACTGGCTTTCGTAGGCCGCCAACTTCTGTGCCTCGCTGAAGGTGCGGATGGATAGGTATTTCTCTTTGCGCGTCAAGATGTAAGGATAGATGCCCGTTTTCTTGGTCACATCGTCGTCCAAAATCAACTTCTTAACCTCTTCATCCACGGCTTTTGTGTCGATGACGCTGTCTTTGAACTCCTTGTACAGCGCGCCCCAGTCAATGCCCTTCATGATTTTCTTGCGTTCTTTGGTTGGATGAAATGAACTTTCTATCCAAGTGATGACCGATTGGAAGAACTGCCACAATGGAGCGGCGCTGGCGTCGTGCTGGTGATTGGACATATAGACTTCTATGTTGCCATCCGAGATCCAGGCGATGGCGGTTTCCAAATAGTCCTGCCGAATGGCGGATCCCGTCAGGTAGTCGGAGGCAATCTTTGCGGCCACGCAGCCGGGTTTGCTGAAGTAGCGCTTGGCATCACTCACCCACGAGCCCGCATACACGGCGTTGCGCAACTCCTGCTCCGTCAACTCTTCTCCCGCGATGTTGATGGTCTTGAACCACTTGAGTTTTTCGCTGTCGCTGCCGCTGCAGATATAGACTTGCAGCTCGTAGTCGAGAATCTGCTGCTGCTCGTCGGGTTGCAGGTTGTGGAAATAGCGGAACATATAGGCAAAATCGCCGTTCACATACTGACAGATGCTGATGGTGCGCTGCTGTCCGTCAATGATTTCGTAAGTGCCGTCGTCGCGCACGGCCCAGTACATCACGTTGAGCGGAAATCCTTGTGTGAGTGTGTCGATGACGGCATCGCGTTGTTTGTCCTTATATACAAACTCGCGTTGATAAGGCGGACGCACGTCGAGTTTGCCGCCGAAGGCGCGTACGCCGTTTTCGGCATTGTCCTCGTAACCTTGCGTAAGGTCGCGGACGGTAATCTTGTGTAGTTCTATTTGCATAATCTTTGGTGTTTGTTCTTGTGCCTCCCCAGGTTGCGCCCTCCATTTCATTACGGGCTTACCAGGGGTTACTGAGGTTTTGTCCCTCCGGGACTGCTTAAGGTACGGCGGGCAGTCTTTGCGTCTCTCCCCAGGTTGCGCCCTCCATTTCATTCCGGGCTTACCAGGGGTTACTGAGGTCTTGTCCCTCCGGGACTGCTCAAGGTACGGCTTCGCCGTGATGTTATATATGTTATCATTGCTTCTCGTTGTATTCCGTTTCTGCCTCTGCGGCCAACGGCAATGTCTCTTCCTGCTGCGTATATTGAATGGCTGGTTTGCGGCGGCGAATGAGGATGCGGGCGTAAATTTCCTTCCCTTCAATCGTAAATCGATGACCATATTTTGGATTGTCCTCAACATACCTATCAATTCCAATAATTTCAAATTGTTCCGGATTGTATTTATCTAAAAATGTAATAGGAACACCCATAACACCATTATAATCAGCAGGAATGTCGGCGGTTTTATCCACATTGATGGCATCGTAATTGTCGTATTGAGGATAATTTTCAGGAGTATATTGTTTGAAGAGGATTAAATTTTCGTGGCGTTTGTTTATTTCAAGATTTGTGAACCAATTCACTCCGGAAACACGAATCATTCCTTCTCTATGATCACCTGCAGTAGCAGTGTCTTCATATTTGCTAATAAAATGTCCTGCACCACCTTTAAATCCATATCCTAACCAAATTTTATTTTCTTTAATGAGAGGGAAAATTTCGCGATAGGTAATTGCGTTTTGATGTCCCACAATCACAAA
>JAZLHE010000074.1:0-43912 GCA_045616665.1 Bacteroidales bacterium | reverse complement strand
TTTTTACATTAATTTGTGTAATTTTGCAAACTGGCAGCCCGGCATATCCGAAAGGTTTAGGAACTGGCTCTTTATGTTTACGAATATGCACAAGCTCACCGAGGAGGACTACAAACGGCAGGAGTCCTATTTCAAGAAACTGCTGGACGATTGCCGCATTAACAACCTAACAGAAGTGGAAATGAGAGAGTACGAAAAAAGCATTACGGAAAGCGAGGCGGTGAAGGCCTCCCTGAAATACGTGGAAGAACTCGCCTACCAAAGAGGAATCGCAGAAGGAATTGCCAAAGGAGAGGCAAAAGGAGAGGCAAAAGGCGAAGCAAATGCTAAATTGGCCATGGCAAAAAGTATGCTTCAAAAAGGTATTGATTTGGATATTGTCATTTCTATTACCGGACTAACCGCCGAGCAACTTGGCATTTAAAAATTCTAATCACCTAAATTTCTGCCGTAGCCGGTCTTTCTGGAAAAAGCAGTATTTTTGCAGCATAAATTTCAGATTATGCTAAAAAACATCATCTTTGATCTTGGTGGAGTGATTTACGACATCCGTTACGAAAACATTGCCCGTGCTTTTGTCAAAATGGGGGCAGAAAATCTCATTTCGATGTATTCCAAAAGTCAGCAAACCGATTTCATCGACCTTTTTGAAGAAGGCAAAATTTCCACGGCGGAATTTTATGATGAAATCCGCCGATTATCCGCGGTTCCGCTCACCGACACGCAAATTACGGAAGCCTGGAATGCCATTTTGATTGACGTTCCCCGCGAACGCGTTGACTTTCTATTGAAATTGAAAGAAAAATACAATCTGTATCTGTTCAGCAATACCAACGCCATCAATTACGACTGCTTTGTTCCCTATCTGCGGGCAAAATTCGGTTTTGACTTCTTCCCTACCCTTTTTAAGGCAGCCTATTTCTCGCATATCCTTCAAATTCGCAAACCCAAACCGGAAGGTTTCCAACGCATCGTTGAAGAGCAGCGACTCAATCCCTCCGAAACGCTGTTCATTGACGACTCGCCACAGCACATCGCCGGAGCAAGACAGTGCGGACTTCGCACCCATCATTTACGCAATGATGAAAAGATAGAAAGTATTTGCTACGAAACATTGTAGCCGATAGACACAAAAAACTGACATTAAGCAAAATCGCAAAGATAATACGCCGTTCTTTACCTGCTTCAAGAAATAAAAAAATAACTTCTATGGAATTAAAAAAAATCGTATCTTTGCACCTCAATTTTATTAAGGTAAATAACATATAAAAAATTATAATAATGAACATTAAAAACGAAAAAGCGAACGGAGAAGTTCAAGAATTGACGATTGAAATCAGTAGAGAAGATTATGCAGAAAAAGTTGAAAGCGCTTTGAAAAAACAGCGTCGTATTGCCCAGGTTCCCGGTTTTAGAGCCGGCAACGCGCCTATGGCGATGATCAAGAAAATGTACGAAAAGAGCATCATTTATGACGAAGTCAACAAAATGATGGAAGAAGCCATTTACGGCTATATGCGCGACAACAAGTTGGACATTATGCTTGAACCGCTTCCCGTAGTTGAAAAGTCAAAAGTGGATTTTGAAAATGCGGACAATTTCGTTTTCGTTTACGAATATGCGCTTCAACCCCAATTTGAACTTGACTTCAACAAGCAAGTCACCCGTTTCAAAATCGTGGCTTCCCAAGAAGAGAAAGACAACCTCATCGACCAAATGCAACGCAGATATGGAGAATACACTTCTCCCGAAACCATTGGCGACGACGACTTTGTTTCCGTGAAGATTGACGACAAAGACTGCTTTTTCTACAGCAAGTCGCTCAACAAAGCCGGCAAGAAAGAACTCATCGGCAAGAAAGTCGGCGACGTTTGCCACCTGGCTTTGAGAAAGATCTTCGAAGACGAAGAAGAAGTTCGTAAAGTGTTGAAAATCACTGACCACGAATTGGAAGAAGGCAATCAATACGAATACGACGTGAAGATTGAAAACATCGGTCGCATCACGCCTGCCGAATTGAACGAGGAATTCTTCAAGAAAGCTTATCCAGACGGTTCCGTAACCACAAAGGAACAATTGGAAAAGGTTGCCGCCGAACAAATCGAAAAACAATGGACAGAATATACCAACCGTCAATTTATGAACGACGCCATCGGCATTCTGCTTGAAAATACCAAGATTGAATTTCCTGATGATTTCATCAAGCGTTATATTTTGACCACCCAAAAGGAAATGACCAAAGAACAATTGGATGAAAAATATGAAGATTATCAGAAATCATTCAAATGGCAATTAATTGAAAATAAAATCGTTAAGGACAACAATATCAGTGTCAGTCCAGACGAGGTGAAGGATTACGTTCGCAACTTCTTCTTTACCAATTACTTTGCCAACTTCAAGGAAGAAGATATCAAAGACAGACTGGACAGTTTGGTTAACGACGCCCTGAAGAAAAAAGAAGATGTCAAGAACATCTACGACCAACTTTACGACAGCAAGATTCAGGAAGTTTTCAAAAAGGACTTCATCATCGTTGAGAAGAGCGGAAGTTATGACGACTTTATCGCCGAGGTAGATAAGAAGGCCGACGCAGCCAAACCTGCCGCCAAGAAGAAAACCGCCACCAAGAAAGCTGAAAAAGTTGACAAAACTGAAAAAGCAGAAGGCGAAGAAAAGCCCAAAAGAACCTGCCGGACCAAAAAGACCGAAGCCGAAGGTGAAGAAAAGCCCAAAGCCAAGACTACCAGAGCCAAATCAAGCAAAAAAACAGAATAAACCATGAACGAATTTGAAAAATACGCCATCAAGCACAGAGGAATCAGCAGTTTGCGCCTCGAACAATATCAATCCATCCAAAATGACTACATCACGCCTTACATTATCGAAGAGCGTCCGATGAACATCACGCAATTGGATGTGTTCTCCAGATTGATGAAAGACAGAATCATCTTTTTGGGTGTTCCCATTTATGATGACGTTGCCAACATCATCCAGGCACAATTGTTATTCTTGGAGTCCCAGGACTCTGAGCGAGACATCCAGATTTATCTGAACAGTCCTGGCGGTAGCGTATATGCCGGTTTAGGCATTTATGACACTATGCAATACCTCAAACCTGAGATTTCGACCATCTGCACGGGAATGGCGGCTTCTATGGCGGCTGTTTTGATGTGTGCCGGAGCTCACGGAAAACGTTTTGCGCTTCCTCATTCACGCATTATGATTCATCAGCCTATGGGGGGTACGCAGGGCCAAGCTTCCGATATTGAAATTGAAGCCCGCGAAATCCAGAAATTGAAAAAGGAACTGTACGAAATCATCGCCCACCACTCAGGCAAGGATTACGAACAGGTTTGGGCCGACAGCGACCGCGACTATTGGATGACTGCCGCCGAAGCCAAGGAATACGGTATGATTGACGAAGTGCTTAAAAGTATCAGATAATGGCAAAAGTTAAAGACGGGGAAATCTGTAGTTTCTGCGGGGCACACATTACATCAGACCGCATTCTCATTCATGGTCTCCACGGAACCATCTGTGAGAATTGTATTCAAGCGGTCAATGATGTTATGAGTGACATTCGTGAAGAAGAAGGCCAACGCCAACGTGCAGAAATTAAGCTCAACCTGCTCAAGCCCAAGGAAATCAAGGCCAAATTAGACGAATATGTCATTGGTCAAGACGAGGCCAAGCGGGTGATTTCCGTCGCCGTTTACAATCATTACAAACGAATTTTATACGACCAGCAAGATGATGTGGACATTGAAAAGTCCAACATCATCTTGGTTGGCGATACCGGCACTGGCAAAACGCTGATGGCCAGAACCATTGCCAAGTTATTGGATGTGCCTTTCTGCATTGCCGATGCCACCGTCTTCACCGAAGCCGGCTACGTAGGCGAAGACGTGGAAAGCATCCTTACCCGACTGCTTCAAGCTGCGGACTATGACGTGGCCCGCGCCGAACGAGGTATCGTATTTATCGATGAAATTGACAAAGTGGCCCGCAAAGGTGCCGACAACCCGTCAATTACCCGAGACGTTTCCGGTGAAGGCGTACAGCAATCTCTGCTTAAACTATTAGAGGGTTCTCTGGTCAACGTGCCGCCACAGGGCGGGCGCAAGCATCCGGAACAAAAATTCACCGTGGTCAATACGAAAAACATCTTATTCATCGGTAGCGGTGCCTTCAACAGCATCGACAAAATTATCGGCGAAAGGATGAACACCAATGTCATCGGTTACAATAAAAAGCATCATGAGTTGGACAAGAAAAATATGATGCAGTACATTTCGGCCCACGACCTCAAGACTTTCGGTCTCATCCCTGAATTGTGCGGCCGCTTCCCGGTCATCACGTATATGAACGCCCTGGATGCCGACGCACTCAAACGCATCCTTACCGAACCCAAGAACGCATTGGTCAAGCAATACGTCCGCCTCTTTGAACTGGACGGCATAGAATTGCGTTTTGACGAAGACGCCCTTGACTACATCGTGGAAAAAGCGGTGGAATTAAAATTGGGTGCCCGTGGATTACGTTCCATCATTGAGAAAATCATGACCAACGCCATGTACGAGTTCCCGTCATCTAAAAAGAAGACGATGAAAATTACGGCGGCCTACGCCAAGGAACAATTTGAACATTCCATTTTTTCCTTCTTAGACTAAAGTCTTTTTACAAAGATTTGTCATCAGATTTATTAATTCTGCAGGATTTATCGGCTTTTCAACACAAGCTGTAATTCCTTTGTGAATTTTTGAACAGATATTTTTTGAAAATTGGTCCATATATCCCGTTATCAATATAATGGTCGGCAAATCAGAAGTCAGGTCAAAAATTTCAAGTCCATTCATATCCGGAAGTTCCAAATCCAAGAACAAGAAATCAACCTTTACCGACTTCATATAACAAATGGCATCCGACAAACACGTAAAAGTACTTGTACAAACTAACCCTTCACAATCTTTCAAAATATTTTGAATCACGCTATGCGTAGTGGGGTTATCATCAACAATGATATATGTATATAGCACCTGCATTTCAACAGTATTATTTGAGCACTACATCATCTTTCGCACGACTCGTGGTAACCAAATAAACGCCGACAAGGATTAGAACCAGTGCCACCGGCTTATTCCAAGTGAAAATATCCTGGCCCACAGCTATCGCAATACAAGATGTCACCACGGGCTGTAAATTACTATACATACTCACCGTCGTGGGACGCAAGAAACGCAAAGAAAACGGCAACAAAAAGTAGGACACCACGGTTGCGAATATCAATACTACAGCCAAGTTAATATAGGCCATTGTTGGAACAGTCATAAAAAATATAGGACTGGTATCAACCGAAATATGGGGAACAGCTATGGGAACACAAATGACACTGCCCATCAAAAACATCCATTTCATCATCGTTATCGGATTATATTTTTTAGATACCGTTCTCGTAATCAACAAATAAGTAGCATAAAATACGATGTTGACGAAACATAGCATCAACCCCATTGGGGTGGCGTTGGCGTCAATTTTCCAAGAAAAAAGCACGATCATCAAGGCACCGCAAATACCCACGAACACACCTGCTGACTTCTGCAGGGAAATGGGTTCTTTAAGGAACAATGCCGCCAACAACATCACCAGCAGCGGACTTGTTGCCGAAATGAGCGACACGTAGCAGGGCGAAGTATAGCGGAATGCCTCGCCAAAAGCCAACAACGTTCCCACCAAGACGACGGCGCCCACGGCAAAAAACGCCATATCCTTCTTCCCAACTTTTTCGTGCGGAATGAACATCGACAAAATCCAAAAGGCGATGGTTCCAAAAAGCATACGCACCGCCGTAAATGCCATAGGAGAAATATATTCCGGCACTACTGCTTCGGAGCAGTTTGGGTTGATGCCGAAGATGACATAAACCGCCAATGCCGCCAAATGGCCTTTCCATTTATCTGTAGTTCTGTTCATAACTAAATAAAAAAAAGCAGGATGCATCGCATCCCGCCTTGGTAGCGGGGGCAGGACTCGAACCTGCGACCTCCGGGTTATGAGCCCGACGAGCTACCACTGCTCTACCCCGCAATATTGTTCTGCAAAAATACAATTTTTTCTTTTAAAAAATAATATTATCAATATATTTGTAACGATTTTATTATCAATATATTATACAGATAAATGAAAATAAACAACAATTTTTGAGGCAAAAAGTTTTGCTTTTTTGGAAATAAAAAGCCCTTCATTTGACGAAATAATCGTACCTTTGCCTTCAAATTATAAAAGATGCTTAAGAAAACACTTTTACTTTTTGTCTTGTTCGTGATGTCATTAGTGATTTATGCCCAAGACGACATCACCTACGAGAATTACGATGAGGACACTGTTTCTACCGATTTCGAAGCCCGGGTCACTTGTCCGACCATCGATTCCATTATTCAATTTGCCTTTTATAAAAAGCCCACTTCAAAATACAAATATGGAGCTGCCGGTCCCAACCACTTTGACTGTTCGGGTTTTGTTTACTACTGTTTCAACCAATTTGGCATTACGTTGCCGCGGAGTTCCCGTGATATGTTTTTGGTGGGACAAAAGGTTAATAAAGAGGATTTGATGCCAGGGGATTTGGTGTTTTTCTCACGTGGCCGCTTAGCCATCGGGCACGTCGGCATTGTGGTGGAAGCCGATATTGATGCCGCGCACAACTTCCGCTTCATCCACTCATCAACCAATAAGACCAACATCAGAGTAGATAATTCGGCAAGTCCGGGGTACGTTGCACGCTTTAAGGGAGCACGTCGCATTTTAACCTGCGATAACGACATCGTTGCCATTCTACCCAACGACACGACCGTTATCGATACCATTGCGACCAAACCGGTTTTGGGAAAGCCAGAAATAATACAAAAACCCATACAAGCTGTTCAGCAACAACCAGTTAGCACACCCGCAAAGACTATTAAATACCACAAAATCAAGAAAGGGGAAACCCTATCCGGCATCGCCCGCAAATACCACACCAGCGTCAGCAACTTGAAGAAATGGAACAAACTCCGTTCCGACTTTATTCGTGAAGGTCAGCGGATTATCGTCGGCAAATAATCAGAAGATACAGATTATGGAAGAATATAAATCAGCATTATCCGTTCAAGAAGGCATTGAACAACCCGTCTCGGTCAACCCCTATTTTCAGCGGAAAAAAGCCAGTCGCAAAGCACTCAGCGCGGATGATTATGTCAAGGGAATATTGGCCCACGACCGCGTGATTCTGAGTCAGGCCATCACGTTGGTGGAAAGCACGAATCCCGACCATTTTGAGATTTCGCAAACCGTCATAGAAAGATGTCTTCCACACTCGGGAAATTCGATTCGCGTGGGCATTACCGGTGTTCCCGGCGTGGGGAAAAGCACTTTTATCGAGAGTTTTGGACAACATTTGACCCATTTGGGGCATAAAGTTGCCGTTTTGGCCATTGATCCGAGCAGCGAACGCTCCAAAGGAAGCATTTTGGGCGACAAAACACGTATGGAACGCCTTTCTGTTGACCCCAACGCCTTCATCCGCCCCACCCCATCGGGACTCACCTTAGGCGGCGTGGCACGGAAAACAAGAGAGACCACCATCCTTTGCGAAGCCGCGGGATTTGACGTCATCTTAATTGAGACAGTGGGCGTAGGTCAATCCGAAACCATCGTCAAGTCTATGGTTGACTTTTTCCTCCTGCTGATGTTGGCGGGTGCCGGTGACGAACTGCAAGGCATCAAGCGAGGCATTATGGAAATGGCCGATGCCCTTATCATCAACAAGGCCGACGGAGACAACCTCTCAAAGGCCACCGCTGCCAAAGCCCAATACCGCTCTGCCCTCAAACTGTTCCCGCCCAACGAAAACGGTTGGGAACCCCGTGCCGACATCTGCTCCGCCCTAAACAACGACGGCATTGAAAACGTATGGAATATAATTTGCCAATTTGCCAACCTTACGCAAAGCAACCAATACTTTTTCAAACAACGCGACGAACAACTGATCAAAACCTTTTATGACTGGGTGGATTTTTCCATAAAAAACAATTTTTATTCCAATAATGCCATTAAAAATAAAATTTCGGAACTCGAAATCTTGGTCAAAGAAAAGAAGATTTCACCTTATCAAGCTGGAAGTCAACTAATTGAAATTAACAAGCAAAATTAAAAGGAGAGTTTTTTTATTTAAAAAAAATTTTTATCTTTGCGTTCTAAATCTATAGATTATGAAAAAAGCATTATTAGTTATCGGTTTAGTATTGTTAGTGGGTTGTAGTTTGATTTCTTGCAAAAGAGAATGCTTTTGCGATTATCACCGTTTGGAAACCGGCAATGTCATCAGCAACTATGATATTGGACCTGCAACCAAGCAGCAATGTGCTAATTTGAATAAAATCGACACGATTCAAATCTTCACGGGTACTTTCCACGACTCAGTTGTTTGCCATTTCTAATCTTCAATTTTTGACAGCAATGAAAAATGCTATTAAAATATTAGGATTTATTGGCGTAATGGCTATTCTTTTTGCTTCCTGCAACAAGAAATGTTCTTGCACGACTTCCGTTCCCGGATTTGAAGACGAGACCATCGTTTACGAAAAGCCCAATGGAAAGCATGCCTGTAAAGTTTATCAGGACAACCAAAACAAGATTTTAACCCCAGTAAACGGCAAAGTCGCTTGCGTTTACCAATAATATTCAGTTCGATGAAAAAAGCCATTATCCTGTTTTTGGCCATTTGCCTTGTTGCCGGTTTGTCTGCCTGCACAAAAAAATGCAAATGCTCTCTTTGGAAGAACGGCGGAACCGTTGAAAACGCCA
This sequence comes from Bacteroidales bacterium, assembly GCA_045616665.1. Classification (GTDB taxonomy): domain Bacteria; phylum Bacteroidota; class Bacteroidia; order Bacteroidales; family WCHB1-69; genus RUG11690. The sequence continues at coordinate 35,071 of JAZLHE010000074.1, read as the reverse complement.
TCGACTTTGAAAGAGAATTGGATCAAGCCTACGACAATTGTTCTGCAATGAGCAATTTTGATGAAACCACGCAAACTGGTTTAAAATGTAAATAACAAAGGTTAATGAGCTTCAAACCAGCTCACACCTTCGTTGATATCGACATCCAACGGTACAGAAAGTTGTAAAGCACTGCTCATAATTTTCCGTACCGTGTTTTTTATACGCTCTACATCGGACTTACGTACTTCAAACACAAGTTCATCGTGGACTTGCAAGACCATTTTGCAATCCAGTTGCTGTTCTTTGATTTCACGGGCCAGATTCACCATAGCGATTTTAATCATATCGGCTGCCGTGCCCTGAATCGGCGCGTTGATAGCGTTTCGCTCTGCTGCCTTACGCAAGATGGCATTGGCAGAATTGATGTCCTTGATATAACGACGTCGGCCCAAGAGGGTTTCAACATAGCCGTTTTGGCGGGCAAACTCCATCGTGTCCAACAAATATTGACTGATTTTTGGAAATCCCGCAAAATAATCCGTAATCAACTCACGGGCTTCTTTTTGCGGAATATGCAACCTTTCGGCCAAGCCAAAAGCGGAAATACCATACAAAATGCCGAAATTCACCGTTTTCGCATTGCGGCGCATCGTACTTGTCACCTGGTCTTCATCCACCCCATATACGTGGGCGGCCATCGCCGCGTGAATATCCTTATGCTGTCGGAAAGTGTCAATCATCCTTTCGTCACCACAAACGTGAGCCACAATACGCAATTCCACCTGTGAATAATCCGCCGCCATCATCACATAATCCTCACTGGAAGCGACAAAAGCCTTGCGAATATCTCTTCCCCGCTCGGTTCGAATAGGGATATTCTGCAAATTCGGATTCACCGAACTCAATCGACCAGTAGATGTCACCGTTTGTGTATAGGTGGTATGAATCCTTCCCGTCTTGGGATTGATTAGCTGTGGCAATGCGTCAATATAAGTGGATTTCAACTTCGACAACTGCCGCCATTCCAATATCAGCGACACGATCGGGTGCTTGTTCACCAACTTATTCAGAACCTCTTCTCCAGTCTGATATTGTTTGGTTTTCGTCAATTTCGCATTTTCAATGATGCGTAATTTTTCAAACAGGATTTCACCCATTTGCTTGGGTGAGGCAATGTTGAACCTTTCACCGGCCAAGGCATAGATATGCTCCTCCAAATTGGCCAAATCCTGCGCCAAGGTCTTGGAATTTTCCTGCAGCACGCTTTCATCCAGCTTCACTCCCGTATATTCCATATTAGCCAAGACCTCCTCCAGGGGCATTTCGACATCATTGAATAAAGACATCAAATTATTATTAGTCAATTCGGCCAACAACTGCGGATAAAGTTGTGCAAACACCTCCACCCTTTCACACACAGCCAAATGCGAAGTGGCATTGTCTTCCATCAAAGAATAATCCAGTAAATTCTCGGACAAATTTTTCAGTTTATGTGAATTCTCCGGCTGAATCAAATAATGTGCAATCTGTAAATCAAAAAAATATGCTTTCGAATTTAACTTCAATCCGTGAAAGAACTTAAATGTAGGTTTCATTTCAAAAGAAACCACCAGATTTTCATTTTCGAATATATACTTCAGCAGATTTTTAAATCGGGTGGGTTCTTCCAACAAATGATAATATACCGTATTTTGATCTTCGGCAAATGCAAATCCGGCAATTTTTTCATTGACCAGCAACCAATCGAAAAAGATGGTAGTCTTGGACTTGATTTCCAACTCATTCACATCAAAAAGCTGCACATAATTATGCGAAAAGGATTCAAAATTCTTATAAACCGGCACCGTTATTTCCTCATTTTCCACCACAGAAGCCGGGGCGGCAAACAAATCGCCTTGCGCTGGATCAGACTTTCCGATTTCTCCCGGATTCAACGACAAATCAGAAAAGACACGTTTGGACAAAGCTCTAAATTCCAACTCATCAAAAATCGCCTTTAACTTTTGAGGATTGGGACCGGCGTATTTCATAGACTCAAAATCGCAAGTGATAGGAACATCCAAGATAATGGTTGCCAGCATCTTGGACATCAACGCCTGCTCTTGATTGTCAATCAAGGCCTGCTTCAACTTGGCATTGGCCACTTGATTTATATTTGCATATATATTTTCGATGGAGCCAAATTCACCAATAAGTTTTTTGGCTTTCACCTCTCCCACGCCGGGAACGCCGGGGATGTTGTCGGAAGCGTCACCCCACAATCCCAAAATGTCGATAAGCTGCTCAGGTTTCTGAATACCATATTTTTCGCAAATGCCATCCACGCCCACCACTTGAGCCGGCTGACCAAACTTGGCCGGTTTGTACATAAAGATATTATCGGAAACCAACTGGCCGTAATCCTTGTCCGAAGTCATCATATAAACCTGAAAACCCTCAATTTCAGCCCGTTTGGCCAGCGTTCCCACAATATCGTCCGCCTCATAGCCATCCAACATCACCATCGGGATATTGAATGCGTCAATGACCTTTTTTATATAAGGAACCGAATTGACAATATCATCGGGAGTGGCTTCTCGATTGGCCTTATAAGCGGCGAAATCCGCATGACGCAATGTCGGTGCACCCGTATCAAAAGCCACGACGATATGCGTGGGCTGTTCTTGTCGCAGCACTTCATACAAGGTGTTGGTAAAACCCAAGGTTGCCGAAGTGTTAACCCCCTTGGAGGTAATTCTAGGAGACTTAGCCATAGCATAGTAAGCCCTGTAAATCAAAGCCATGGCATCGAGAATAAACAGTTTTTTCTGCATCGTGAAGAGATTATTTATTTTGACAAAAATTCTTTTAACTTATCATAATCTGAATCTGAAATTGCCGAACGCGCAAACTTCGTGCGGAAATTTTTGGTTTCATCAACCAATTGAATCGAACCCTCGTCCTCAATCATTTCCACATTCATCCTATATCCGTAGTAAGAAGAATCCTCTGATGACCAGACAGTCGCATATCGATTAACTACAATTCTTTCATCGTAAAGCGTAATTTGCAACGGGTATTTTGAAAATTTCTTGGCCATAAAAAAGATCCCACCGAGGAATATAGCTGTTAGGATCCAATTCAGACTCTCTCTCCTTTCCAATGAAATCGTCAAAAAAATATTTGCGACAAACACTGCGGTATAAGCAATGAAAAACGTATAGGTCCAAATTTTAATTTTTTTGTGCTTGATTTTGATGTAATACAGTTCCATATATTTAACGTTTGATTTACGGGCAAAGATACAACTTTTCATTATTATTCACAATAATGAATAATTTTTTATTTCAAGTTTATACATATTAATAAAAAAACTATATTTGTAAAAATTTATTGCCATTATTACAATACAATCTAAAAAACTCATTTTCAATAAATTATCACAAAAATTATGAATAAAATTGAACAACACCCTATTTTGGAGATTCCAAAATCGGAAAAAGTCATTTTTGAGTACAACGGAAAGAAGGTAGAAGGCTACAAGGGGTACACCATTGCAGCTGCCTTACATCAAGCGGGATTTCCCGTACACAGCCACAGCTTGGACAAACGCGAACGCAGCTTGAATTGCGGCATTGGCAAATGTGGTGCCTGCGAAATGCTGGTGGACGGCGTGGTTCGGAGAATTTGTATCACCAAGGTGGACAACGTCAAGAAGGTAGAAGAAATCTCACGCAACTATTTCCCCGAAGCCAACCCCATTGACAAAAGTCAAGAAATAAAAATCTACAAGACGCAAGTCGCCATCATTGGAGCGGGACCTGCGGGATTGGCTTGTCGTGAACAACTCAACAAGTTAAACATTCCCAATATCGTCATTGACAACAACGACCGTGTTGGCGGACAATTCAATATGCAAACGCACCAATTTTTCTTCTTCGAGAAAGAGCAGAAATATGGTGGAATGCGTGGTTTTGACATTGCCAAGACGCTTGCCGGCGAAGACCACTCGGGTATTATGCTGAGTTCTACCGTATGGGACATCTTAGATGGCAAACGCATTGCCGTCAAGAACATTGCCGACAATAGCATTTATTATATTGACGCAGAATATTTGGTCGTGGCCACGGGGGCGGTTCCTTTCACGCCCGCTTTTGAAAACGACGACCTTCCAGGTGTTTACACTGCCGCCGTCGTACAGAAGATGATGAATGTGGAACACACGCTCTTGGGAAAACGCATTTTGTCGGTTGGAGCAGGGAATATCGGCTATCTTACTTCTTACCAAGCCACACAGGCAGGTGCGGAAGTCGTTGCCATCATTGAAGCGATGGACCACGAAGGCGGTTTTCCCGTACAAGCCAACAGAGTTCGCCGCTTGGGCATTCCAATCTATACTTCCCACGTACTGCTCAAAGCCATTCCCAATAGAGAACACACCGGCATTACGGGTGCGGTTATTGCCGAATGCAAGGATTTCAAACCCGTCAAAGGAACGGAAAGAATCATTGAAGGCATTGACATCATCAACATCTGTACTGGCTTGATTCCCGACGACCAACTCTTGCGTAAAGGCAAGACCTTGTTTGGACTCAACTGTTTCGGCGTGGGCGATGCCATTCGCGTGGGCGAAGGCACCTGTGCCGTATTGCGAGGCAAACAAGCCGCCTACGAAATCGCACAGCAAATGGGACAGCGCATCAATTACGAAGAATACCTGTCCATTTCCCGAGACTACATTGACTCTCAGCAACGCCCAGTCCGCGTATTGGAAGAACGCAACAAGCCAAGCGCGGCAAGAATGAAAGAAAAAGGCTTCGTCATTGCCGACTGCTTGTACGGTTTTGCCTGCAACCCTTGTACTTTCTCTTGTCCACAAGGAGCCATCAGCAAGCCCACCACCTCATCGGTGCCTGTCATTGACTACAAAAAATGTATCGGCTGTATGAAGTGTGTTTCGCATTGTCCGGGTCTGGCCCTCTTTGGTTACAATCCAAGCAAAAATTGGTTGTTCTTACCTATTGAATATAAGGCATACGAAAATTCAGAAGTATTTTTGGTGAACGATAACGGCAAGATTATTGGTGAGGGTGTCATTGAAAAAATCACTGAAAATCCCAACAAGACCAATGTCGCCCGCGTAAAAGCGCTCACGGTGGAAGGTGACGACATCACCAACGTCACTGGTCTCGTGCTGAAAGAAAAATATCCCAAGGAAATTGATGAAACCCCGTTAAAATCATACAGAAAAGACAGCACTTACGTTTGCCATTGCGATGACGTGAAGATTGACACGATCCTGGCTGCCGTCAAGGGCAAGAAAATCATCTCTGTTGACGAGTTGAAACACATTACCCGTATTGGTATGGGACCTTGCCGCGGCAAACGCTGCATTCCAAGGGTAAAGCAATTGCTTCGCAGCTACGGCGTAGAAGTTGTTGGAGACGCCACGCCACGCGGACCGCTTTCCAACCAAATCAGTTTAGGCGAATTATATCCGTCTGCCAATCAGAAACTGATTACCGACGTCTGCAATAAAGCCACCAAACGCGTGAAATGCGATGTATTTGTCGCTGGTGGCGGCATCACGGGCAGTGCCTTGTTCAGATATTTTGCCGAAGCAGGAAAGAAAGTCGTTATGGCCAATGCCGACAGGGGTTCTTCCTGGAGAAACATCGGTGGTGGTCGTCCAGCCTTCTCACTTCCTGAAATTTCCGACATTGCCAACCACAATTTAGCGATCTTCAAGCAATTGCAGAAAGTCACGAATATCAACTTCAAGCCCACCCGCTATGTAGGTTTTGCCCACGACAACGACACCTACAAGGCTCTCGAAGCCTCTTTGGCCTGGTCTGACGGCTATATGGTCGATCGCAAGGATTTCCAAAAGGAAATCTCACCTTATTTCAATCCTAAGAACAAGACCTACAAAGCGGCCTTAATCACCAACAACTGTTGGCAAGCCACGCCGGGTTTGGTCATCAACTACATTAGAAACATCGCCATTCAGAATGGCGGCACTTTGCTGGAAGACTGCCACTTGTTGGAAGTTCGGAAATCGGCCAACGGATTCATCGCCCTGGTGCAAACCCACGACAAGCAATACGTGGAATACCATTGCGAACATTTCGTTAACGCCTTGGGTGCCAACGCCAGCAAGTTTGCTTCCCAATTGGGTTTGGAAATCGGTTTGTTCCCCATTCGCCACCAAGCATTCATCACCCGCCGACTTCCTTTGCTCGGCAAAGACGGTGACGCCTTGGATATGCTTATCGACAGAAGACATTACAAAGGTTTCTCGGCCGTATATGGACAACAATTTGCCGAAACGGGACAAATCATCGGTTGTGCTTCTCCTGCCGTTGACGCAATGGAAATGGGCAAGGAATTGAAATGCAACTCCCAAGATTTCCTCGACATCTTTTCAGAAGTATTCACCGATTGGATTCCACAATTGGCCACCGTCGGTTTCCAGGCATTCTGGTCGGGATACTATACCGAACCACGCTACATTGTTGACCCCAAACACGGTTTGTTGGTGGGTATGCGCGGTCACGGCTTCATGATGGGTCAATATATGGCCAAGATGTATGTGGACAAATATATGGGCAAACGCGTTCCTTCCTACTTCTCCAGACTATCCTTAAACGGAGATGGTTTAAGCGAAAACGCATTTAAATAGCAGTCTATTTTTGAAATTGAACGGGGAAAATGAAATTCATTTTCCCCGTTTTTTTGTTTATAGAAATACTGATAATTCTTAATCTCTTAATTCTATTTGTCAGACTCTCTCTTTTAATTCAAATCCAGACAAAGAGATAGAATATCCTTCCACATCATATCGAGACGGTCGGCAATTTCTTTATTACACAAGATGCCTTTGAAACAATAAACGCTTTGCAACAAGGCTGGATTGGTCTGCACCACGGCACGTATATTTTTAGAAGAGACCAATGCTTCCAACAACGGCAAAATAAAGAGGTCCAATCGTTTATTCATAGTATCCACATTGGCAGACGACATCAAAATATTATCCAACATACTCCAATTATCTCTATCGGTAATCAGGTTAATGGCAATGGCATAAGCCGACTTTTCCTTCAACGCATCAAGGTATTGCCGTGTCAATTCAGGCATTACGATCCGTGAGACCAAAATCTGGTTATCTTGAATATGCTGAAGTTCCTCATTTGTATAGGGCGAAAACTTCAATAGTATTTGGGTGGATGCCGCCAGATCAGTGAAATTTTCGATGATTTCTGCACCCGCATTGGCATAATCCATATCAGTAAGATGAGTATGGCTTGCATATCCCCGCTGAATAAAAACCTTGATTTCCTGTTCTGTAAGCTTTTGCACCACTTCAGGCGAACACAAAAGCACATCCGGTATGGGTCGATCGCCTTTAACCAGCCCAATACTTGTCTGTTTTTCACACAAGTCCAGCAGAAACGTCTGTTCCTGTGTTTTTACGTCCGGAAGATAATGCATTGCTAAATCCATATTATTTTTTATTAAATCAATATTATTCTTTATTAATAGACAAACCTACGCTTTTGATCGCCAAGGACTTCGATTTTCACTTTGACGAAATCCTCTCCAGCCAATAACTCTTCCACCTTTTCGGTCCATTCAATAAAACAGTATGCCCCGCTATACAAATAATCGTTAAAACCAATCTTGACTGCTTCGTCAACAGAGTCAATTCTGTAGAAATCAAAATGATAGATAGGCAATCCGTCGCTGCCGAAATACTCGTTAACGATGGCAAAAGTAGGGCTTGAGGTGGTGCCTTCCACGCCCAATTGGCGACAAAGTTCTTTAATCAGCGTCGTTTTGCCGGCACCCATTTCCCCATAAAAGCCAAAAACGCGGTCATTACTATGTTTTTGCAACAAATCGGCGGCCACGGAAGGCAATTCCTGTTGATTTGAGATAGTCATCATTTTTTTACAAATCTTGCGTATAATAGTTTATTAATTTCGATATAGGGGAAGCAATAATGGTTCCCATATTGATTTCTTTTTCCAATGCCACTTCCTGAATGACATCTTGAAAATGAAAGGCCACAGAACCCACCAAATGCACTTTTGAATAGGCATTTTTGTCGTAATATCCGATCTGAGAATCGAAAAATTCGGCAAAAGCAGACTTACAAAGACTTTTTACCTCCGGAATATCCAAACAATCTTGAATAAACGGCGAAAAAGACGCAAAAAATTTATTGGGATGGGCTTCCTGATAAATACGGTGTATCACCTTTGACGGATTGATGTCAAAATTTCGTTCCAACTCTTTCGTCAAATCTAACGGCAATTTTCTCATCAAGTATGCCGTGACGAACTTTTTGCCCAAATAGGTTCCACTTCCTTCATCTCCTATCATATAGCCCAATGATGGAGCACGGTCAATAATTTTTTGTCCGTCGTACAGGCACGAACTGGAACCGGTACCCAAAATGGCCACCAATCCCGCTTGTTGTCCGCACAAGGCATGACACGCTTCCAGCAAATCGGAACAAACCTGGAACGAAGTTTGTGGAAAGAATGCCATAATGACACTCGCGATACGAGAAGCACTATGTTCGTTGGCACAACCCGCACCATAATACGCCATACGGTCAACTTTCTGATACGGGTTTGGCAGTGTTGAAACAAAACGGGAAAACACTTCTTGGATTTGCTCATCCGTGGCATAATTGGCATTGATACCGGCATCTGCAAAACGATGAACAATTTCCTTGTTTTGCAACACGACGAAATCGGTTTTGGTAGCCCCGGCATCCACAATTACAAATGTACCTTCTGACATCTTCAGTATAAATTTTTATTAGAATTTACTTCTCGGAATAGAAAGTGGATTGACACGCTTGTATTGAGAACGTTTATAGCGCTGAATCAAGACGTGGTCTTCCAAGGATTTATCGCCATTGAAATAAGCGGCAAAAAGTTTGTCCACTTCGTAATAATTCGGAACGCCCAATTGTTCGCAATCGCAGCTGCTAATGCCCAAGCCATCGACAGGCGTGGCTTCGATACACGACAATAAAGCATCGTAAGATTTCGAATCACATTCATCCAACAAGGCCTTGGCCATATTAAAGACTTCCGTTTTCCATAAATTCATAATGGGCGCATAATCACCCACATCTCCGTGCAAAGTCCAGAAGCCGGTCAAATATTCAGTATAATTATCTGTCGAAATCACAATTCCGCGATACAATTGTGCCAAATCGTACAACACCATCATCCGCATCCTGGCCTTCATATTTCCCTGACGCATTTTAGACAGCTGTGAATCATCATAATGAATCAACAGTTTTTTATTTTCCAGAAAGGTGTCAGTCAAATCCAAGTGCTGAAAATCGTCGCAAAAACTTTCCCCGACGGTCAGGGAGCGGGCAACCTCATCGTTGGGATTGGTCTCTATCGTAATCGAACGACCAATCAAGGGAATTTTATTTTGCTGACACACAGGATGAAGCAAAGCCGCACACAAGGCGCTGTCTATGCCGCCGGAAATGCCAAGTACCAACGATTTTAATCCGTAACTCGCAATATAATCGCTCATAATTTGTCTGATATGGTCAGCCACTTTAAGCAGACGACCTTTATCCGTCATAAAGGGAAAGAAACTTGAATCTGGTATGGTCATTTTTCTATATTTTTAATTGGCAAATATACAATAAATAATCATAATATTGAAAAACAAAGATGAAAGATTATCAGAAATTATTCCAAAATAGAATAATGCATATTTCAAAAAAAAATTGTAGATTTGCATTTTAATTTATAGTAAAAAATGGCAAAAAAAATATTGATAGCCACGGGTGGTGGCGACTGTCCGGGATTAAACGCGGTCATCAGAGGAATTGTTAAAAGTGCCAGTGCCGAAGATTGGCAAGTATTTGGCTGTATCGAATCTTTTAATGGTCTGCTCAAAGACACCGTTGAAATCGTAGAACTGAACGAAAAAATGGTTTCCGGCTTACACGTTAAAGGCGGCACCATTATCAAAACCACCAACAAAGGAGGTCCATTTCACTTCCCGGTGAAGCAGGATGACGGATCGTGGGTGATGGAAGACCGCTCCGAATTGATGAAAAAGCGCTTGGACAACCTGGGAATTGATGCCGTCATCAACATTGGCGGCGACGGTTCTCAAGCGATTTCCTTAGCACTTGGAAAAATTGGAATCAACGTCGTCGGAGTGCCTAAAACCATTGACAACGACTTGTCTTCAACGGACTTCACCTTCGGTTTCCAGACTGCCGTGCAAATTGCCACCGAATGTTTTGACAAAATCGTAACGACGGCTGAAAGTCACAACCGCGTCTTCATTATGGAAGTGATGGGCCGTGATGCCGGTTGGATTGCCCTCCACACTGCCATTGCCGGCGGAGCCGACGTCTGCATCATTCCGGAAATTCCATACGACCCCCAAAAAATTGCAGAAAAGATTGAAAAGAGATATCAGAACGGAATGGGGTTCTGCAACATTGTCATTGCAGAAGGCGCCAAATCTTTAGACGGCAAGGTAACCGGTTCTGCCCCGACCGCCGTTGGAGATCAACATATCAAATTAGGTGGTGTCGGAGACAAATTGAAACAGGAACTGACAGAACTTGGCGTTGAACACGATATTCGCGTTACCGTCTTGGGACACCTGCAACGCGGCGGCACTCCCGTTGCCTACGACCGTATCTTAGCCACCGAATTCGGCGTGAAGGCATTCGAATTGGTGAAAGAAGGAAAATATGGCAATCTCGTCACTTACCGTCATCCTAACATTTCATACGTTCCTCTTGAAGACGCTCTCAAAAAACCGCACCTGGTTAATCCCAAATCAGACTTTCTGGTACATACCGCCCGCAAAATAGGTATGTCATTGGGTGATTAAAGCCTATCAGCGACGAGAATTGCAAATCAGTTCCATACGCCAGTGATTGCCGTATTCGTCGTCATATTCATAATATAACTCGTGCTGGGTCAACCTTTTGATTCGAGCCACATAATAGTATCGTTGGTTGACGATCTTAAAATCCATTACCAACTTTTTATAGTTATCCTCAAAACCCCAGTCGCCATAATTGGAATAACGGATATCTCCGTTATAAAAAGTATTAACCTGTAAAATTCTCTGGTAATATATTGAATAGAAATTACCCGGTCTGTTGGCAATTCTGTCACTTTCGGTCACCAAATCGCCATTTTTGTACACGCGATCAACCATCCAATTGGCCACGATTCGTTCTTCCGGCTCAACAAAACTAATCCCAGGACCTTCTTCATAACGGCAAGCGGAACAAAACAAAGCCGTCGTTATTAATAACATCACGATTTTTTTCATTGTAGGCAATAATTAACGCACAAAAATACAAAAAAACCGTGAATCACCTTATGGTGCTCCACGGTTTTATTTAAAAAGACAATACCTGTCCCCTACTCAAATATCATTAGATATTCATCGGTTTCAAATCATCGGCAATAATCAAAGTTGCTTCGGTAGCCGCTTGTACTTGTTCCACCGTAAATTCAGGATGGATTTCCTTCAGCACAATGCCTTTAGGAGTAACTTCCATCACACCCATTTCGGTAATGATCAAGTTCACCTGACCTTTGGCAGTCAAGGGAAGCGTACATTTCTTCAAGATTTTCGGATTACCCTTGGCGGTATGTTCCATTGCCAGAATAACCTTCTTGGCACCCACAATCAAATCCATAGCGCCGCCCATACCTGGGGTCAACTTGCCAGGAATCATCCAGTTGGCCAAATCGCCATTTTCGTCCACCTGCATAGCGCCCAAAACCGTTGCGTCAACGTGACCGCCGCGGATAATGGCGAAAGAGTCTGCTGAACTGAAACTTACGGCACCCGGTTGAGCCGTGATAAATCCGCCACCAGAATTAATGAGGTTAGGATCTTCTTTTCCTACTTCCGGAGTAGGACCCATACCCATCATACCATTTTCGGTCTGAAGCGTAAGTTCAACGCCTTTTGGCAAGTAATTGGGAACCATTGTTGGCAGGCCAATACCTAAATTTACGACATCGCCGTCGTGTAATTCCTTTGCCACACGCTTAGCGATAACTTCTCTCATTTCATTTTTTTCCATGATAAAAATATTTTAAGTTTATATATTCAAAACTACTTATTATTTCTCTTTACCATTTCCTGCGCCACATACGAAGCCACGTCATCGGCATAACTGTTCATACCGAAACCGGCATCATAACCCAATTCCTTGGCCAATTCGTGCGTGATACGAGGACCGCCGCACACAAGAATAACTTTATCACGCAGACCTTCGGCTTCAAGCATTTCCACCAATTCGGTCAGATTCTTGATGTGTACATCCTTTTGGGTAACGGTTTGAGAAACCAACAAGGCGTCGGCTTTCAATTCAATGGCTTTGGCAATGAATTCTTCGTTGGGAACCTGGCTTCCCATATTCAATGCTTCAAACATATCGTAGCGTTCCAAGCCGTAATGACCGGCATAGCCCTTCATATTCATAATGGCATCGATACCCACCGTATGGGCATCCGTACCCGTACTGGCACCAATAACGACAATTTTTCTGCCCAGATTTTCCTTAATATAATCATCCGTTTCCTTCATTCCCATCACCGAAGTTTCAACTTTAGGAACGTGGATGGTGGTATAGTCAACGGTATGGGCACAGGAACCGTAGCAATTAACAAAAGTAAATCCTTTGGTAAGTTCTTTATAATATACGACTTGTGGGTTTTCAAGTCCCATTTTCTTCAGCAACTGCTTTGCAGCCTCAATTGCTTCGTCGCCGCAAGGGACTGGCAAAGTAAAACTAATTTGTGTTTTACCGTCATTCATTGTATCACCGTAAGGTTTGATTTTGGTCAGGTCAAGAGATTTGTCAAAATCCTTTTCCTCCATCGAATATAATCCTCCGCTCATAATATATTGTATTTTATTATTCTTAAATTTAATTGTTTAGAAGAAGTTTTCTCCAACTTAAACTATTTATTTTCTTTCATTAATTTGATAAACGGGTTGAAATAGTTTTCGCCCTTGGTGACAACGCCATTCAAGCCCTTTCCGCCAGTCTTGCTACGCTTTATATCAGCGAACAAGCCCTTGCTGAGTGCTTCAAACAGACCTTCGTTCACCATATTTTCCAGCAACTGATGGGCATCATTCAAAACTTTAGCGGCACGCTGACGAACGATTCCGCCTTCTTTGAATTCGACTTCATCACCAATATTCTTCATATTATTGAAGATATATTTAGCATTTTCGATTGCCAAATAACGATCGCTCATAAACGGAGTGTGAATGGCTTCGGTAATCATACCGAGCAGTTGCAAACCCTGACCTGTCCAGATTGCGATAGAATTGAATAAAGCGTCCTGGATTTCTCCTTTAAAGATATTGCCCGTCATAAATTTTGTAGGAGGCATATATTTCAAAGGAGCTTTCGGGAAGATTTCGCGCAGCATTTGAGCTTGTGCCAACTCATAAAGATAACCGTTTTCGAGGTCTGGATTCATTTCAAAGGCGTGACCCAAACCCATTTGTTCCTCGGGCATACCTGCCAATAAAGCCAGTTGTTCGTTAATCAAGTCGGAAGCCAAAACGGTATGAGCCTGTTCGTAGGCATCTGCCGTCGTCAAGTAGTTGTCTTCACCCGTATTGATGATCACGCCGGCAAAGCCATTGATGACACGTGAAAAATACTGGTCGATCAACGTTCTTTGAGGATTGATATCGCGGAACAAAATGCCATAGAGGGCATCGTTCAACATAACGTCCAAGCGTTCGAGGGCACCCATAGCGGCGATTTCCGGCATACAGAGGCCAGAGCAATAGTTGCAAAGTCTGATGTAACGACCAACTTCCTCACCCACCTCGTCAAGGGCCTTACGCATAATACGGAAATTTTCCTGCGTGGCAAAGGTACCACCGAAGCCTTCGGTAGTTGCGCCATACGGCACATAGTCGAGCAAGCTCTGACCGGTGGTACGAATCACGGCGATAATATCCGCACCCTGACGAGCGGCGGCCTGAGCCTGTACCACATCTTCGTAAATATTACCCGTAGCCACAATAACATAGATGTATGGTTTTGGACCTTCTCCTATCGTGTTAAGATATTCATTTCGTTTAGCCACATTGGCCTTGATTCTTTGGATACACTGTTGAACGAATGGATCAACGGCAGCTTTAATTTTATCGACAGGATTAATTTTCAAGCTGGTGATATCCAATTTGCCAAGCGACATTTGCTCTGCGATTTGCTGTGGATTGAGTCCCGTTTCCAAAATGGCGTTGCCCATATAGAACAAGACACCCTGGTTTAACAAGCCCTTTTCGTGAATGGCATTAACCACCACGTTGGGGAGTGGAACTTCGTTGCTGTCAACTCCATCAATGCCAATTAAGCGGCATAATGTACGCTCAACGGCCACTGTCGTATAAACATCCACAAATTTCTGCACGTCATCGGCAATACATTTAGCCAATTTCTTTGCGGACGCAACCTTCTCAAAATCAAGACCTAATTTGCTTTTATTCATCCTTTTGCTTTATTTTTATGAGTTTACTTTATTGAAATATTTATTTTAATATATAGCAAGCAAAATTACAAATATTTTTTTGAATTTCCAATTTTTATTCATTTTCTTTTCAGCATAAATTTGACATACTGAAAAACTGTCGCCAATGCTTATAAAAAGACATCAACACCGGTAATAAAAAAAAACGGAATTAAAACGGATAGAACAATTTGACGACCAGAATAATCGTCGGTAGATTCAACCTACAAGTTTAGAAAAAATCGAAATTTATCATTTAGCCTCGCGTTCGGGTTCAACGTGAATGGAGATTTGTGTTTGCTCGCCAAATTCAGCACAAAGTTTATTTTCAATTTCGACGGTAATGTCGTGAGCGGTCTCCACGCTCATCTGCGGATTTACCACAATATGAACATCAATGATGGTACAGGAACCGCTTTGCCGAGTTTTTAGATTATGAACGTCATCAACGCCTTGAACGGTATGGATAATCTCCATAATTTGATTTTCCGTTTCCTCTGAAAGCGACGCATCTGTCAATTCACTTAACGCCGGAATAGATATCTTAATGGCCACGATAATAATAACAATACTGATGATACAACCCACGATGGGGTCAAATACAGTCCATTGGTCGCCCAATATCACTGCGCAGCCAATGCCGACAAGCGCGCCCACAGAAGAAAGGGCATCGGAACGATGGTGCCACGCATTGGCAATCATTGTCTGGCTTCCGACCGACTTTCCCACGTGGAAAGTCCAGCGAAACAGTACCTCCTTGACCAAAATTGACAATACGGCAGCCCATAAAGCCACCATCCCCGGTTTTTCAATGATACCACCCGCAATTACAAAACGGATTTTGTCAATCCCCTTCGACAAGAGACTTACGCCTACGATTAGCAGCAAAATACTGACAGTCAGAGTGGCGAGCGTTTCAAACTTACCGTGACCAAAATCGTGACCTTTGTCTTTCCCTTTCGCCGAGATTCTCACCATTAGCAGGACTACGGCATCACTGACCAGATCAGATAGAGAGTGCACAGCATCGGCTACCATAGCGGCACTTCTGCCCCAAATGCCGGCAGCGAACTTCGCCAAAGTAAGCACCAAGTTGGCGACCGCACCCCAAACCGTTACAGATACAATTTGTTTTTCTCGAGTTTGCATAATAAAAATTCACATTGTGATTTTTCAAAGATTTGAGACGGCAAAGGTACAATTTTATATGATAGTTACCGCCATTCTACACAAATTTCCGCACTGGTTTGTAGGGACGCAATTTATTGCGTCCGCCGTATCGTCAAAATCATTTTCGGACGCGATGATTTGCGTCCTTACAGGGTGCGTGGGATTATCCTAATGGAGAATCTGGACATTCAACCCAAGCAGGGGTGTCCAGCAACAATTTCACATCATAAGCACCGTGTTTTTGAATTTAAAAAGTATCCATTGAATCCCAATGCATTGACTGAACAGGAACGAATCCTATTTTCCCATCAAATTTGATTTTGTAATATTGTGATTCTATTCCCAAACAGGGAAAGCTTTCTGGCAGTTCACCTTCTTTATAATCAAACGTTGCTATCGTTTTAGATTGGGCACTGGCTTTCTCTTTGACGTTCAATATTCCAAAATCAGAAGGATACACAATGCCTTGTCCTGCAGCGGCACACACAAAAACTTTCTTCTTACCGGCTTTATTCACGGGAACTTGATCTTGTACTTCGACGACATAATCTGTTGCCGTTTCCGAAACATAACGTCCTATCACTTCGTCAGTTTCCGCATCCAAGACCACTTCAGCCGCATTATTTTTCCCTGCCACGCCAGTAATTCGAGGCTCGCCACGACCTGGCAATGGAGCAAAAACATACACGGATTGCTTCCCTTTATTCGTCATACAAAGGAAATGGTAATTGGTTCCCGCCACCACTTGGCGACGAACCTGCACCGCCTTCCAATCTTTGAAAAAGTCCTTGTCTTGAATAACTTGCCGAAAAATTCGACTCTCGTTTTCAGACAGTTCCGACAGGGTGCCGTATCCGCCAGTCAAGGGAGGAAGTGACCTTGAACAATTCTGTAACGTCAATGTACAAAGAGCCAGCAAGAATGGCAGTATAAATTTTTTCCTCATAACAATATAATCTAAACTAAAATCATTTAGCAAAGATACAATTTTTATTTATACGCACAAAGGACACCTATTCTTTACAAGAATCCTAAAATATGGAGATTGTCCATTTACTTTTAAGTCCTTGCCGTCATCACCCTTTCGAAATCTCACAATTTCAAATTGCGAAGGATTGTATTTGTGGAGAAAGGTAATTGGCACACCCATTAAACCATTGTAATCCATAGGAATATCTTGGGTCTTGTCAACATTGATACCATCACAATTATCAAATTTGGGGTATTTTTCTTCATTACCCATATATTCCTTGGTAAGGTTCATATATTCGTGACGTTGTGACAACTCAAGATTTGTAAACCATAGGCAATTGTTTGTGGCTACAATTCTATTACCATCAGTGTCAATGCGCACCTCCGTACCATAAAGATCATAATGCTCTGGAACAATAAAGCCAGATATTCCTCTACCAAGATTAACCCCCAACCATGCTTTATCATTTTGTATCAAATCAAAAATATCCTTATAGGTAATAGCATTCACATTGCCAATAATCAAATATTGCTTATTATATTTAACTAATTGTGCGACAAATTCTCTAAAAAGTGAAAACGGAGGATTTGTCACCACAATATCCGATTGTTTCAAGAGTTCAATACTTTCTGCACTTCTAAAATCGCCACTACCCTTAAAGTTCCGTACTTCAATGTGTTCGAATGACAAATCTCCACCTTCATATTCAAAGTAAAAACCCGGTTCACAAACTATTGTTGAAAACAAATCATATTTCTGTTCCCTATAACATGCGGCTATAACCTTCTTTAGTCCAAGTACATCAAAGTTATTTACAAAATAACGAAAAAAATTACTTATGCGAGGATCGTCACAATTACAAAATACGACTTTGTCTTTGAAGTGCTTCGTATAATGCTGCAATTCTCTCTCTATATCGACCAACTGAGTGTAAAACTCATCACTTTTCGATTTTTTCGCCTTCTGAAGTATTTGATTTGTAGCATTCCTTGCCATTTTATTTTCTTGTAAGTTGTTTGAATAAATCACTTCCCAACATTACCTGCTGCCATAAGATCTTGGTCATTCTTTGCGCCTACAAGTTTTCCATTCTCAATGTTCTCTTTATCTTTTCCTTGATGTTTAGCCTCTGAGACAAGCACTACTCTCCACTCTTCATTATCGTCCTGTACAACAATCACTCCTCCATCAGGTATAATACTGGCATTGGAAACAAACAATGTCTGTCCTAAATATAAATCAACCTTTTGTAAAGCAGCATTAATCTTTGACTTTTCAATGCTTTTCCAATAGTCAAAAGTCAGTTGGGGATATCTTTGGCTGAGATAATCTTTCACTCGAAGAGAAACATCACCTACCGTTTTATCATGCTCCTGTGCCTGATTACAAAAAATACCCACCTGACCTTTCCTTGATTTCTGCTGATTGGTAAGTCTTGATGACTGATTTTTTCCTGCCATACTGTTTGCGTAATCTTAAATGTAAATATCTATACTACTCTTCTTAACTGTTGGTCACACAATCGGTAAAATTTTTCTTTCATTTGGCAAAGATACAATTTTTATTCAAACGAACCTATGATTATTAAAAATAAGAATCTGAAAACAGGAGAAATGGACATAAAAAAAGTTTGCAACAAACGTTACAAACTTTATGTTTTTGAGCGTGATTCCGCTGCGACTCGAACGCAGAACCTGCTGCTTAGAAGGCAGCTGCTCTATCCAGTTGAGCTACGGAACCTCCTGGTCGGGATAGCAAGATTCGAACTTGCGACCTCCTGCTCCCAAAGCAGGCGCGATAACCGGACTACGCTATATCCCGTTTTGATGTTGCAAAAGTACAACATTTTTCAATATAAAAGTCAAAAAAAATTTTTTTTATAAACTTTCTTCAATTTGAGGCACCAAGCGGTCAATATTTCCCGCACCCAAAGTCAGCAAAACTTCTGGTTTATTGGACTTTACATACGGAATAACCGCATCTGGCCGAAGGAGTATTTTTTGCTTGCAACTAAGCATATCCAACAGATATTGGGAGGTAATTCCCGGTATTGGAAGCTCCCGAGCCGGATAAATTGGAAGTAAAATCACGCTATCCAACATCGAAAGCACTTCGGCAAACTGAGGAGCAAAATCTCTTGTGCGCGTATATAAATGCGGTTGAAAAATTCCGCATATCTTCTTGTCAGGATAAATTTTTCTTACGGCTGTCACAAAAGCCCTTATTTCTTCCGGATGATGAGCATAGTCGTCAATATAGACAAAGTCGTCCCGATCGATGCGATAATCAAAGCGGCGCTTTACCCCATTAAACAAACAGACCTTGGAAAGCAACAGCTGTTCATCCATCGAAAGATGCTGACTTCTACAAAATTCTCTTGTCGCCGCAAAGGCCGCCAACGCATTCAGTACATTGTAGGTTCCGGATACAGAAAGTCGTACCGGCAACGACCGAACTCCTCTTTCGCCACGATAGTGAAGCATAAATTCAGCAGCATTATGCTCTAATTTTATCTCATCCGCATAATAATCGCACTTTTCATCTAAACCATACAGCAACATACGAGGATGATTCAGTTGATGTGCCACCTTTTCATTGACAATAAGCGCATCACTAACCTGATTGGCAAATAACTGAAACGATTCGACCAATTTGGACTTGTTCCCGTAAATATCCAAATGATCGGCATCCATAGATGTAATAACACCGACTTTAGGAAACACGGTCAAAAAAGAACGGTCAAATTCATCAGCTTCCACCACCATTGTCTTCGGATTGTCCTCAATCACGACATTGGAGTCAAAATTTTTAGCAATGCCGCCAATAAAAGCCAACATCGGAAGATTTTTATGCAAGAGGGTCGCCACCATAGAAGTTGTGGTGGTTTTTCCGTGCGTACCGGCGATCCCAATTGTCGGCATTTCCGCGCTAATCATTCCCAACACCTGAGAACGCTTATAAATTGGGATCTGATGCTGTAGAAAATACTGGTATTCCAAATGGGACTGGGGAACGGCTGGCGTATAGACTACAAAGTCAATATGCTTCGGCAATTTATCAATATTTTCTTCATAATGAATGTCGATACCGGCGTCACTCAACTGCTGCGTAATCTCACTCGGCGTCAAGTCATAGCCATACACACGATTTCCACTTTGGTACAAATAACGAGCCAAGGCACTCATACCAATCCCGCCAATTCCCAAAAAATAAATATCCTTATTCTGAATTTTCTTTTCCATCTTATCTTATTTTGCCAAGATCACAAAGACCGTTCTACGATTTTTCGCTCTTCCTGCCGCCGTGTTATTGTCGGCAATTGGTTTTGATTCTCCGTAACCTTTATAACGCAGTCGGCTTGAATCTCCCAACTGACTTACCACGTAATCATACACCGATTTGGCACGCGATTCGGACAGCAATTGATTGGACTTGTCATCCCCCACATTATCGGTATGTCCTTGTATTTCCACTTTCACGGAAGGATTCTCGTTTAGAAATTCAACAAAAAGGGCAATCATTTGCTTAGATTCTTCCGTCAAGCTATAATCGTTAGTGCTGAAATTAATATCGTGCAAATCACAGGTCTTGCCCACTTCAATCTTTTTCACTTCTGCGTCGTTGGTAATCACAGGTTCTTGTTCCGGCGCCACCGTTATCATTTTCGTATCAAAGGAATGCCCTTCCTTTTTAATATTGACAATAAGATTTTCAGGATGTTCTTTGTTTACTTCCGCAGCTACGGCATATTGGCCATTGGCATTCACTTTGGCCTTGCTCACCACCTTCGCTTCTGAATTTCTGACTTCCACAACGGCATTTTCCACTTCTCCATCATCGGCTTCGACTTTACCCTTAATAATCACCATTGAATGCGGGCGGGCAGCCTCGTATAAAGCAAATTGGAAAATATTCCACGACGTTTGCGTTTGCGGAGCACCATACCCACCGCCAATCAATATACCATTTTCCGTATATTGGTCTGATGAAAAATATCCGGTCTTTCCATCCAAACTAACAAAGAAATCAACCTCATCTCTCTCCGTATTAATAGGATGTCCAATATTTTTGGGCTTTGACCAACGACCGTTTTCATCCATTTTTGAATAAAAAATATCCATACCGCCCATTCCATCGTGACCAGAAGAAGAAAAATAAAGCGTCTTACTATCCGTATGCAAAAACGGAGAACGTTCATTGCCCGATGTATTAATCGTTGGTCCCAAATTCACAGGTTTCTGCCATTCGCCTGAAGCATTTTTCCTTGAACACCAAATATCAGAACCGCCTAAGCCCCCTGGTCTATCACTGGCAAAGAAAAGCATCTCTCCATCAGAACTCAATGACGGTTGCGATTCCCAAGAATCATCACGATTGATGCCACCTCCCAACTTTTCAGCCGGAGTCCATTCGCCATCTATATAATATGAAGAATACAAATCATAATTCGGATAATTTCCTCCGCTAACAGAAGCTTTGGTCATCCTTGAAAAAACCAACATATCGTTAGTTAAATTGATGGCCGGACTTCCTTCGTGGTTAGACTTATTAAACGGGGACGGAAGAGGTTCGCCTTTCCCAAAAGTGCCGTCCGCCTGTTTTTTACTATAACTGAAAAATTCCCGGTTAACCGTATTCCCCTTACCGAAAGGGGTATTGTCCACTACATCCATACGACGCGTAAAATAGAAAGTCGTACCATCCGGAGAAAGCGTTGCCAAATATTCATCAGACCTGGTTGAAATTCCCTGGACCGGTTTGGGGTCAAAAGGCACCGGATGATTTATTATTTCATCATAAAATCCCGCTTTCTTAATAATCAACTGAGCCTCATCAATCTGCTCTAATTTATTTACCAAATCAGAATTTTCCACTATCACTTGAGCATATTTTTTGGCTTCAGAAAAATTCTCCGTGAAATAGGCCAATCGTGCCGCATATAAATTAAAATGTATTTTATAATAAGGACAGACTGCGTAAATCGCATTAAAAGCGGCCAATGCCTTTTCCGCATTCTGTTTTTTTATTTTCGTATCCAATGTAAAGTGATCCAATTCGATAGGCAAATAATAGGCCAAGGCATAATAATACTGGGCTTCCAAATAATCTGGATTTTCAGCCAATAATTCTTCGTAAACTTCAATAGCTTCGCTCTTTTTGCCAGATTTTTGCAAATCACGTGCCTTCTTGTACAACTTTTCCGCAGACTTGGAAGGCGTCTGCACACAGGGATCGGTTTCATCTTGGGCAACACAAACATTTCCCATCAAGGATAAAACCAAGCATATTAAAACCAATCTCTGTATTTTATTTTTCATATTTTTTCTGATTAAAAGACAAAAATAATATCATTTTCCTATTCACGATACTATTTTTGATCATTTTCTTCTCTAATAAGTAAAAAATCCATCACCACCATTGCCGCCATTGCCTCCACCACGGGAAGCACCCGCGGAGCTACGCATTTATCATTTCTTTCATTTGCTTTGTAAACGACAGGATTCCCAACAAAATCAATGGTTTTTTGTTCGCACTGTAAAGAAGGAATGGGTTTAAAAGCCACATTAAAATACACTTCCTGACCATTGGTAATGCCTGCCTGCACTCCCCCATCGTGATTGCTATTGAAAGAAAAGTCGGCATTTTGAGTATCGTTAAACTCACTACCGCACATAGTGGACACCGCAAAACCCTCTCCTATTTCAAAAGCCTTGGCTGCATTGATAGACATCAGCGCAAAGGCCAAACGTGCATGAAACTTATTATACACCGGTTCGCCCAATCCTGCCGGCAAATTTTGAATCGTGCAGTGAACCTTCGCTCCAAAAGTATCCCCTTCGCAAGCGGGAACGCCGGTTGAAACAACCTCAGCCTTAATGCGAATATCAAACTGACGGAGGTAAAGTTTCGCGATGGCACCCGCTACTACACGGCAAACCGTTTGCCGAGCTGAAGCACGACCACAATCCTCATTGGATTGCGCTCCATACTTTTCCTTATAGACATACGAAGCGTGCGACGGTTTAATGACAAAGCGAGAAGCCTCATTGATTTTAACATCCTTATTGGGTATTTCAAATGTTAAGGGTTCGCCCGTGGTTACTCCATTACAAACGCCCGAAGTGAACACCAATTTATCGGGTTCACTTCGGCGCGTAGAGTTAGGCTCGCGGGATGGTGCCCGACGAGCCAATTCAGATTGTATAAAATCAAAGTCTATATGAACTCCTGCGGGACAATTGTCAATCCTGCCAAACATATTCGGTCCGTGTGTATCCCCTCCGTCTGTCAAGCGGAAAATTTCCCCGAAAGAGTCCATTCTATTCATATTTTAAAAAGAATTATTCGTCAGCATTCGCTTTTTTGCAGCAGCATTTGCATTCAAAGGCTTTCCAGACCAAGGCAGCCAATACGGCACCAACGATAGGAGCCACGATGAACAACCAAAGGTCGGTCATACCGTTATTGGCATTACAATCGAAAATAGCCACGGCCAAAGAACGAGCCGGGTTAACAGAAGTATTGGTAACAGGAATTGACACCAAGTGAATCAAGGTTAAGGACAAACCAATGGCGATACCGGCAAAACCTGCGGGAGCTTTTTCACTCGTAGCTCCAAAAATCACAATCAGGAAGATGAAAGTCATGACTAATTCAGTAACAAAAGCCTGACATGGAGTGTATCCTAATTTATAAGGGTCAATAGCATTTACTGCCAAGCCATCGCAATGGCCCACCATCAATGCCAACAAACCGGCACCGATAACGCCACCGATAATCTGGAACAAAATGTAAAACAGAGCATCCTTGCAGGCAATTTTCTTATTCACCCACATCGCAATCGTGATGGCGGGATTGATATGACAACCTGAAATAGGTCCAATGGCATAAACCATAATCAATACAGATAAACCGAAAGCCAATGATACTCCGGCAAAACCGATTCCCGTTGACAAAACGCCAGGAGCGCAAGAAATGGCTGCTGCACCGCAACCCATCAGAACTAAAACCATAGTTCCAATCATTTCAGCAAAATACTTTTTCATAACTTTAATATTTTTATTATTGATTAAATGATGTGTTTTTTATTTTCTTTGCAAATATACATTATTTTTCTAAAATAAAAAAAGGGCGCAAAATTTTGCGCCCTTTTTGAAATATGAAATACATACGACTATTCTTCGTCCTTGTTTTCTTCTTCGTATTTCTTGATGATTTCATTCTGAACATCAGTAGGAACTTGTTGATATTCGGCAAATTTCATACTATAAGAAGCACGACCAGAAGTAATTGAACTCAAAGTGGTAGAATACTTGTTCATTTCTGCCAATGGAATCTTAGCGTGGATAATTTGGAAAGTACCTTCATTATCCATACCCATCATAATGCCACGACGACCTTGCAAGTCAGTCATCACATCGCCCATTCTTTCTGATGGAACAAATACGTCAACATCATAAATAGGTTCAAGAATCTTAGGACCTGCGTTCTTGAAAGCATCCTTGAAGGCGTTACGACCAGCCAATTTGAATGCCAATTCGTTAGAATCAACGGGGTGCATTTTACCATCATAAATGTTAACCACGATATCACGGGCGTAAGAACCTGTCAATGGTCCTTCTTCCATCTTTTCCATAATACCCTTCAAGATAGCGGGCATAAAGCGTGCGTCAATGGCACCACCTACGATACAGTTGTTGTAGATGAGTTTACCGCCCCAAGGAAGGTCATAACTTTCAGTGGCACGGATTGGGTATTTGGTCTGAGTTGGCATACCTTCGTAGTATGCCTCGATGAGCATGTGAACTTCACCGAACTGACCAGAACCACCTGATTGTTTTTTATGACGATACATAGCTTCAGCAGATTTCGTGATAGTTTCACGATAAGGAATCTTAGGAGCATAGTATTCAACTTCGATCTTGTTCAATTTTTCGACCATCCATTTCACGATGTTCAGGTGTTGTTCACCCTGACCTGAAATAATCATCTGTTTCAATTCCTTAGACTGTTCCATCAAGAAAGTTGGGTCAGTTTTACGGATTTCGTTCAAAACAGCACCCAATTTTTCTTCTTCAGCCGTATTCTTTGCTCTAACGGCGGTACGGAATTTAGGATCTGGATATGCGGTAGGTTCGATTACATCATCACCCTTGGCAACCAAAGTAGAACTGCAAGGTGTAGATTTCAACTTAATCGTAGCCACGATATCACCGGCCACCGCTTTTTCAACTTCCACTCTATTCTTGCCGGCAAATGCCAACAACTGAGAAACTCTTTCCTTAGTATTGGTAACCGTATTCAACAAGTCAGCGGCCTTGGCGACTTCACCGTCACAAACCTTGATGAAGGAAACTTCTCCAAGGTGTTGTTCGATAGAGGTTTTGAAAACATAACCGACGAAAGGTTCAGCCGCATTACATTTGTGTTCGTTGCCGTTAGTAGCCTTCATAGCAGGCATTTCATCAGGACTTGGACAGTTCTTGATGACGAGATCCAGCAAGCGGTCAATACCCTGGTCGGTACGTGCGGCGCAGCATACCACTGGGAAAGTGCCACGGTTGGCGATACCGAGTTTCAAACCTTTCACCATTTCTTCTTCTGAAAGAGTTCCTTCTTCAAAGAATTTGTCCATCAGAGCTTCGTCGTTTTCAGCTGCGGCTTCAATCAATGCGCTGTGCAGTTCTTCTGCTTTATCCTTTTGGTCGGCAGGGATGTCTTCAACGACCATTTTACCACCGTTTGCAGGGAATTTCAACAGTTTCATCTGAAGCAGGTCGATAACGGAATCAAAACCTACGCCGGCGTTAACGGGATATTGCAATGCCATAACGCTACCGCCGAAATATTCTTTCAACTGATGTAAAGTTTCATCAAAATTGGCTTTTTCGTGATCTAACTGATTCACTACGAATACAACAGGAGTATTCATAGTTTTAGTCCAACGCCATTGGATTTCAGCGCCAACATCA
Source organism: Bacteroidales bacterium (assembly GCA_045616665.1). GTDB lineage: Bacteria > Bacteroidota > Bacteroidia > Bacteroidales > WCHB1-69 > RUG11690. The sequence goes on along the minus strand of JAZLHE010000074.1, from coordinate 9,422 downwards.
ACACCGTTTTGAGCATTGATAACCATCAAGGCAGAATCCATTACACGAAGAGCTCCAATAGTTTCGCCGATGAAATCGTCAAAACCCGGACAATCAATCATATTGATCTTTGAACCTCCAAATTCCGAATAAAGAACAGTTGATTGAATGGATTGTTGTCTTTCCAACTCCACATCGCGGTAGTCAGAGAGAGTGTTTTTGTCTTCAACGGTACCACGTCTGCTAATAACCCCACCATGGAAAGCCATTGCTTCGGCCAGAGTGGTTTTTCCGGTACGGTTACCTCCGATAAGGGCAACATTTCTAATTTCTTTGGTTTGATAAACTTTCATCGTTTTTATTATTAAATTTATATAAGAATATTACTTTTGAAATTGGCGGCAAATATACGATTTTTTTCGACACAATTTCAGGACCTCCCAAATTTATCAAAATAAAAAATCAAGAATTGAAATCAACAGGTATTTTTTTACCTTAGACGAGGTTAAATACGAACAATTTTTTCTGTTTTTTCTCCAATTTTCACAAAATAAATTCCCCTTGCCAAACAGGAAACGTCCAACAAAACCTCAGTTCCCGACAAGTCGAAATGAAACAACAATCGACCTGCCGCATCATAAATAGAGCCATACTGGAACTCCAGCCCACTTTCACACTTGATATGTAAACACTCCGTTGCCGGATTCGGATACATTTTGAATGACACCGATTCTGTTTTTCCAATACCGACTTCTAATGGTACAAGCTGTACATCAACTTGCTGTGCGAGCCCATCCACAACCGATATCTGGACGGTTTTTGATTGATAGCCATCCACCGTAAAAGTCACATCGTACAAGCCCGACTTTATGGGTCTAAAATATTTACCGTCAGGAAGATGAGAATATACGCTGGAATAATCTTCATCGTGATTTTCCACCCATACTTCCGCCTCCAATGATTCCCCGGTTATCGAATCCGCAACCACACCTGTAATGCCATACAAACTGGCCTCAAAATAATGCAAGAGCGACGGATTCAAATAATTCCAAAAGTCAGGCAATTCATCTGCGTCGGGGGATTTATCACCCGAAATCTCTATCGTTGCATCTCTGTCTCGCTGATAATAATTCATATAATCCTGCTGACTTCCGGTAATGACATACCAATCCCCGCCGGGAGTTACGCCATTATTTTCTTCCGTAAAATAATGCGATGGAGCATATTTGTGACAAGTATCGGCAAAGTTATGTCCAATCATCCACCACCAGTCGCTATCCGCGTGTGGACGCTGACTTTCCGTCCAACTATCCCAAGGAAAATTAAACACTTCGTTACCTCCGTGCAAAATTGCCGACATAGTAAAATGATGCCTTGACGCAAATTCCATAATAGACTGCACCTCAGGTTCTTGAGAATCTTTGGAAGGCTGACCGGCCAAAGGGAAATTTCGATTCAGGTCAACACCGTTTGCGTTAGATCTTTTAGACCCAGAGCCACCCCAGGACCAACCTCCAATAACATCATCACTTTGAAAATACATACCATCAGGATTTTCGACAGGACAAATCCAAATATCAATCTGATCTACAATATTTTGAACTTGAATATCGTCAGCATAATGCTGAAGAAGATAATCTATCATTCTCAACAAAATCACAAATCCAAGTTGCTCGTCACCGTGGATGGATGATGCCAAATAAACCTGCGGACGGGTGTGGGTACCATCCAAATTGCTTCCTATATAGGCTGCCAACAAACTATGATGATTAGGGGTTTCGGCCAAGATGGTATCTATGCGGCAAAGTGACGGATAACGATGTTGAAAAGAATCCATCATCGCGCAATATACAGAATAAGTCGGATACTTATCCCAATCGGACATCTGCTCGTAAGTCGTAGCCATTTCCAATTCGCCATACTTTTCAGTCGGTTGGTACAACGAAAAAGGCAAATGGGTAGCCAAAAAATCGTCATAATCATAGGGCCCCAACCATACGCGAACATCAAATAAAGATTCATTTTTCGTAACTTTATCTACTGAAAACTGGTGTGACAACTGCCATAATTGCTGCGGAGTGAGGGATTGAATTTCAACATAAGCTTCAGGATAATCATATAACTTATTCCTTTCATTTTGTGCCGAAAGACAAAAAATGAAGCATAAGAAAATATATAACGAAATGATTTTTTTCATTAAAAATCGGCTAAAAGACTTTTGATATATTGCTGATGCTGCTCAGAAACTCGAGTTAGAGGCAAGCGCAAATAATAATCTATCTTTTCCTGTAATGCCAATACGGCTTTAATGCCCGCCGGATTGCCTTCTCGGAAGCACGCCTGCGTGATGTCCAACATTTTTTGATGAATAGCCCTGGCTTCCACAAAACGGTTATTCATACCCAGATTTACCATTTTGCTGATTTCTGCCGGGAAAGCATTGGCCACCACGGAAATCAAACCGTCAACACCTATCGCCAATAGCGGAAGCGTAATGGCATCATCGCCTGAAATGACAAGAAAATTTTCCGGACGATGCTTCACCACTCTCATAATCTGATTAATATTGCCGGATGCTTCCTTAATTCCGATAATATTCTCGCACTCGTTGGCCAGCCAAAGCGTGGTATCAGCATCAATATTGCAAGAAGTGCGAGCCCACACATTGTATAAAATGATAGGCAGTGAAGAATGATTTGCTATGGCACAGTAATGTTCTTTCAAACCTGCTTGGGAAGGACGATTATAATAAGGCGTAACGGACAAAATTGCCGAAACACCGTCCAAATCCGCCTGTTGAATCTGCTCAATCACGTTTTGAGTCGAAGGTCCGCCGCACCCCATCACCACCGGCACACGACCAGCCGCCGTTTTGACGACTGTGCGTACGATTTTTTGCTTTTCATCGGCAGACATAGTAGGAGTTTCACTGGTAGTTCCCAAGGTCACCAGGTAGTCAACTCTATTTTGGATTAAATCTTCCACCAAACGCGAAAGACATTCGTAATCGACTTCACCTTGTTGCGTAAAGGGCGTTATCAAAGCCACCCCCAAGCCTTTTAATAAAGCAGTATTCATTATTCGCCAATTAATTTTTGAGTATAGACATAGATATTTTCGAGGAGCTTCTTATGCGAATCCGTGCCTTCGATAATCAAATCGTAATAGTCTTGATTTTCCTTATTTCCCCCGGCAATAAACTTGGCTTTCGACAAAGTCAGCATATACTGAATAGGAGGCAAATTTCGTCTGGTAAAATCAATCAGAATATCAAAATCCGTATCTATAAAATCATTCACCTGCACCATCTCCGGCTTGCCATACCAATTCAAATCCTTTTTGCAGAAATAGTCTGCGGCCAACTGATCCAAACAATAAAAAGGAACCGTTTTTTCATCAATATAACCCACCATCTGCACCTTACTGATAGTTTGCAACTTGGAAAAGACGGCAAAAATCTCTTTATACGAATCCTCATCCGTAATTTCGGCCACGATACCGATATTCTTTGCATTACGGAGTGATAACACCTGTCTGTCACGAGTTACAGCATGGTCTGTCAGGTGTTTTTTTAAGGCATATCTTTTTATGAACTCAAACATTATTCTTCAAATATAACTTGCAAAAATACAAAAAATATTGATGCTGCAAACTATTATTTTTTGTTTTCGGAGTATTTTACCGAAGATTTTTTTACAATCGCACTTGATATTTGACAATACGCTCGTTCAGCATTTCTCGAGGAATAATGGTTTTGATACCCTTCACTATAATATTGATGAGACTTTCACGGACATAATCGCTTCGCAAAAACAACGACACTTCCCTAATTGGAACAGGATTGACAAGCGGTCGGATATTTTTCAGATGTTCCGCCCTGAGCATAGGCAAATGACGTTCCGGAATAACCGTAAAACCTTTATTCTCATTAACAATATGCAGCAAAGTGGCAATATTTCCTGATTCGTAACGGGAAGTCCTTTCCGACTCCTGATCACAAAAACCGGACACCTGCTTTTGAAAACAAATTTCATTCTTCAATGCCCACATATTTTCACGATTCAGCGTTTCCGAACATATATATTCCTGCTGCCACAACTCATCATCAGGAGAAACGTAAGCGTAAAATTTTTCCTGATATAACGGGATTTCCAACAAGCCTTCTTCTTTCTGTGGCAAAGACATAATCACCATATCCAAATCCGCTTCCTTCAGCTGACGGATAAGCTGCGGACGATGCAGTTCATTGGCCTCCATAGTCACCTCAGGAATTTCATCGATATAGTGGAATAGTTTAGGAATAATATATGGCGCTATGGTTGGCGTAACCCCCATACGAATATGGCCTGAGGCCTTTTTTCTCTCCGTGAGCGACATCTCCTGCAATTGTCGGGAATGAAACAAAACTATCTTGGCTTGATTGATAATCTGCTCCCCTGCCAAAGTGGGCTTTACCGGATGACTGTTCCTGTCAAAAATAATGATATCCAATTCTTCTTCCAACTTACGAATCAAGGTGCTTAAAGTCGATTGTGTAATCCCACAAGACTCTGCTGCCTTGATAAAATGCCGATGCTTATCGACCGCCAAAATGTACTCTAATTGCTGTAGTGTCATAGTGCTGTTTTTTTTTCGGCACAAAAATACAACCATTTCATAAATAAACATCATTATCGCTATCTATTTTATCAATAATATGCGTGAAAATTTAGATAAAAAAGTAAAAAAAAAGCGACTATTTTTGCAGCGTCAATCATTTGAAGAATGCGCATAACAATCTGTGAATGAGAGACATAAATATAATATATAATAACTATAAAAACACACGCCATGAAAAATCAAATGTTTTGTTTCCAATGCCAAGAAACAGCCATGAACTCAGGATGCACCGTTGCCGGAGTATGTGGGAAAAAAGCCCCAACCTCAGCCGCCATGGACATGCTTCTCTTCGCCACACGCGGTTTGTCAATTGTCAGCACGGCTCTGCGTAACAGCCACGTATGCGTCTCCAAGGACGTTGACATCTTTGTCGAAGACGCCCTTTTCACCACCATCACCAATGCCAATTTTGACAGAGATGCCATAATGTCAAAAATCCATCAGGGATTTACCCTTCGAGACCAATTGCTTCAGACTGCAAAGCAGCATAATGTCAATGTGCCGGAAGTCGATGCCGTAAACTGGCACGGTCCCATATCAGATTACACCATCATTCTGACCGCCGGAAGTGCCAAATATCGATACAACAAACTAAATTTCAAAAACGTGCACAACATTCCACGCGTTTTGGATGCCGGTCAATGCAACGACTCTTATTCACTCATCCTTACAGCCATCAATTTTAAAGACGCCTTAAAACTCAACGACATCAATGAATTGCCAATCATATACAACATCGCCTGGTACGAACAGAAAGCAGTCATCGTCCTCTTGGCCTTACTTTCTTTAGGCGTCAAAAACATTCACATCGGGCCGACCATTCCCGCATTCATTTCACCAAACGTACTGAAAACGCTCCAGGAAAAATTTGGATTGTCAACCATCAGCACCGTAGAAGAAGATTTAATAAAATTCGAATTATAAAAACGGGCGAAGCATATATTATCGCCCATAGTATTAACCATAAAAAACAAAAGCTATGTTAAACAAAAAAATCGCCGATCTGCTTAATGATCAAATCAACAAGGAATTTTATTCCGCCTACCTGTATCTTGAAATGAGCAATTACTTTGAAGCCAAAGGATTAGATGGATTTGCCAATTGGTTCTACATCCAGGCTCAAGAAGAACGCGACCACGCCATGCTGTTTTATCGGTATCTGCAAAACAACGACGAAAAGGTTTGTCTCCAAGCCATCGCAAAACCTGACAAAGAATTCAAATGCTGTATGGAAGCACTTCAGGAGGCACTCAACCACGAAGAATACGTGACTTCACTTATTCACAACATTTATGCCGAAACGGAACACCTCAACGATTTCCGCACCCGAGAATTTCTCCATTGGTTCGTCGCCGAGCAATGCGAAGAAGAAGACAACGCCCGCGACCTGATTAGCAAAATGAAGAACTTCGGAGGCGACAACGGCGGACTTTATCTGCTTGACCAGGAATTATCCAAAAGAAATTACGAAGCACCAAGTTTGACTTTAGACTAAAAACGAAAGCTTAATAACAGATTTTTTTAACCATTAAAACAAAAAAACTATGAAAACATCATTTTTCCGCTGCAATATCTGCGGCAATGTAGTAATCAAGGCCATTGATTCAGGCGTAATGGTCGAATGCTGTAGTGAATATATGGAGGAACTGACTCCTAAAACCAAGGATGAAGGCGCCGAAAAGCATCTTCCCGTAGTCACTCCTTTGGGTGAAAACAAGTGGCAAGTTGACGTGGGAAGTACTCCACACCCTATGCTGAAAGAACATTACATTGAGTTCATTTATTTTGAAACGATGGATGGTGGGCAAATCGCATACATCTATCCCGGAATGGAACCCAAAGCTATTTTCTACAGCAAAGACAAACCCGTTGCCGTTTACGAATACTGCAACCTGCACGGTTTATGGAAAACCGAAATCAAATAAATCATCATTTTTCTTTTGGGGCCGTCTCGCACGGGACGGCCTTTTTAAAATTTCAATGTTATGTACAACGGATTTCTTTTTCACGGTCTAACTTGGGAAACACTGCTTGCCTGGTGCGGTGTGACACTTGGACTCATTGTCCTCAACGAATTGGCGAGATCGCATAAGTGGATTGCACTGAGTCTATTCGTTGTTCTCCCTTTGATTCTACCTTTCGCCTTGTGGATTCCCTATACCGCGACACCAGGAAGCGGTGCCAGCACGGGAACTTGGTTTCACTGGGTAAAAGTTTATTCCGCCATCGCCGGCTGTTTGGGATTTTTGATCATTCGCTATTGGGGAACAGGTAAAAAAGGTTGCAATAACAGTTGTAACATCAACGATTCTCCAAATCAAAAAATCCCCAAAGCATTGCTTCTGTTTCCACCTTTCATCTTATCCATCAATATCTTAGAAGCCTGCATCAGAGATTTTCAAGTATATGGTTTCCACGCTCACGGACAAATCATTGATGGCGTCGTGATGATGTCAGGACCTTGGAACATAATGAACGGCATCGCCGGAATACTTAATATTCTTACTATCTCTGGATTTTTGGGAATCTACGTCAGTCAAGACAAAAGCCGAGATATGATTTGGCCCGATATGAAATGGTTTTGGATTATCGCCTACGACTTATGGAATTTCGCCTACGTTTACAATTGCGTTTCTGACCACGCCTTTTATGCAGGTGCCGCCCTACTCGTGTCTTGTACCATTCCCGCATTTTTCATCAAAAAGGGGGCTTGGCTGCAACATCGTGCCCAAACATTAGCCTTCTGGATGATGTTCACAATGAGTGTTCCAACATTCGTTGACAGTCCTCGATTAGGAGTTCCCTCTTCCCACGATCCTCGCGCACTATTTGCAGTCAGTGCTATTGCATTGGCAGCAAATCTTGCGGTTTTCATCTATCATTTCTATAAGATCCGCAAAAATCATCGTAACCCTTTGAAAGATGAAATTTATGTTTAAAATACCCAAAGACGTCATTATTGGTATCTTGCTCATTTCTTGCACAATAGGATCTCTATTTTTTGCAAACTCATCGTTTGGCGCAAGTTACCAGGAATTTTGGAATCATTCCGTGGGAGGGCACCCGCTCTCCCACTGGATTGACGACGGACTAATGGCCATTTTCTTTCTTTTAATTGGACTTGAATTAAAAAGAGAATTTCAGGAAGGCGAACTAAAATCTCCCAAGCAGGCCATTCTCCCCATCGCTGCGGCCATTGGCGGCATGCTCTTCCCAGCCATTTTCTACTTGGCTTTCAACTGGGGACTTCCCAGCCAAAACGGATTCGGCATTCCTATGTCCACAGACATTGCTTTCGTATTGGCCATCATCGCCATTTTAGGCAGCAAGATTCCCAAATCACTCAAAGTATTCCTTACCGCATTAGCCGTTTTCGATGACTTAGGCGCCATACTCATTATCGCCATTTTTTACACATCTGACTTCAGTTTTATATATTTGGCATTCACACTGCTACTTTTCGGAATCTTGTTTTTCGTAAGTAGATTCAGTAAGCCACAAACCGTCCAAGGTGAAAAAAGACTTTTGTTCTTTTTGTTGTCGACCGGCATTGGCCTATGGATTTTATTGATGAAGACAGGCATCCACGCCACCATCAGTGGCATTCTGGTTGCTTTATTGATACCTTCTCGCAGTTACATTAAAACATCCGCTGAGGCAACCCCTGTTTTGGCTCTGTCCAAACAATTGGAACACTGTCTGCACAATCCTGTCTATCTCGTTATTCTACCGCTTTTTATTTTAGCCAACACAGCCATTCCGTTGAATGATATTTTTCCACAAAGTCAATTTAACTTCCACGACATCTCCCAAATCATAAACGAACCGCACGTGGCCGGCATCGCCAGCGGTCTGTTTTTTGGGAAACCTTTAGGCATATTATTAGGTGTGTTCATTGCCGTTAGGTTCAATTGGGCCCAAATTCCGCAAGATCTACGTTTTAACCACCTCATTGGCGCGGGTTTCCTTGGAGGAATAGGTTTCACAATGGCAATCTTCGTCACTTCTCTTTCTTTTGATGACATTCAAATGATTAATAGTGCAAAATTAACCATCTTGGCCGTTTCCGTCATAGCAGCCATCATAGGTTCCATTTTGCTAAGCATTCGACACAAATAGCGGACGGTCCAAAACCTTGGCATAAACTTTCACCCGAAAATATTTCTTTCGGATTCTCCATTCATAAATCAGCCAAAGCACAAAATAGCCATTCGTAAAGATCTCGTAAATCCAAGTCCACGGAGTTGTCAAATGCAGCAAGCCTTTGATTAACCACAAAATGATATCTATCACAAATAAAATATCCCAAACCATCTCTCTGTCGGCAAATTCCAAACAAGTTTCCACTTCATCACACACATTGACATCAACCGTAGAAGAAAAATAGGGGAACATACTTTGAATCGTAAATGTATAGGTCCCCGCCGGCAATTCCGCCACCACTTGAGGAGTCTGCATAACGCCGGCAAAATGCCCATTAATCAATATCTTATGGGGCACACGTTTCATCAATTGGCTCATCTTCGAAATAATTACCAGTTTGGCCATTTTCTCATTTTTTACAACTCATCCCAATCAGACAAACCATTGTTTATATCCACTATGATTTATTGATTAGTAAAAGCATTGGGTGTAATGGACAAATTTTAGGCTGTTTTTGAGACGTTGCTCTCAAGTGGACAAAAATTAGGCTGTTTTTTGGGGGGCAGATGTCATTCCCATGCGACGTTTATTTATATTTGCAACACCAATTGAAGCGGAGGCGGGCTCTGCTGGGGAGCAAC
>JAZLHE010000073.1:0-3371 GCA_045616665.1 Bacteroidales bacterium | reverse complement strand
CACGGTGTTGTATGCCGTGGTGAACAATATCCCCGTAAGACATATCCCGCTGCACTTCGCCTCTGAGGAAGAGGGCTTCCATATCTACGGCTCCCAACCCAATCCTATTATGATTAACAGTTTGGCGGAACTCAATAATTTAAGAGATGCCACCAACAACAAGACGACCTTCAAGGGCGTGTCGGGTGCCAACGGATTCCTTGACCAATATTTTATCCAAACGACGGATATCGCTTGTTTGAACCAGTGGAATCCTATTGAGAATGTTTGGATGGCTGTGGATGCCTGGAATACCAGTATCGGTTGCGATGCCTCTCATCCCTTCCGAGGAAATTATGACGGACACAACCATAAAATCACCAATTTCGTGGTCTTTTCCGACGGCTCCTCCTCGTCAACTACTTCTTATCCTTTGGCCGATTACCGCGGCCTCTTCGGCTATATGAAGAATGCTTCCGTGCAAAACTTACATGTTTCTGGTGGCGTTTATGCTCGAAATTATGTGGGCTTGGTAGCAGGTTATGCAGAACATACGAGCTTTACAAATTGCTCGCTGACTCCTGCCGTGGGTAATTCCCATAACGACATCAAGGCTTCCGCTTCTTACGTGGGCGGTGTCTTAGGTAAGGGTTTCCACGTTACGATTGAAAACTGTAGCTCCGACGCAACGGTGAAGGCAGCCTCTGTTCTGGGCGGCGTGGTTGGTTCTGTAACCGATACTTCTCACATCAGTTTATCTCATAATACGGGTACCGTTACCGCTACGTCCGGTGAATCTACCGGTGGTATTGTCGGTATTTTGGGTGATGGCGTCGGCTTCTGTACCATCGACAACTGTAACAACTCGGGTGTCGTAAATGGTTATAGTTATGTGGCAGGTATTGCCGCAAAGGTCAATCCCGGTTCTGATGTGGATGACCGTGACGCTGCCGTTCGCCATTGTAACAATACGGCCCCCATCAAGGGTAACACCTACGTGGGCGGTATCATTGGTCACGGTAAGGCCGTGGCAGTGGAATACTGTACGATGAGCGACACCCTCGTGTCCTCCGTGGTAAGTTATGTGGGCGGTATCGCCGCTTGGCTTACCTACAACCCGAAAACGAATGCGACTTATCCCGATACATCTTTCTCTACTCTTAATCACTGTAGTTCCGCGGCCAAAATTACCACCGAACAGAGTTATGCGGGCGGTATTGCCGGCGGAGCGGAATACGTGAAAGATATCCACGACCTCTCCAATGAAGGGGCTTCCGTTATTTCTAACACGACCACTTCCGGCTATTTCGGCGGTTTCTTCGGCGCTACTAATAGATTGAACCTGAAAAACCTGACCAATAAGGCGACTGTAGTGGCCTCTACAGATTACAACGGCGGTATTATTGGTTGGGGCGATATTTGGACGATTGTCGATAGTTGCCATAATGAAGCAGATATTACGGGTAATGCCAATACAGGTGGTTTGGTGGGTCGTACCGAAGGTTATACCCGCATTACCAATTCTGACAACGACGGAAACGTGATAGGTTTGGGTAAAGCCAATAACAACAATGTTGGTGGCGTGATGGGTTGCCTCTATGGTATTACTAAAAGTGGTTATAAGGGCTTTTATGCCGCAAACCTGGCTAATAATGGTACTGTATCTGGCGTGTCCAACCACGTGGGCGGTGTCATTGGCCGTTTAGACGGTAGTGGAAGATTTAATAATAAAGTACAGAACCTGAAAAACTATGGCTCTGTGACAGGTAATTCTTATGTGGGCGGTGTCTTCGGCTCCGCCGTGCGCTATGTATATATGGATACTCTCGAAAACAGGGGAGAGGTGACCAATACTTTAGGCAGTTATACCGGCGGTATTGGCGGCGCTATGGGCAATACTGATGGTTGCTTTGATACCTTGAAGCACGCCATAAACTACGCTCCGGTGAACGGTATGGGCTATGTGGCCGGTATTGTGGCGGCGGTTTCTGATGGCGATAACGTGAATTTGCGTGGTGAATTGATTGATTCTTGTGAAAACCACGGTTCCGTTACTGCTAAGGGAAATAATGCCGGTGGTTTGATTGCTGCAACCCGTGGTTCCACTATTAGGAATTCGTATAATGACGGACCGCTGACTTCCACCGCCGGCTATTTGGGTGGCTTGATAGGTTATGCCGGCTGGACTTATAAAGTAAATACGACTTATGCCGATACGGCCTATTGCGTGTTGGATAATCTGGTGAATGACGCCGATATGGAATCCAATGGCACTTATACCGGTGGTGCCGTGGCCTACGCCGAATATTGTGATGTACGCAATCTCACCAATAATGGAAAAGTAATTGGTATGAACAATACCGGTGGCCTTTTCGGTAATTGCTACCAGAAAAAAGGCCAGGCTCTGACCCCTGCCAACTGCCACGTGGGTAGTAATGTTACGGTGCAGGGCTACGAAACTGTGGGCGGCCTTGTGGGTGGCTTCTATTATGGCACGATTCGTGACTATGAAAATTATACCAAGGTTACTTCTGATAATAAAAACGGCTTCGCGGGTAGCAGTATAGGTGGTGTGGCAGGTTATGCCAACGGCCGTGTACTCAATGGCGATACCATTCCCGTGAAATTTCTCAAGGTGAAAAACCACGGCGAGGTATATGCTCCAGCCACGAACAATAAAAACAATTATGGTGGCCTTTTGGGCTATAATGAACAGTACCTTTTAATGGACAGCTGCGAAAACCATGCTGCTGTGGAAGGTCCCGCAAAAGTTGGCGGCCTTTTGGGTTGCCAGTATAGTGGTTATTCCAAAATTTTACATTCCGACAACTATGGATCTGTAACGGGTAATTATACATCCTATATAGGTGGTGTTGTGGGCTATATGGCCTATAGAACAAGTTTTGATACTATTAAATATTGTAACAATAGTGGCGAAGTGAATTCGGTGTCCTCTTGTGTAGGTGGTATTGTGGGTTATATGAACGAAGGTACCGACCGAGTGACAGGCCGTAATGGTTTGATTGATTCTTGTGTGAATACGGCAACGGTTACGGGTACGAGCACCGTGGGTGGTATTGCTGGCCGAGCCAACGCTACGACGATTGTTCGCTGCCACAATAAGGCAGCTGTGGAAGGCACCACGGGCGGTACCGTAGGTGGTATTGCCGGTGGTATGAGTTGGAACACTATCGTAAATGAAACGATAAAGGATACCTGTGTGGCCAAGATTTTCAATTGTACCAATGAAAGTGTCGTGACGGGACACGGAGACTGTACCGGTGGTATTGTGGGTAATTTCAACGGTCTGCGTGGCGAAATTAACTCGGTAAGTAATGCCGGCGACGTCGCCGGCACGAGTTCGACGGGTGGAGTTGTCGGCAGCTGCGGTT
>JAZLHE010000072.1:0-2313 GCA_045616665.1 Bacteroidales bacterium | reverse complement strand
GGATATGCTGTTCAGATTTGCGGAATTGGTGAATACGCAGAATTCTACGTACGGTTCTGCCAAAGCCAAACTCACTGCGAACATCGTGGTGAACAAGAACGTACTTGGAACGAATAATGCGAATGTCAATGTGGATGGTTCTTATAATAACGCCCAGGCTGCTTCTAATTTCCGCATATGGACTCCGATTGGTATGTCTAGCTCCAACGCTTTTAAGGGCTCGTTTGATGGCCAGGGCCACACCATCAGCGGATTGTATTTCAATAATTCGGAAACGAACAATGTCGGCTTGTTTGGCTATACATCTGGCGCGGTTACCATTGATGGCGTTGGCGTGGTTGACTCCTACTTCTGCGGAAAGGATTATGTTGGCAGCCTTGTTGGATATACTATGAATGCAGGCAATTTATCTTTGAAAAATTCGTATAATACGAGTTCTGTAACAGGAACTAATTATGTCGGTGGTCTTGTTGGTGGAAATGCTAGTAGCCAAAGTTTTAATTTGATGAATTCGTATAATACAGGTTCTGTGAACGGAAATCAATATGTTGGAGGCCTTGTTGGTAAAGGTGGGGAAATCAAATACTCGTATAACATTGGTTCCGTGAATGGTTCTGCATATGCCGGGGGCCTCGCCGGCTCGGGTAATTCAATTACTGATTCCTATAATACCGGTCTTGTGAAAAACGGTGAAGTTCTCGGGAACGCTATGATCGGTTATGGTTGTGATCAAGAAACAGTCTCGAGTAAAATATCAAACTCCTATTATCTTGAAGGTTCTGGTAAAGACTGTGGTCCCAACGCATTTTCGGGAATTACGGATGAATTCGCTAATGGCTTGATCGCAATTAAACTGCACGATTTTGTCACACAAAATGGCAATGGTTCTGTGTGGGGCCAGGTTGTGGGTACCGATAAAACTCCGGTGCTGACAGGTGAAATCAAGTTCCCGATTACCTTGGATAATAGTGATAACTGCTATGAAATCTCGAGTGCGGAAGACCTCAACGTATTTGCAGCCATCGTGAATAGTGGTTTCAAATCTAATGCTTGTGGCAAACTCACTCGGGACATCTGCGTGAACGCATGTGGCGAAGGCGAAAGCGTGCTTGGCGCAAACAATGCGAATGTCGATGCGAAAGGTGATTACATTGCTTCCACAACCGGCCTCCGCGAATGGACTCCGATAGGATATTATCATGTCGGTGATGTTGATGATGAAGATGACGATTACCCTGTTCCTTTTACAGGCTCCTTCGATGGTCAAGGCCATACAATTTCGGGATTGTTTGTCAATGGAGGCGATAAGGACGAAGTCGGTTTATTTGGTTTTGTTGGTGGTCCTAATACAAACGTTTTTATCAGCAACGTCGGTGTTGAAGATTCCTATTTTATGGGCAGTAGCAATGCAGGCATCGGCGGAATTGTCGGTTATGTTGGTTCTAAAACTCAAATGGTGAATCTTGAAAATGTGTATAGCACTGCGTATGTAGTTAGTGCGAATCCTTCTGGTGACAAAGATGAAGCTTATGTTGGAGGAATTGTCGGCGATTTCTGCGGATTTTCCTTGAATATTACTAATGCATACAATGCCGGTTTTGTGAAAGGTACTAATGGGTTTTTCGGTGGCCTTGTCGGTGAAATTTATGGTGATAATGTTTCCATAAGCAACAGCTTTAATTATGGAGAGGTTTGTGGATATTGCGGTGCTTTGATAGGTGTTGATGATGGGACTACTACGGTCAACAACACCTATTACTTGTCCGCAACAAAAGTTGACGGTAACGACACCGCGATGACCATCGAAGAATTCTCCAACGGTACGGTTTATGCCGCCTTGCGCAGCGGCGAAGATGGCGATGTTTGGCATCAGTATAAAAACGATGCATATCCGACGTTTGCTGCAAAAACAGGGACTGATGCTCCGGCGCCTATGCATACGGTCGTTTTGCATTACTCCGAAACGGATTCTGTCGTGATTGCTTATACACAGGGCGAGACGTTAACGCTCCCGACAGTGGATCGTGAAGATAACGCCATTGCCGGATGGACCACATCTGCAGACGGGACGGGAGCCGCAATTACCGAAATTCCGACGACGGCGACAACCGACCTGCAACTTTATCCGAAGAAGATGAACCTTGTTGACAATTACTATGAAATCGCCGATGCGGATATGCTGTTCAGATTTGCGGAATTGGTGAATACGCAGAATTCTACGTACGGTTCTGCCAAAGCCAAACTCACTGCGAACATCGTGGTGAACAAGAACGTACTTGGAACGAATAATGCGAATGTCAATGTGGATGGTTC
>JAZLHE010000071.1:0-6313 GCA_045616665.1 Bacteroidales bacterium | reverse complement strand
CTGAATATGTGGCGTGACAAGCGTGTTGTGAAGGTGATTACAGGTCTTCGCCGTTCGGGGAAAAGTACGTTGATGATGCTTTTTCAACGACAATTGAGAGCAAATGGTGTGGATGAAAGTCACATTATCAGTGTGAATTTTGAGGACGTAGCCTCGGAACCATTGCTGGAATACCATGCTTTGCATGACTTTGTGTCGGGACGAATAGAGGATGATGCGCAATACTACATATTTTTTGACGAAATACAACAGGTGGCTGGGTTTGAGAGGGTTGTTGACAGTTTGCAGTTGCGGCAAAATGTGGATATTTATGTGACAGGGTCGAATGCCTATATGTTGTCAGGCGAAATCGCCACCTTGCTCAGTGGAAGGTATGTGGAGATACATGTATTGCCCCTCTCTATGGCAGAGATGATAGAGGCCACCGGACTTTCCGCTGAGAAATGCTACAACAGATTCATAACCAGTACCACCTTGCCATACGTGTTGCAATTGCCTACGGATGAGGCCATCAGGGTGTATCTGCAAAACATCTATCAAACGATTGTCATCAAAGATGTGATGAAACGAGGTAGAGTTCAAGAGTCTGATGCTATAGACAGATTGGTGCGTTACATGGCTGACAATATAGGCAATATGACATCAATAAAGGGTATCGCTGATGCTATGGCGGCTGGAGGTTGCAAGATTTCTCCTCACACAGTGGAAACATACGTTGGATTGCTGACGGAAAGTTACCTTTTTTACAGGGTTCCAAGGTATGATGCCAAAGGCAAGGAGCTTTTGCGCACGGGACAAAAGTATTACCTTTCGGATGTCGGGTTGAGAACAATGTTGCTTGGCTTGCGTGGCGGTGACTTGGGACGTTTGCTTGAGAATATTGTGTATCTGCATCTTATCAGGTCGGGACATAAGGTCATGGTTGGCAAAAGTGGTGATAAGGAAATTGATTTCATCAGGTTTAAAGATGGTCTTGTGGAATATTATCAAGTTGCTCTCACAGTACGCGATGAACAGACACTGACCAGAGAAATCGCCCCTTTGAATTCCGTGAAGGATCACAATCCGAAGTTTCTGCTGACAATGGATTCTGATCCTGAGATTTCGCATAACGGGATACGGCAGATTTATGCGTTGGATTGGTTAGCACGACAATAGTCCATTGGCTCTTGTATCATATACTTACTTTTGCACTTGAAATATAGTTGGAGTTTGCAAAGTTCACGCATTGGCAGATGCCGAGGCTTGCGCGGCGATAGCGAGGGAGATTTTGTGAATGAGAAAAATATAATCGTAGATTTGCAGCATCTAATGACATCAAGTAAAACAAAAACAAAACAAGGATGGAAAACAAAATCAAACTATTTGAAAGTAAGAAAATCCGCACCGCGTGGAACGAAGATGAAGAGGAATGGTATTTCTCCGTGGTGGATGTGGTGGAAGTGTTGACTGATAGCGCTGACTATCAGACAGCAAGAAAGTATTGGAACAAACTTAGGCAACGTCTTTCAGAAGAAGGAAGTGAACTGGTGACAATTTGTCACCGGTTGAAAATGATAGCTGCCGATGGAAAAATGAGAGAAACGGATGTTCTTGACACAAAGGGACTTCTGCGTCTCATACAATCCATACCCTCGCCTAAAGCAGAACCTTTCAAGATGTGGTTGGCACAGGTGGGCAGCGAGCGTTTGGACGAAATTGCCGACCCGGAGAAGGCCATCTTGCGCGGTGCTGACTTTTACCGAGCCAAAGGCTACACAGAAGGTTGGATAAACCAGCGTCTGCAATCCATCGAAATGCGCAAGGAACTGACCGATGAATGGAAAGCGCGTGGCATCGAACTTGAAAAAGACTATGCCATCTTGACCAACGAGATGACCAAAGCTTGGAGCGGATTTTCGATAAAGCAATACAAACAATTCAAGAATCTGAAGAAAGAAAATCTGCGCGACAATATGACCAACGTGGAATTGGTGCTGAATATGTTGGCGGAGGTTACGACAACAGCCATCTCAAAGTCGCGGGAGCCTGAAACTTTTGAAGAGAGCCGACAGATTGCGATTGAAGGTGGCAGCGTGGCAAAAGATGCCCGAGAAAACATAGAAGCTCGGACAGGACAATCCGTTATTTCACCTTTGAACGCGAAAGACAAAAAGGCGTTGGAAGTGAAGGATGAAAATGAGAGAAAATCTATAGAAAAAGGGGGGAACGGAAACATTTTGTAAATTTGCTTATGGCTTTTTCCCCACTTTCGTTAAAGGATCTTTGCGGAAGATGTGAATGTATTAAGGACATTAAAAGAATATGGATAACAGAATCGAACTAAAATCAATCAAAGAACTTCTTGGAATGAAGTTCTTCATCCCAAACTATCAGCGGGGGTATCGCTGGACAGAACAACAGGTTAAGGATTTGCTGAACGACATTGCCGAATTTGCGGGCAAGAAACATAATGATTATGAGTTCTATTGCTTACAACCACTGGTAGTCAAGCAGATGAGTGAGAACGCAAAAATAATCAATCATCTTGATGTCCAATATACTTGGTATGAAGTGATTGATGGTCAACAAAGATTGACGACACTCTTTATTATACTTGCAAATTTAAAAGACGCATTTTCCTTACTTGGATTGCCGACGAATTCTTATGAATTGGAATTCCAAAGAAAGTCCTTGAATTTTGATTGTGGCCAATATCTCAAAGGCATTTCCTCCATCACCAATGTGGAAGATTTCAATATAGATGCCTATCATATCAGCAAGGCTCATTATTATATGCGAGATTGGTTGGCAATGAGCGTTGTGAATAAGGGTGATTTTTGCAATGCATTGTTGAAGTCTGACTATGACAAAAATATTCCGTCTCGAGATAAGGCAAACAATGTGCGTTTCATTTGGTACGAATCAACTGATGAAGACCCGATTAAGGTTTTCACCCGCCTAAACATCGGCAAAATTCCGTTGACCAATTCGGAACTAATCAAGGCATTGTTTTTGAACCGAACCAATTTCGGCAACAAGACTAATGAACATGTCATGCTACGACAGCAGGAAATCGCAAGCGAATGGGACCGCATTGAATACACTTTGCAGAATGAAGAATTCTGGCTTTTCCTGCATGAAACCGGCTACAAGCGTCCCACGCGCATCGACTTCATTTTCGACCTGATTTGCGACCAACACTCTTTAGGAGAATTTGAAAACATCGGCAACGACCAATTCAAGACCTTCCGCTATTTCTACGAATACTTCAAGTTGCCAGAGCACAGCATCGAAAAATGCTGGGCCGAAGTGAAAAAATATTTCCAGACCTTCCAAGAGTGGTACAACGATTTGGAACTGTTCCATTATGTGGGCTATTTGATTGAGTATAAATACAAATTAAGCGTCCTGATAGAAGAATGGAACAGGAAAACAGACAAGAAATCATTCATTTCCTATTCGAAATCACAGATAAGGAAGATTATATTAAGTTGCCCGAAATTAGACAATCAATACAAAGAAGACGGTGGCGACAAAGGCAAATGCAAGCCTATTCTTTTGTTCCACAATGTTCAAACAGTCATCAACCAAAACTCTAAAAACATTGATTCATACGGTTTGGGAATGTTCTATAAGTTTCCGTTCCATCTTTACAAAATGGAAAGTTGGGATGTAGAGCACATCAACTCGAACACGACCAATCTCGAAGACGACGAAACGACTCGAAGAGAATGGCTCATGAATGTTTATCTTGTTGTAAATGAAGAAATCCAAGAAAAAATCCGAAGCTATTTCAATGACAAATCGGTCACCTACGAAGAATTAAAGGATAAAATTCCTTCTGTTGACAATTGGACGCCAGAGGAGAAAAACCGCATTTGGAATTATGCACTGTTGGATTCATCTACCAATCGAAGCTATGGCAATACCATCTTTTCGGGAAAAAGAAGAATCATTATTGGAAAAGACCAAGGCAAGCTGCTGGCCATACCCAAACTGAAACGAGATGGCACTTTGGAAATCGGGAATGAAACAGATGCGCGATCCTCGTTTGTGCCGCCTTGCACCAAACAGGTGTTCATGAAATATTATTCCGCTTCGCTGAGCGATTTCAATTACTGGGACAAGGAAACCGATGCCCCTGCCTATCTGAAAGATATTGAAAAATGCATTAAACAATTGGAGGAAAACAGCAATGAACTATAAAGCGACTACATTCTGGGAATTTTTGCAGAAAAACACCATTGAAATTCCCATCATTCAACGCGATTACGCACAAGGGCGCTCCGATAAAACACATATAAGGAACTCTTTTCTGACGAACCTGAAGCAAGCATTGGACAACAATTTGCCAAACGGAGAACAAACGCTGAAACTTGACTTCGTATATGGTTCGGTTGAACACGAAAAACTAAATCCTCTTGACGGTCAACAACGGCTCACCACATTGTGGCTGCTCCATTGGTATGTCGCTTTGAAGGCCGGAAAATTAAACGAAGCCACCAATGTCCTGAAAAACTTCACTTACGAAACCCGCATCACATCGCGAGAGTTCTGTCAACAGCTGTGCAATGCCGACAATTTTAAGGATTATGCCTCAGGTTCCATCGTCGATTACATCACAAGCCGCACTTGGTTTTACTCCGCATGGAAACAGGACCCAACCATTCAGTCGATGCTGACTACACTAAGAGGCACAAATGAAATGGACAAAAATGGAGATGACATTGTTGATGGACTGGAAGAGCTGTTTGCCGAAACTGAAAAAGAGCAATTTCCCGCATATTGGGAGAAACTCATTTCAAATGATGCCCTCATTGTATTCTACTACCTTCCCTTGCAGGACTTCGGCCTTTCCGACGACCTCTACATCAAGATGAATGCAAGAGGCAAGCAACTGACCAATTTCGAGAACTTCAAAGCCGACCTGATTGGATACATCGAACAAAGTATTCGAGATGCCACCGACAATCAGATAAAGTCCCAATGGAAAGCTTTGCTGGATCCCGTGAATGGTCTGCCAATTAAGTTTGACACGACTTGGATGGACATTTTCTGGAAAAACAAATCCATCGGAGCAAGAGATTCTCAAGGGAAAATCTCTAAAAGTCACCAAGTCGATGAAATATACTTTGCTTTCTTGAACCGCCTGTTTTGGAACGAATTGTTCATTGCCAAAGGCGAAAAGGGATATTTACTTGATGTTGGCAAAGATGATGACACCTCCGCTAAGGAAAACGAAAACAAGTCATACATGTATTTGAATGATTCAAGAAACAGAAACGAAAAGTTCGAAAGAATTGCATACTTAGGCTTCGACACCTATAAATATCACAACAATACGATTCCTATAGCTTTCTTTGAAAAAGCAAAAACTATTCTTGACAATTATCTGGAATATAATTGTAATCAAATCCCTGTATGCCAGTGGAACAAGGAATTTCACTTTATTCCACAATATGTTGTTGAGGACGGTTTCAATCTGGAATACTTGAACAATTCAAACGATGTAATCCTGAAAGTCGCCGCATTAACCCAACCTGAACGAATCGTGTTTTTTGCCTTGTGCAAATACTTTGAAGAAGGCACTCGCACGGAAACATCCTTAAAGCAATGGTTAAGAGTAGTTTGGAATCTGGTTTCGGGAGAAAGCGAAGACGGAAAGCCTCAAATCAGAAGCACCAGAGCGGTTCGCACAGCGATTGAATTCATCAGCTCATTGGACAGCCACAATGTTTATCAGAGTCTTGCAGAACTGGATTCATCCAAAATCAGCAAGGACGCTTTCTCTGAAAGATGCAAGGAGGAAATCGAAAAGGCCAAAAAGATTGTCGAAGATGCCAATTGGGAGGAAAAAATCATTCTGGCTGAGAACTATGCGGCCTTCAATGGCTCCATATCGTTCTTATTTACAGATGAAAACGGTAATTACAATTGGGATGATTTTGACTTGAAATTCGACAATCTTCAGAAATTATTAGACGAAAATGGACTGAAAAATGAGTGGCGTGATGGTGCAAAAGCTATCAAGATAATCCTTTCATACTGCAATTCATGGTTGGGGCAAATTGAATCCCGTCCTCATGACGACCATTTCATTTTCAGCGATTCATTCAATTGCTGGAAAAACTGCATCTTGTTGAAATCAGGGAAAAACGGAAGTCCTCTATACGCAAGCCCCGTCCACCATTTGCTTGTTGGGGATGGTCCATCCGATTCTGTTCCAAATGATTTGATAGATGACTGGAGAAGATCCTCGTTCCGCTATCTGACTGGGTCTTCGGTAATTTACGACTGCTATAAAGACAACAGGAAAGACAAGTTCTATGTA
>JAZLHE010000070.1:0-16644 GCA_045616665.1 Bacteroidales bacterium | reverse complement strand
CAATCGCCAATACTACAGTGACAGTCCTGATGTATTGCGAGCCCAGATAGACATATTGGATGAGCGCATCAAGGAAAAGGACGCGCAAATCAAGGAAAAGGACGCGCAAATCAAGGATTTGCACGAAATCATAAAGGGGTTGACGGGGAAATAAAAATTGGAGGCATGAAAGCAACTTTTTCATTGGAAATGTCAAAAATCAGCATGAATTTTATGGCAAAAAAAAGCCGTAAAACATTTGCGGAGAGTAAGTTACTTTCCGCAGTCACGGTACTCCAACGGGACAAAAAACGGCATTTATTAAATTTTATATACCTGATAATCAACAACTTAATTTTTAAAAATTGGCATTGGAAAGTCCCTCTCTCTCCGCAGAAGTCCGAAAGACGTTGAAAATCAGTAATTTGTAAACCACAATTACTGATTTTCTCGTTTTTACTGAGACAGAAACGAGACAAAAAGGTTTTTGGGTGAAATGAGCCTTATCGCTTTCACAAAATGCAGATTTTCGGAAAAATTCTTCCAAATTTTCTCACGTCTCACCGATGACCATTCGGTTCTGCTCGTTGACAAGGCGGTTCATTTTCGCAACAATTCCTTTCGGTTTTGTTGGAAATGCAGATTGATTTTCGGGAATGTGATGCGATATCCTGTAGAGACGCAAAATCTTGCGTCTCTACAAAATCTTGCGTCTCTACAAAATCTTGCGTCTCTACAGGATGTTTTGGCAAATAAGGTGCAAACCTCTGTCACGGATAGGGACGGCAGAAGAAAACGGGAGCCGGCGTATTGGTTTCCGTTTTGTTACCTTTATTGCGACAACGATAGAAGCGGTTATCGTAGATTCGAGCGGATAGCGTGCCCGGTCGCCCAAAAGAAATAAATAACTCTTAAATAACCAACATCATTAAGAAAATAGATGTTTCAAGACAACTTGTCTTAATGACGAAAAAAACATTAGTGAAAATAATTATGATTTCGATATAATTGGTAAATAGTATTTATCATTTGTTGCCTCCTTTTAGATGTCAAATAATAATGTCCAATATCCTTATAGTAAATGCTGCTTGGTACTAAATATTTATTTTTTGTTTTAATAATTAAAAAATGATAATTTCTTTCTATTTCAAAATTCAAGCTCTGTATGTCAGACCACTCAACGCTAACTTCTTTCAGTCTCACCTTTTTCTCATCTTTAAAACAATCAACATTTTGAATTATAATACAGTCAGCATTTGTTTTTAGAGTTTCTCTTAAATAGGGAATTTCTTTATATATGATATATGCGAAAAGAATCACAATTATTGTTGCAACCTTCCAATTTGTAGAAATAGATATTAAACAAACCACAACACCAAACAGAATAAATGTAGGAATTGGTGTAACGGGCTTAAAGCAAATTGAATTATGTTCCATAAACAAAATGATTTTAGAAATACTCCTTTACGGCAAACTCAAATTGTTGGATAAATATCTGTTTGAATGCGTATAGACTGTTTTGCTCGTAGAAGATGAGCATTGCTTTTTTATAATTGATGGAATCTACCGTGCGAAAGCTTAAAGGACAATGGCCGTTGGCAATCAGTATGGCGTTGCTGGTGATGCGGGCGGTTCGCTTGTTGCCGTCGGTGAAAGCCTGAATGTAGGAAAGCAAAACGAGTGCCAAAAGTGCTTTTTCAAACACATTGGACTTGCTGTTGATAAGGGTACACATATCTTGCAGCGCCTCGCGAATTTGAAACACATTGTCTAACGGTTTATAATTAGTCCCGGTAATGCCTACTCGTCTATGGCGGATACCTTTGTCAACCGATAGGTCTTTGGTTAGAATAGTATGAATGTCTTCAATATGGCTGACCGTCAACTCACGAAGATAATCGGGATTCTTAAGGATAAAACGCAACGCATCTTTGTGGTTTAGAAGCATTACCGCCTCTTCCTTCGTTTTCCCGTCGGCGGTTCTGCTTTCTCTCAGCAGCCGTTCGGTTTCGAGTAAAGAGTAGGTGTTGCCTTCAATCTGCGACGACTTCCAACTCAAGTCAATACCTAAGCGTTCCATTTCTTTCTGATATTCGTTTTTTGTCATTTCTTCCACACGCCGGCAAAATTCGGCTTGTAAATCGCCAAGGAAATTAAGTTCATCAGAAGAGAATAGATTTACCAGTGGCAACTGTGTTCGAATGAGCTCAAAATTAAAGGATGTTTGAATTTTTCGGCTGTCCAGGTCTTCCTCAAAATAGGTGTCTAAGTTGAGCGGCATTAGCAGATGGGCTTGTGGCGATAGACTGTACCGGGTTGCTCTGGCCTTTCCTGACACTACCACACTTTTGTTACGTACCAATTTGGAAATCAGTCGTTTAAGAGTGGCATCGCTGCCTTCAAAACCAATGTTTTGGGCAATATCTTCTCGTGAAGATTGAGGATTGTAATGGAGAAATTGAAGGATTTTTTGGACTTTATCCATTGTGCTAAAAAATAAAAATCGGTGCAAAAGTATGAATATTTTTTTGATAATCGGCTCAAAATTTACCGATATTTTTTGAATCAGCCAAAATTTGAGCCAATTATCACTTTTGGTCATATTTACTTCTTCACCACCTTCCTTAAATATTTCCCAATAACAGCCCTAACCCATTGAGGAATAAATTTTTTTAGCATACCGACGATAATGGTCTTTATGACGGATATTTTTAGTATCTTTGCAAAATGATTGAAAATCTGAATAAAACCAAAGAAAATTTATCTTTTTGACGAAAAACATTAAAAAACAATAATATGGAAATTTTATCAGATAGAATTTTGGCTATGGGAGAGTCTGAAACACTGGCTATGACCCAAATCGCCCGCGAATTGAAAGAACAGGGCAAAGATGTGATTAGTTTGAGTATCGGCGAACCCGATTTCAATACGCCTGAATGCGTGAAGGAATATGCGAAACAGGCTATCGATGAAAACTGGACCCATTATCCACCGGTACCCGGTTATCCCGAATTGCTGAAGGCTATTTGCCATAAATTCAAAAGAGACAATAATTTGGATTATGAAACCAATCAGATTGTGGTTTCAACGGGCGCAAAACAGTCCATCTACCAGCTGGTGATGGCATTGGTGAATCCCGGCGACGAAGTGATTATTCCAGCTCCTTACTGGGTGTCTTATCGCGAAATCGCCAAGGTGGCCGGCGGAAAATGCGTTTTCATCCCTGCCAAAATTGAAAATGATTTCAAAATCACTCCAGCACAGTTGAAAGCGGCCATCACGCCTAAGACAAAACTGATTATGTTCAGCAGCCCTTCTAATCCTACAGGTATGCTTTATACCAAAGAAGAATTGCGCGGCATTGCCGAAGTGGTGAAGGATTATCCGCAGACTATCATCATGGCTGATGAAATTTACGAACATATCAATTTCCAAGGCAAACACGAGAGTATCGCCCAGTTCGACTTCATTAAAGACCAAGTCGTTACGGTAAATGGTGTGGCCAAGGGTTTTGCGATGACGGGTTGGCGTATCGGCTTTATTGCCGCTCCCGCAAAAATCGCTAAGGCCTGCAAGAAATTACAAGGTCAGGTTACTTCAGCCACTTGCTCTATCGCTCAGCGTGCCACCATCAAGGCCATGGAAATGGATCCTACGACTTCCAAGGACATTATCGATATGCGCAATACCTTCAAGTCTCGTCGCGACATGGTTTACAAACTTTTGCAGGAAATTCCAGGATTTAAGGTTCGTCTGCCCCAAGGTGCGTTCTATTTCTTCCCGGATGTGGCCGCACTCTATGGCAAAAATGTGCCTGCCGATTCTGTTTTCGCCCAAACCTACAAGAAAACCGTGATTGAAAATTCTACCGATTTGTGTATGTACATTTTGTACGACGCCAATGTGGCTTTGGTTCAGGGTGCCGCTTTCGGCGATGACAACTGCATCCGTCTGTCGTATGCCACTTCAGAAGAAAATCTGAAGGAGGCCTGCCGTCGTATCAAGTCGGCGGTGGAAAATCTGAAATAGTATTATTCTAAATATTTGATTTTAAAGACGCAGTTGAGTATGCTGCGTCTTTTTTTATTGCTTCAATTTCGCCGTGTGTAATGTGGTGTAAATCGGTCCCGTGGGCTGCAACCGACTTTGAAACAGCGTGATTTCTTTGATGGTAATGGTCTGTGAAAATGTGGGTTTGTTTTTTTCGATGATTTCCCAGAAGAATTTTTTGCTTTGCGTTTCCTTAATGCGACCCAAGGTGATATGCGGCACCGTGTTGCCGTGATTGGGCTCGAAGCCGAGGTCAAGAATCTTTGCTTCCAATTGCTCAAAAAGCTGCCGATAAAGTTCAAATTCGTCGAATCCAAGCCAAAGTACAGATGGTGCGTAGCGACTTCCAAAAACGCCGAGTTTATTCATTTCCATTGAAAAGGCAAAATTATTGTTGGCCACATCGTTCATAATCCTTTTTAATTGAGTGATTTGCGCATCGGGCGTTTGTCCCAGAAAACGCAGCGTCAAGTGCTGTAGCTTGCTATCTACCCATACAATTTTATCCCCGACCAACTGACGTTGCAGGTTTTTCATCAGGACGAAATAGCGTTCGTCCAATTCGATTTTTGTGGCGATAAAAAGTCGTTTCATAAATTTGAATTTATCGGATGCATAAAAAAACAAGGTGACCAAATTGCTTCAGCCACCTTGTTTCTTGCTTTCATCGATCTGTTATTCAGGGTGAATAGCTTCGCAAGGACAAGCGTCTGCACAAGCACCGCAGTCAATGCATAAATCAGGATTGATTGAATAAGGAGTACCTTCAGAGATAGCTTCCTGAGGGCATTCACCGGCACAAGTACCGCAGCTTGCGCAAAGATCGGGATCAATTTTATGAGCCATGATTATAATTTTTTTGGTTAATAATTATTTGCTGCAAAAGTACGCATTTTTTTTCAATTGGATGCGATTTGATTTTTTTTCTTTGAAAAAATTTCGGAATGATTCCATTAAATCTTGCAAAGAGATTCCATTCTCCGCTTCGCTCCGGCGGAATGGCGACAAGATTAGTGTATAGGGGTCAAGTATTTAGAGGTTTGTGGAGTTGCAAAATCTTGCGTCCAGGACCTGTGCCCACAGGATAATAAAGCGGGCGGCTTGATGCCGCCCGAGGGAAAATTATTGTTCCCATTCTTTTCGCATATCAAAATTTACATAATAAACTTGAGCGTTAAGACCTTGTTGTTGTATGGATAACAAAAGTGGAAGCACTAAATCTTTTTTAATTCTCCATAGAATTTGTTTTATCGTTACATTTATTTGCCACTTTCCGAATAAATAAAGATAAGATGATTAGAACAACTCCACCAATGCACCATGAAATAAGTTCAAGTGTACTTGTTGATAATAGTTGTGTTTTGGACAATGCCGTAAAAAAACATTCTTTTCCAATAAACAGGCATGCTCCAGTTATTCCAGTAAGTATGAACCCATTTATAGAAAAATAAAATTTAGATCTGTCCTTTGAGTGTTTTTTGTAATTAGTTTTTAAAAGCACAACATAAGCAATCAGTGCCATAATGAATGCTGAAGTCCAAAAAATTCCTTCCATAATGTATTTTTTAATTAGTTGTTGCAATTGCAACTGGAGTGGCTACAATTGATGAACTGATAGCTCCTATAGTTGCTGATCCAAGAGTTGCACCAATAGCCCCAGCAACACCACCTGCAGCGGCTCCTGCGGCAATAGTGCCATCCAATGCTCCGGCGATAATACCACCTAAAGCCCCAGCAGCGTCAGCTTTAACTATCTTTTTCCCAGTACGTTGCCACCAACCTGGTTTTCTGCCCTTTGTATCTGAAGCAAAATGAGAAATTGCAAATTCACAACTATATTCGGCAATTGTCGCTGTTATTAAAATAATGCATTTTTCTTCTTCAGAAATAGTTTTATTATTTATTATTTCTTTTTCTTTGTTTATAATATAGTATAAAATCATCTTCATCTTTTGAATTATATAATTCATCAAAAATATTTTGTATTTCTTCGTATTGGTATGGGGTTAATTGTAACGGTTCGTATATAGATTCTTTTAGATTAATATGATCACTATTTAACATAGAAGGCATATAAGTTTCCATATTTTTTAGTGTCTTAGTGAAATAATTTTCCCATGTTTGTTGTGAAAAAAAATGATGAATATTTGCTATTTTTTCGGCAGTAAACTTAATAGAAAATTCATCAATGGGAAATGTGTCCCCTTTACTAAAGGTTTGATATGCAATCTCCATGGCTTCATTGTGGAATTCTCCATAAATGTAATAAGGATTAGCTATGTTCTTACTGTTTTTTTTAATATTAGGAATGTTGTTATGATTTTCTTTCTCGCAACTTTGGAAAAAAAATTCCTATGGCAAAAATTAAGCAAAGAATTATACTGATTTTTTTCATGATATTCATTATTTGTGTTATTCGTTAATATGTGATTTTCATTGGTCTCGGGCGAAAGAAAAAAGTAGTATCTTTGCAGCCCGTTTTTGAAGTGCGTGCCTTGCGGAAACCAATTAGCCGCAAGATTGAACGAATAATACAATGCCATCGGGTGTTTTTGTGGCGGGGTTAATCATTTGTTCCGCAAAAAACAGGGTGATTGCCCCGCAGGGACACCTGACCTCTGCCGCCGGCACACGCTTAAACGGCAGAGCACTACGCAAAAAAGTTGTTCTTTCCCAACCACTGCAAGTCGGGCAAAAAGGCAGGCTTATTCTGAAACTTGTTCTTCATAATGTCACTTTTTTTAGATTCTACAGGATAGAGAAAAGGGAAGTATGGGCAGCCGAGTTTTGTTTCATCTTGTTTGATAGGGCAAAGTTAAGGAAATAAATAATTGAAAATACAAAAATCTTATTTTTTTGTATTTTGCTGATAATTAATATATTGTATTAGACAATAAAGCTATAAATGATTTTACAAGTTGGCAAAGCTTGCTGAAAATGGGAGAGTCAAGATGAAAATCAAAATTGAATGTCTCAATGCTTGATGACCGGTGTATTGTAAAAAGCGGGCGGTCAGGTGGCCACCCGTGAAAATAAAAAGGAATGTTATTTTGAATTAGTATATATGTAGTCGTCACTTTCCTTTGAATAATCGTCAATAGCTAAAATCGAGTCGTCACAATAGTTAAGTCTATATTCGTATTCTTCCAATTCTGGGGAAAGATATGTTTTGATTAACGCCACATAGCCGTTTTTATCAACCACAAAAGTCTTTGGAACAGCTGCGTTAATTGATGGTTTGTGTGTGGTTTTGAAAACTTTGATTATTTTGCCGTATGTCAACGGGTCAAGGGTGCCAGCCCAATAAAAAGTTCGATCCATCGGTATGCCCATTTGAGACATAAGAGCGTCGTTTTCATTAATGGAGAGATAGTCAGAAAATCTGTTTTCAATATCGATAAAATAGAAGACACACTTTGCAGTATCAATATTCTCTAATATTGGTTTTAAATAGTTTTCAAATTCATGCTGACAACCAGGGCATCCAGGTCTAAAAAAGCAAAAGACCTTGTGGCGTACTGTATCCGAATCACACCACTTTCGTAGATCATCGTAATATACAATTCTTCCCGAGTGCTGCTTAAGTTCGGTATCAGTAAATTTTCTTTTCCCGTCGCAACTGGTTAAGGCAATTATTGTTAATGCTAAAATAAATATCTTTTTCATTTTATAATTAATTCTCCTTCTTCAATAATTAAATCGGTAGTATTAATTTCAATGTATTTATATAATCCAGCAGAGTTGAGTGGGTATTTTCCTTTTGGCACCATTACATGTGTTCCTTCTTTACATAGTCCGATTTGGTCAGCGTATGTTAATGGGAAATCATTTGTTGCAATAAAAGTGTCTTGTGATAACCAATGTGCGTTGGACAAACTTTCCATATCAAATACAAGGAAAACTTTGGCTGGCTTGTTTTTAGTATCAAATTTGATGCTAATATAACCGTTTGACCCATTGTTCTCACCTTTTACATTAGCTTTAACTTTTACATGAGTATAGCACAAGGACCAGGGGGCCCAATTACACTCAATATGTTGATGTTTAATAGTTCCATTTGGATAATATTCAACATCCATAACAGCTAAATTTCCAGAAATATAATCGACATCAAGTATTGCATCTACACTTACTCCTAACATTGCAGCCAATTGTGCAATAGAAGGTTTTTTTGCTGCTTTAAGATCGGAAATTTCAGGATTAACATTGTTTTGAACAATTTTTTCTTTCTCGCAACTTTGGGAAAAAATTCCTATGGCAAAAATTAAGCAAAGAATTATACTGATTTTTTTCATGATATTCATTATTTGTGTTATTCGTTAATATGTGATTTTCATTGGTCTCGGGCGAAAGAAAAAGTTGTATCTTTGCAGCCCGTTTTTGAAGTGCGTGCCTTGCGGAAACCAATTAGCCGCAAGATTGAACGAATAATACAATGCCATCGGGTGTGTTTGTGGCGGGGTATATCATAGGGTTCCGCAAAAAACACGATGATTGCCCCGCAGGGACACCTGACCTCTGCCGCCGGCACACACTTAAACGGCAGAGCACTACGCAAGAAAGTTGTTCTTTCCCAACCACTGCAAGTCGGGCAAAAAGGCGGAATCGGTGTTCGTTGGGTTATTCATAGTGTTGCTTTTTTAGAGTTTTTACACAGTAGAAAAAAGTCAGTATGAGTAGCCGAGTTTGTTTCATCTTGTTTGATGTGGCAAAGTTAAGGAAATAAATAATTGAAAATACAAAAATCTTATTTTTTTTGTATTTTGCTGATAATTAATGTGTTATATATGCAAAAAGTGTATTTACACTTTTTGCATTGACAAAACTTGCTAAAAATGGGAAAAACGCTGAACTACCTACACGAAGTTCCCTTCGTTGTTACCAATCCCAACAATTCTTTGGGTTCGTCAATGATGAATTCCGCCTGGTGATCTTCCAGTTCCTTACGTTCTCGAAAGCCCCAAAGCACGCCTACCGCCTTCACCGACGCGCCGTGTGCCGTGTCCATATCCACGCCTGTGTCGCCTATATACAGCGTCTCTTCTGGACTTACATCTGCCGTTGCCATAATGTCAAAGACGATTTGCGGGTTTGGCTTGATGGGGATGCCTTCGCGCTGGCCCAAAACACTCGTAAAACGGATGCTTGGAAAATAATGCGCCATCAGCGGGGCCATCGCCTTGTTGACTTTGTTCGACGCGACGCCTAGCATTATGCCTCTCTCTTGCAGGGCTTCCAACGTTTCAACAATTTGAGGGTAGGGGCGGGTCTTGTCTTCTTTATGCACATCATAATAGGCAATCATCTCCTGAAAAAAACTTTCCACAAATGCTTCGCTGCGCTTTTCTTCAGGTAATGCCCGTTCCACCAATTTCTTGATGCCGTTGCCTACAAAATAACGGAAACTGTCTAAAGGATGCTCCGGCAATTGGTGCTTTCTGAGTAAGTAATTGCAAGAGTCAGCCAGATCTTCCAGTGTATAGAGCAAAGTGCCGTCTAAGTCAAAAATAACGAGCTTAATCATAAGGAAAATGGAGAATTGAAGTCTTTGAAACTAACGCCGACAAGGTCTTTTTCGGAAATAATGGACGGGTCGGTCTTCCAGTCGATGTTCAAATCGGGGTCGTTAAACCGAATGGAGGCTTCCGACGCCTTGTTGTAAAAAGCCCCGCACTTATAGGCAAAAATCGTGTCGTCTTCCAAGGCGACAAAACCGTGGGCAAATCCGGTTGGAATATAAAACTGAAGGAAATTGTCGCCCGTCAGTTCCACGGAATAATGTTGTCCGTAGGTGGAACTTCCCTTGCGAATATCCACGGCCACATCCAGCACACGACCTTGAATCACACGCACCAATTTGGGTTGTGCGTAAGGCGGACATTGAAAATGAAGTCCTCTAATCACTCCTTTTTTTGAAAAAGATTGATTGTCTTGGACGAAATGATCGGGGATTCCAAGGTCATTGAATCTTTTTTCATTAAAATTCTCAAAAAAATATCCTCGTTCGTCAAAAAAAACATCGGGTTTGATGACAAGTAGGCCTTCGATATTGGGTTTAATTATTTCCATAGATAGTAAATTAGTCTTCCGAGTCTGCGGCAATGAAATCGCGATAATCGTTGAGCACTTTGGCTTTTGATAGAAAACCGATATAATCGCGATCGTGCGTGATGACTGGCATATTGAAATTTTGGGTTCTGTTGAATTTTTCAAGTAGTTCTTCTCCGGTGTCTGTGTCATAAATGAACTCTTCCGGTTCAATCATCAGTTCGTCCACCAAAACCTTGTCGTAGAGGGAGGTGTCAAAAATTTTGTCCCGATGGTCGTCCATCACCAAGAGTCCCGCAAATTTATTGTTTTCGTCCAGCACGACGAACAGGTTTCGTCGGCTCTTGGCGATATATTGGGTGTATTCGCCCAGGGTGCTGTGAAGGGGCAAAGTGGTGATGTTGTCGTCAATAATACGGCTCCAGTTGATTTTTTTCAGGGCGTATTTGTCTTTGTTGTGAGTCTTCAAATTTCCTTTTTCAGCCAAAACCCTCGTATAAACTGAATACTTTTCAATTGGTATTACGCAGAGATAAGAGATGAGCGAGGTAATCATCAGGGGAATTAATAAGCTGTATCCGGATGAAATTTCGGCAATGAGGAAGATAGAAGTTAAAGGTGCCAGCATCACTCCCGACATTACGCCGGCCATGCCCGCCAATACGAAATTGATGTGGGGAAGGTTGAATCCTAAGTAGTAAGTGGAAATTTCGGCTACCAAGTAGCCAACGAAAGCTCCGACAAACAACGTGGGAGCGAACACACCGCCAATTCCGCCGGCCGAGGTTGTCACCGCCGTGGCAATAACTTTGATGAAAATGACCAAGGTCAGGAAAAGAATCAGCATCCAATGGCTTTGCGAGAGCTGGAACAAGGGGGATTTCTCAAAAAGGTTGGTGACATTGCCTTTGAGAAGCGCATTGATACTTTCGTAACCTTCGCCGAAGAGAACGGGTAGAAAGAGAATCAATATTCCTAACGCGATGCCGCCGATGAGTATTTTGAGGTAAATTCGTTTGATTTTTTTAAATGTTTTCTCGATAAATCTCAATAATCTTAAAAAATAGATGGAGATAAATCCCGTGAGAATGCCTAAGACAATATAAAACGGAATGTTTTTCAGAAAAAAGGCCTGGGCACTGGCAATGTCAAAGGTGACGGTGTCGCCCAAAAAGAAGATGGAAAGGACGGTTCCAGTGGCGGCCGAGACCAGCAATGGCAGCAGTGCGGCACTCGTAAGGTCAAGCATCAGGACTTCAAGGGCGAAGACGATGGCCGTGACGGGTGCTTTAAAGATGGCGGCCAAGGCAGCCGTCGAACCACAAGCCAACAACAATGTGGTGGTCTTGGCATTGAGGTTGAAGAGTCGCGCAAAGTTGGAACCAATGGCGGAACCTGTCAAAACCATAGGCGCTTCCAATCCTACCGAACCGCCAAAGCCAACGGTCAACGTACTCGCAATAACCGATGAGTACATATTGTGACTGCGCAACTTGCTGTCACTCTTGCAGATGGATTTTAGTACAATGGTGACTCCGTGCCCGATATTGTCCTTGATGTGTCGGCGGGTGTATAAGACTGTCAAAATAATGCCGACAATGGGAAACGCCAAATAGAGATAGTTGACCTGGGCATTGGGGAAGGCGTTGTTTAAGCCTCCAACGGTAAAGTGGACCAGGTTTTTGACGATGATGGCCGCAGTGGCTCCAAAAATGCCGACAAAGAAGCTAAGAATCAAAACGGTGGTGTTAAGGCCTAATCGATGTTTCAAAAAATTACGCAGCCGTACAAAAACCGATATGAAGATTCTTCTTTTCATAACTAATGAGAAATTTAATATTGAATTTCCACCTTATCGCCGATGTGGATGTCGGCAATGACGGCCAGTCGGCTGTTGTTGAGTGTTAATTCTATAAATCCAAGACGGTTGCTAAGAATATAGACTTCGTTTTCTTGCGGGTCGTAGAAATTGTGATGATGTGTAATCGTGATGTGCTTAGAAGAGGATAAAGTCACGGAAAAGTGTCCGTTTTTCACCGCTTTGTTAAACAAATCCACTGAAATGTTGGTAACTGCGTTGCAGCAAGTGTCGATGTAGGTCACTTGCCCGGTGATGGTTTTGCGGTTTTCATCGTGTTCTGGCAAGAATTGTAATTTTCTAACAAATTGTTCGTAAGGTGTAACTTGATTTTTGAGTTTTTTATTCCATAATGCACCTGTCATCTGCACGCATTTTTCCAAAATATTGGTATCTGCGTTTTCTTGATTAAACTGTACCGCTTTAACTTCTTCTTGGTTGAACATCAAAGAAAAAACACCGCTGTCTTCTCCGATAAAATAATGATTGTCGTACTCTACCATCACGGGCAATGTGTGGTGAGAGAGCGTTGTTCCCGTTAAAATAATATGAATGGTTTGCTCTGGAAAAGAAGCGTAACTGTTCTTAAGAATAAAGGCGGTTTGTTCAATGCTGAAACTATCGATGGCGTGAGTTATGTCGATGATGTTCGCATCCGGAATAATCTTCAGCAATTGACCCTTAAACATTGCCACGTAAGGGTCTCTCAATTTCCAGTCGCTGATTAAAGTAATGTTTTTCATTATTTTAGAATAATACTTGACAAGTTGCATTAAATTGCAAACTTACAATTTTTTTTTGACTTGTTATCAACTAATGATAAAAAAAATCGTCTGCCATTCAACTTTATTAAAATATAAATTCAACCTGCAAAGTTATAAAAAATCGCAGAAGTGTGATTTGTATTATTTTTTGTATATTTGTAGTTTATATGAAAAAGATGTCGATGTCATACGGATGTACTCGCAACTTGTTGATTAACAGTATTTTACCCCCCCCGCAAAATTGCCGCTTCCCGGCAGTCGTTATGGGGTAAAGTCCCCGTATCCTCCCGTTTCCTTCCAAAAGACTGTACAATGTGTATTGTACCCCATTCCCTATTCCCTATTACTTATTACTTATTCCCTATTCCCTATTCCCTAACCCCTACACCCTACACCCTGTTCCCTGTTCACAAATCACAAATTAACGACATAAATATCAGTTCAATGAAAAAACTTATTCTCACTTCAGTTTTGCTGGCAGCCGTCACGCACGCGACGTTCGCGCAGAGCGGCTTCGTGGCCGTTGCCTACGATGACGCCGCCACGCGGAGCGCCTCGTCGGTGGGACAGCTGTTCACGCTGGGTGTCTCCATCGACGGCAACTACGCCAACGAGGGACTCCAGCAGCCGTATCTCTACCGGGGCACCGACACGTTGCTTCACGAGAACAGCCGCTATCCCGTTGCCTACCGTCCCGCCGAACGCAATCCTGAAGGCATTGTCTATCAGGTGCCCGTCGGATTGACTCCGCTGCTCTACCTGCTGCCCACGCATGGCATCGACTCCCTGATCGGCGTGATAGCCTACGGGGTGACCTTCGCCAACGACACCACGGTGGTGGCGCCCTACGGCGTGTGCGAGCACGACTTTGAGTTGCAGGAACCCGTCGTGCTGCCCGAAGGCTCGGTGCCGCCCGTACGATATCACAACAACAGGCCCGCCGCCTTTCCCGCGGGCATCGCGACACCCGTGCGTTGGGACTTCGGCGTTGCCGACAAGACGCTTGCCGACACGCAGCTGGTGAACGTGAAGTTCCCGCCCTGCGGCATCGACAACTACGACACGGACATCGCGAGCTATCCGTATTCCGCCGCATTGCCGGATCCTCTTGTGGTCACCGACTATGAGGGCAACGACTACAATACGGTGCGCGTCGGCTGCCACTGCTGGACGGCCGAGAACCTGAAGTCCAAGAAATATGCCGACGGCGAAGACGTGCCCAACCCGATGGCGTATGTGAGCTATGAGCACCCCGATGCGGCCGCCAACGCGGCCCGCTACGGCTACCTCTACACCTGGGACGACGCGGTTCGCGCACCCCTTGACCCCGATGCCGAAGGCTATGTTCAGGGCGTCTGCCCCGACGGCTGGCGCCTGCCCACGGCCGAGGAGTTCGACCTGCTGTCCGCCCATTCCGCCCTTGACCTGATGGCGACCACGGACTGGCTGACTGGCGGAGGCACCAATGCGACGGGCTTTACCGCCCTGCCCGCCGGCAAACATACCGGCTACCGCTTCGAGAACCTCTTGGGCGAGGCCGACTTCTGGAGTATCACTTCGGTGTCTGCCTCCATGGCCCGCTGCTGCTCGCTGATATTCGGTTGCAACGACGTCCTGCAACTCGAATTCGATAAGAAGAATGGGCTGAGCGTGCGCTGCCTGAAGAATTAGGGTTGAGGTGAAAGATGAAAGATGAGAGATGAAAGATGAAAGTGGAAAGTGGAAAGTGGGGAGTTTCCTTATCAATTCCTGAACCCTGCACCCTTAACCCTAAACCCTTTTTTTAGCTTAATAATTATACAACTTAATAATAATCAAAAATCAATCCAATGAAAAAACTCTTATTAACATTAGTTTTGCTGGCGGGCATCGCGGCAGGGCTGTTTGCCCAGAAGCTGACCTACCAGGCGGTTATTAGAGACAATAACCGGCAGTTGGTGGTGAACACGGACGTGAAGGCGATCGTCACCATCGACTTTGCCACCGGTGAGGACCCGACGTGGACGGTGGATGCGACCACCAACCTCCACGGCCTGCTCACGTTCGAGTTCGGCGACGATGCGCTGATCGGCCGCGACTGGACGGACGCCACCATTGCCGTGAGGGTGGTGAACGCCGACGACGAAAGCACCGTGTATGTGGGCGGCGACGCGCGTCCCGTTTCGGCGGTGCCCTACGCGCTGAGCGTGGACGGAAAGTCCATCCAGAACTACCTGGACGAAAAGCACTACGTGGACCTTGCGAAGCTGAATGACACGCTGGGCGCGTACTCCACGACGGACGCCATGGACAGCCGCCACTACCTGACCTCCGACAGCGCGGCGATTACCACGATGAAAGGCAATATCACGGCAAATGCCACCAACATTACCTCTTTGCAAGGTAACCTTTTCGCTGCCATAAACAAGGAGAAAGCAGACAGCACCACCCTGGCAGGGCGCATCGACGCCTTGGAAAGCGCCTCTATGGATTGCAACGATGTGAAGGACTGCATTAAAGATACATTGGGCAGCTATACCACGACAGCCGATCTTACTGTTTTGCTGCAACAGCTCACAGCAAGACTTGATGATCAGGATACCAAGATTGACTCTCTCGCCCACATGGTAGACTCCCTTGCCAAGCTGCCCCACGGCGGCGACACGACGGAGGTGGCCGATGGTGCACCCTGCCCCGGTGCTGCCACGGTTTCCGATATTGACGGCAACACGTACAACACCGTTAAGATCGGCAGCCAGTGCTGGATGGCGGAGAACCTGAGAACTTCTACGAAAACCAAAGGCATAGGCAACATTTATACTCCTACCGCTGAGGATTATGACGTGGACATCTACGGTCTTTTGTATGATTGGTACGCCGTAATGCAGGGAAAGGCTTCCAGCATGAACACCCCGAGCAACGTTCAGGGCATCTGTCCAACTGGCTGGCACGTGCCGAGCGACGCGGAATGGGACGCGCTGACGTATTACGTATTTAACAATACGAGTCCTGATTACAAGTGTGGTTCTTCTTGCGGTAGTTGGACAGCTCAAAGCAACGTGAGCTTTATCGCCAATGCGTTGTCTGGTGGGATGTGGGAAGCCCCCAACGATTGTGGAGCCGGTCATATTAGCTCTGCAACCTTCAACAGGACGGGCTTTTCGGCTGTTCCAGCCGGCCGTTGCTTTTACGGCAACTTCGGCGGTTTCGGCAGCTACGCCTACTTCTGGAGTGCTACCCAGAAAGAGGGCAACTACGTCCTCGCTTGGTATCGGGGCCTGACCGGCTACGCTTCCGTCGTGGACAGGCGCCGCGCCCCTAAGGCTCACGGCTTTTCCGTCCGCTGTCTCAAGGATGCAGAAGCACCAGCGGTTATGACCGTTACCACCGACAGCGCCAACACCGTTACCACCGACAGCGCCAAGCTGCACGGCAACGTTACGGATATGGGAGGAAAGACTGAAGTGAAGGCCGGCTTCAAGTACGGCACAAGCGAAGGTGCGCTCACTTCCGTTGTTGCCGATGAATATGCAATGTATGGTACCGGCAAATTCAACTACACCATTACCGGTCTTGCCGCCAATACACAATATTATTATAAGGCCTTTGCCGCCAACGGCACCGACACGGTGTACGGCGTGGTGAAGAATTTCACCACGCCGGGATCTTCGTTCACCTGCGGCACCTCCAAGGTGAAGGACGTTGACAACAACGAATACAACACGGTGCAAATCGGCAGCCAGTGCTGGATGGCGGAGAACCTGAGAACTTCTACGAAAACCAAAGGCATAGGCAACATTTATACTCCTACCGCTGAGGATTATAACGTGGCCATCTACGGTCTTTTGTATGATTGGTACGCCGTAATGCAGGGAAAGGCTTCCAGCATGAACACCCCGAGCAACGTTCAGGGCATCTGTCCAACTGGCTGGCACGTGCCGAGCGACGCGGAATGGGACGCGCTGA
>JAZLHE010000069.1:0-49537 GCA_045616665.1 Bacteroidales bacterium | reverse complement strand
AATGACACAAAGGTGTTTCACGCCTGCTTCGTAAAAAACGAGGACAACGAAATTTTATCTCCGAAGGTGGCGTTTTTTTACATTAATTTGTGTAATTTTGCAAACTGGCAGCCCGGCATATCCGAAAGGTTTAGGAACTGGCTTTTTATGTTTACGAATATGCACAAGCTCACCGAGGAGGACTACAAACGGCAGGAGTCCTATTTCAAGAAACTGCTGGACGATTGCCGCATTAACAACCTAACAGAAGTGGAAATGAGAGAATACGAATTATGAAAAGTAAAAGAACAGTCGCCATCGCCTACGATTTTGACGGAACCCTTGCCGCCGGCAATATGCAGGAATATAACTTCATTCCAGACATCAATATGGATACGGGTGAATTTTGGGCAGAGGCTAATCAAGTAGCCAAAGACAACGATATGGATGAAGTATTGGCATATCTTTATTTGATGCTGACAAAAGCCAAAGAGAAAAATATTTCCATCCACAAAGACACCTTTATCAAATACGGCGAACATATTACCTTTTTCAAAGGCGTGGAGACCTATTTTGATCGAATGAATCAATATGCGAAAACCAAAAACCTTACTTTAGAGCACCACATTATTTCTTCCGGTCTTCGGGAATTTGTCCAAGGTACTTCCATTGCCAAGTTCTTCAAGAATATTTATGCCTCTGGTTTTCAATATGATCAAAATGGCGTAGCCTGCTGGCCGGCTCTTGCGGTTAACTATACCAATAAAACCCAATTTTTATTTAGAATCAACAAGGGAATCAATAATTCATACGACAACACCTTGATTAACAAAATTGTACCGGAAGACGAAAAACCCGTTCCCTTTTCCAATATGATTTATTTAGGGGATGGTGAAACGGACGTTCCGGCGATGAAAATGGTGAAAATGCAAGGCGGCAATACCATCGCCGTCTATAATCCGGAGGCCAAGAGACCCGCTGGTCCGCGTCGCTCGCCCCGCGAAATCTGTCTGGAAATCATACGGCATAAAAGAGCAGACTACATTGCCCCCGCCGACTATTCAGAAGGGAGCGAATTAGACATCATCATTAAAAAAGTCATCGACAAAATTGCGATGGAGCAAGATCTAATCGAATTGAAAAACAAAATTATGGATGAAAAGTAGTCCGTATTTGTTCCATAGCTTTTTCCAATGTTGATTTGGGACAAGCTACATTTATTCTAAAGCAGCACCGTCCTTCTTCGCCAAAGATTTGGCCGTCATTTAAGGCCACACGCGCCCGATCTGCCAATTTGCGGAATAATTCCTCGTGGCTCAAATGAAAACCGCTGAAATCAAGCCAGGGAAGATAAGTGGCTTCGTGACGGAAAGTCTTTATTTCCGGCAAATTTTCTTTTATATATTGCTGAACGAAATCCACATTTTTCTTTAAATAAACCAATAATTGTTCCAACCATTCTTCACCGTATGTATAGCAAGCCTCCAACGCCAATTCTCCAAAAATATTTCCAACAAACAGATGCACACCGTCATACATCACTTTTTCGAATTGTTTACGTAAGTTTTCATTCGGAATGATAATTTCAGACGTGGCCAAACCGGCAATGTTAAAAGTTTTGCTCGGTGCCATACAAGTAATGGTATTTTCTGCGATTTCCTTAGAAATATAAGCCATTGGAGTATGCTTGTACCCCGGCATCATCAAGTCGGAATGAATTTCATCGGAAACAAGCAGACAATGATATTGCAGGCAAAGTTCTCCCACCTTTCGCAATTCTTCCTTGGTCCAGCAGCGCCCCAACGGATTGTGCGGATTACAGAGAATCATCATTTTAACTCCCGTCTTTAACCTGGCCTCCAAATTTTCATAATCCATTTCAAAATGATCTTCTACCAAACGCAAGGGATTGCGGACAATTTCCCGATTTTGATTTTGAATGACATAGTAGAACGGGTGATATACGGGCGTCTGTAATAACACCTTGTCGCCGGGAGAAGTAAAAGCCTGAACCAAAAAAGCCAAACCAGGGACAATACCCGGAGCAAAATAAATCCAGTCCTTTTCTATTTTCCACTGATGTCGCCGCTCCATCCACTGAATAATAGACCGATAAAAACCATCAGAATGGATAAAATAACCTAAAACGGGATGATTTGAACGCTCCTTTATGGCGTCAAAAACAAAATCCGGAGTTTTGAAATCCATATCCGCCACCCATAAGGGAATTAATCCATCCGCACCATAAATATCCTGATAACCGTCGTATTTCACACAATTGCTGTGTTTTCGGTCAATAATCTCATCAAATTTATAAGTTTTCATCTTATCGAATTTTTGGAAATGCAAAGTTAAGATTTTTTCACATTTTTACATTCATTAATAGCGTATTTTTGTAAATTTAAAATTCTACATATAATGACTAAAAACGAAAGAGAGCAAATCATCGCCTTAATCCAACAGGAAGTAGTTCCTGCCATTGGCTGTACCGAACCCATTGCCGTTGCCTTAGCCGTTGCCAAAGCCACAGAAACCTTAGGAACCACTCCAGAACAAATTGATGTTTTATTAAGCGGAAATATGCTGAAAAACGCAATGGGCGTGGGTATTCCCGGCACAGGAATGGTCGGTCTTCCCATCGCCATTGCCTTGGGAGCATTGGTTGGCAAGTCGGAATATCTCTTGGAAGTTTTAAAAGATACTACTCCCGAAGCCGTTGAACAAGGAAAACAATACATTCAGGAACAACGAATTAATATTGGTCGAAAAAAGGATACTGAAGAGAAACTCTATATTGAGATTACGGTTAAAAATGGGAAAAACAATGCCACAGTCATTATTTCACACGAGCATACCCACTTCAGCTTCATTGCCAAAAACGGCAAAACTTTATTAGACCAAGGTCAAGTTTGTACAACTGCCAACAGTAAAAATACCGTTGAACTCAGTTTACGCAAAATATATGATTTTGCGACAACGGCCCCATTCAAGGAAATCAGTTTCATTCTTGAAGCTGCCAAACTCAATTCGAAAGCCGCGGAATTAGGAATGTCAAAAGGATGTGGCCACGCATTGGGAAAAACCATCCTTCATCAGCCCAAAAAGAAATTCTTTGGTCAAAACAGTCTGTATGCCAAGATTTTATCGGCCACCTCATCGGCTTGTGATGCCCGTATGGCTGGCGAAATCATTCCCGTTATGAGCAATTCGGGCAGCGGCAACCAAGGCATTGCCGCCACAATGCCGGTGGTAGTCTATGCCCAAGAACGAAGAAAAAGCAAGGATAAATTAGTTAGAGCGCTGATTATGAGTCATCTGACTGTCATATACATTAAGCAGAGTTTTGGCCGTCTGTCACCGTTATGCGGTTGCGTCGTTGCCGCCACAGGTTCTGCCTGCGGCTTAACCTACCTGATGGATGGCGATTACGAACAAATCGCATTTGCCGTCAAAAATATGATTGCCAATATTACAGGTATGATTTGCGATGGTGCCAAGGCGAGTTGTTCCCTGAAAGTCGCCACCGGCGTTTCCACAGCCATTTTATCTTCTATGTTGGCTTTAGAAAACAAAAGCGTTTCGGCCATCGAAGGCATTATCGAAAATGACGTTGACCAATGTATCCAAAATATGAATGCCATCGGTACAAAAGGAATGTCCAAAACCGATGAACTGGTTTTGGACATTATGACCCACAAAAAATAAGTCTAAACTAGTTTTATTTAATACCCAGTTTTTGTTTCACCTGAGCGGTGATGTCTTCGCCTTGAGCATAATAAGTAAGTGTTGAAGTGTCAAAGATATAGGTAAAATTATGTTCTTTGGCAACTTCCTTTACAGCTGCCAGCAGATTATCCTGGAAAGGTTTCAACAATTCCATTTGCTTGGCCTGCATATCCTGTTCGGCAGATTGGGTAAAATCCTGTATTCTTTGATACATTTGAGTCAATTCATCTTCCTTAATCTTAATGACGGCGGCAGAAGCGCCTTTTTGACCCAATTGTTGATATTCCTCTTGTTTTTTTTGAAATTCCTTAGCCATTTCTTCGCCAGTGGCCTGCAAATCGGCCTGAAAATCCTCGACGATTTTTTGCACAGAATCTATGCCGGGCATTACCTTAATAACTTCACCATAATTGATATGTCCGAATTTCACTTTCTGCTGGGCAAAAGTAGTAATCGGGCACAAAATGGCAATAACAAATAAAATAATGAATGCTTTTTTCATAATGATACGCTATTATTTTTTAATACCCAGTTTAGCTTTTACCATCGGAGTCACATCGACACCATTGTCATAAAAGAGAAGTACTTGTGTATCAAATATGTAGGAAAAACCGTTTTCCTTGGCCACCTGATTGATGGCTTCCTGAATTTTATCTTGGAAAGGTTTTGCCAATTCATATTGTTTTTCTTCAATATCCGTTTGAACACCGCTTTGAAATTCTTGAATACGAGATTGCAAGTCAACCAATTCCTTTTCTCTGATTTGTCTTACAGAAGAACTCATTGTTCCGGCTTCTCTGTCAAATTTATCTTTTTTCGCTTGAAATTCTTCCACCATACCCTGATAGAGTTCTTCCAATTCAGTAGTGAAAGCCTTTAATTTGATTTGTAACGAATCAACGCCGGGCATAGCCTGTAATATTTCACCTGAATTGACGTGCCCATACTTGCCTTGTGATTGAGCTTGGAGAGAACATACCGAAATACCAAAGATAACGGCAACTAACAATAAAATCTTTTTCATTCTAATAATAATACTTTTTATTAATTAATACTTTTACTCTTCACTTTCTGAATTATCGTTGGGGGTGATTCCCAATTTCTGCATAATTTGATCATTGATATCCCATTTTGCATCGGCATAAACGATGGTCATATCGCCGGCCACGTCGAAAACAAACGCGAAACCACGATCCTTGGCATATTCTTCAATGGCGGAAAACACTCTGTCTTGAATCGGTTTTACTAATTCTTCTCTTTTCTTAAAAAGGTCGCCGTCGGTACCAAAACGTTTCTTTTGCAAATTTTTGGCGGCTTGTTCAGCAGCGATAATGGCGTCTTCTCTGTTTTTCTTCATTTTTTCAGGAAGGGTAATGGCTTCAACCTGATATTTTTTATACATAGAATCGATAGACTTAAATTGAACTTCAATTTCGTTTTGCCATTCAACGGCCAAACGATCCAATTCTGCCTGTGCCTCAATGTAATCAGGCATATTAGACAAAATGTATTCAGAATCAATATAAGCATACTTTTGACTAAAGAGTGGGAAAGCAACTAAAGCCACTAAAACTGCAGTTAAAAAAATCTTTTTCATAGTATTTACTTTTTAATTATTGATAACGATTTTAACACGAAATATATTGTATAGACTATTAATCAATCGAAGAGTTTATTGAGATATGGAATCTTCCCTTATTGGCATTGGGTAAACCAGGAACCTCATCGAAGCCGTAGCCCCAGTCAAATCCCAACAGACCGAACATTGGCAAGTAGATTCTCACACCGACACCGGCAGACTTGTACATCTTAAACGGGTTGTATTCTCGAGCCGTCAACCAAGACTTACCGGCTTCTGCAAAAGCCAGAAGATAAATGGTGGCACTTGGATTCAGCGTAATAGGATAACGCAATTCCGCCGTAAACTTATTATACACGGTACCACCGACTTCTGTTCCATCGATATAGGGAGAAAGGGAAGAATCGTCATAACCACGCATACCGATTACTTCGCGCGCATCCATCATCGTATAGGTTGACAATCCATCACCGCCCAAATAGAATCTTTCGAAAGGCGAATAACCGATTTGCCTATTATAGCAACCCATAAATCCCATTTTCATTCTTACAAACAAAACGAAATTTTCCACAATGCGAGTGTACCAGGAAATATTGAATTTCCATTTATGAAATTCCAACCATCGATATTTTTCCTGCGGCGTCATACTCGCATAATCCGCACCTTTTTTAAATAATGAATATGGAGGAGTTAACTGAACAGAAAACATAATTTCTGAACCTTCACGCGGATAAATAGGAGCATTCACAGAACTTCTCGCCAAAGTGAAAATATAACTCAAATTGTTGGCATATCCCGTGGAGAAAATAAAATATCCATAGTTCTGCACCTGATAACGCTGATAAGACAATGTATGCGATATCTGGAAATAATCATCAGGCCATTTCACTTTACGGGCAATGGACAAAGAGGCACCGATTGTTCTGATTTCAACGTGATTATCTACGGTCCGTTTCGTACCATCGCTTTGCACCTGATAATAAATGCCGGCAGTCAAGGAAATTGGTTTTTTACCGCCCAGCCAAGGTTCCGTAAACGACAAACTATAGTTTTGATAATACTTTGCATTGGTGGAAACCTGGAAAGACAATCGCTGGCCGTCGCCACCGGGAATAGGAGTCCAGGCATCTTTCTTGAAAAACTTCTTGAAAGAGAAATTGTTAAAAGTAATACCAGCACTGATAACGAAAGTACCGGCACCATAACCCGCCGATAGAGACAACTGGTCTGAGGAAGCCTCTTCCACTACATATTCAATATCAACGGTTCCATCGGCCTCATTGGGTTTGGGAACCACATTCATCGTTTCCTGATTGAAATAGCCCAACGACAACAACACCTGTTGTGTTCTGATAATATCGGCACGATTGAACAACTGACCCGGAATGGTCGTGATTTCACGCATAATGACGTTGTCGTTGGTTTTCGTGTTACCCGTAATGGAAATTTTATTGTAGCGTGCCTGTTTTCCCTCCCTAATACGAACCTCTATATCAATAGAATCGTTTTCAATAAGGACTTCCACCGGATTGGCCTGGAAAAACAAATATCCGTCATTCATATACAAAGAACTGACATCGTT
Source organism: Bacteroidales bacterium (assembly GCA_045616665.1). GTDB lineage: Bacteria > Bacteroidota > Bacteroidia > Bacteroidales > WCHB1-69 > RUG11690. The sequence goes on along the minus strand of JAZLHE010000069.1, from coordinate 42,671 downwards.
GCCCACGTCATTCTGCATAGGGTTATTCAAATTGTTCATCATTTGCGTCTGATTATAAACGTCGCCTTTGTTGATGTTCAACAATTTGCTCAATGTTGAAGATGGATATTTTGTATTTCCGACAAAAGTGATATTGCGGAAATAATATTTATGTCCTTCATTGACATTGATATCGATGTAAATATTGTTTCCCTTCAAATACACGGAATCGCTGACAATATACGCATCACGATAACCAAGTTCGTTGTATTTATTAATCAGAGCCACTTTATTGCTTTCATACGACTCTTCAATGAACTTTGAAGCCTTAAAGATACGCAGGTGAACACGGTCTGAAAAATAATCGTCCAAGTGTTCCAAGATATCTTTAGACTGGTAATAACCAGGATGCTTGAAACAATAAGCGATAGCCGTATCCATTTTGTAGAAGGGCCAAAACTTCAACTTTTCCTTGGTTTCCTTCATTGCCTTCATCAACTTGGCTTTTGACACCTCTTTATTTCCGTTGATGGTAATCTTGGCAATCTTGACTTTTTTGCCTTTATTGATATTGAACAGCAAGCGAACGCCCTTGGAAATTTTTTCATCCTGACTTTCCTGAACATCCACCTGACAATTGTAGAAACCCTTTTCCACGTAATAATCCGTGATGATGTTCATACAGGTTCGCTTCATATTGTCATTGACAATATTGCCTTGTGTGAGTTTGATTTTCTCACGGATTTCATTTTCCTCGTTCTTGGTTGTTCCTTTAAAACCGAAGGCCACGAGACGGGCGCGTTCTTCGAGATAAACATTAAGGAACACCACGTTATCGACCACCTTCGTGATCGTGATGTCGATATTTTCATAATAGCCCGAATTCCACAGACGCTTAATAGACTTTGAGATATCGTCGCCGGGTATTTCGATGACGCTTCCCACCCCGAAATTGAGCATTCTGGGATCAAAATTGGCATTGCCGGAAGAAGTAATTCCACCGATTTCATATTTTTTAGGCACCAAATAATCAATTTGAATAGGTGCGCCTGCCTCTTCAGAAGAGACAATGACCTGAGCATAACTTCTTAATCCACAAATAGATAATAAGAAGATGACGACCAAGACAAATTGTTTTTTCAGTTTCATCCTATTTTAATAATATAGCTTGCAAATATACGGAAAAAATTAATGGGAGCGGACTTGTTCTCCCGTTTTTCCAAAGCGGCGTTCACGCGACTGAAAATCGTAGATTACCTGCCACAGATCTTCTTTTTGAAAATCCGGCCACATTACAGGCAAGAAGAACATTTCTGTATAGGCGATTTGCCATAACAAGAAATTGCTTACTCGGCATTCGCCACCCGTTCTAATCAAAATATCAGGATTTGGAATAGTATCGTCGTACAAATGGTTTTGAATGGTTTGAGCAGAAATTTCCGAAGCCTTCAGCTGGTTTTTTTCCACCTTTTCAGCAATTTTTCTAACAGCGTTTTCAAGTTCTGTCCTTCCGCTGTAACTCAGGGCAAGCACCACGGTTAACCCTGTGTCATCAGAAGTTTCGTTCAAAGCCTTTTGCAATTCCTCATAGCAGGTTTGGGGCAAAGCCGACAAATCACCAATGGCCTTCAGGCGAACATTGTTTTTTTTCAACTTGTCCAACTCGGTGTGTACGGCCTTAACAAGCAAGGACATTAACGCGTCCACTTCTTCCTTGGGACGATTCCAATTTTCCGTAGAAAAGGTGTAAAGCGTCAAAAATTTCACGCCGGCCTGTGCGGCTGCTTCGATTACTCTTCTCACGGCCTCGACACCGTGCTGATGACCAAAAATACGTTGCTGGGATTGCTTTTGAGCCCAACGACCATTACCATCCATAATAATGGCGATGTGGGATGGAATACGAGATTTATCTATTTGATTTATAATATTTTCCATATAATATTATCTCTTTCTTCCTAATTTATGGCGGACACTTTCCTTATGTTTGATATCGCAAACCCTGCTTTCATTTCCAATCTTAAAAGTGACCGTCGCACCACAGAACGAATAAAAATCAGTTGTATTGAAATTGCCTCGTTGGGAACCTGGCTCGTGAACGGCCCGACCGATTTCAGGAGATCTGTCGGCCAGGCTGGCCATAATATCGCCGCGTTTAAAACGCAAGTCGGCATTATCGTGATAAGTCGTGCTGATATCATCCAAATAATCGGTACAGGTAAAACGCATACCCCATTCTGCGCCAATGGAGACAAAACGGCCAATATTGACCTTCAAGCCGATGCCGAAAGGAACCGCAAAACTGCAAAGGGCATATTCTTTTTTGGAAGGGTCCAAACCCTGACCTTCCGTTCCCATTGGTTGCAAATCGTAAGTTTTGCCATTATATTCTGCTTGCGGATTGAAGGAAAAAACAGCTACGCCGGCGAAGACGTAAGGAGAAAAGCGATTATATCCTTTTTGGTTGTAGATTTTCAGAAAATTCAATTCAGCCTGAACGGAAAGTTCCGTAATTGGTGACTTAAAACTCAAATTTCGTTCATAGTTTCCATTACTTTTGGCATCGCTGGCGTGCACTTCCGCAAAAATAATGTTGGCTTTCAAAGCCCAACGAGGAGTGAAGTTATACCGATAAACCACGCCGCCGGAAATACCACATTCGGAAAAAATGGTGGAATGGCTCAAATCGCCAATGTAAAACGATGTGCCGACAAAAGCTCCAATTTCCGACTTTTGCGCAAAAGCAGTACCTAAGGCCAATAAAAACACGAAAACCGCAAGGATATATTTTTTCATAGCATACTATTTTCAATAATAATCTGCAAAAATATAAAAAAAAGGTCAAACTACCTTCTTTTGACATTGATTTTAAATCAATTATTGAAAGTAGCTTGACCTTCTCAGTAAATAATTGGATTATTTATCGAGGCAACAAACAAGATTTCTGTCACCGTATGCGTCATCAATCTTGCTTACCGTTGGCCAATATTTATCTTCGTGAGCAATAGGGAATGCAGCTTGTTGTCTGGTATAAGGTCTATCCCAAGTATCGGCACAAACCACTGCCATCGTATGGGGAGCTTTCTTGATTACATTGTTTTCTCTGTCGGCCTTACCACTTTCAATGTCGGCAATTTCCTGACGGATGGCAATCATAGCGTCGCAGAATCTATCCAATTCGCTCAATGGTTCGCTTTCGGTAGGTTCCACCATCAACGTGCCGTGGACAGGGAATGCCACTGTTGGAGCGTGGAAACCATAGTCCATCAAACGTTTAGCGATATCGCCTACTTGAACGCCCGCTGTTCTGTCAAATTCATTGCAATCCAAAATCATTTCGTGAGCGCACATACCATTGGTGCCGGTATAAAGAATCTTGTAATGACCTTGGAGACGGGCACGGATATAGTTGGCATTCAAAATAGCATATTTGGTAGCTTCTGCCAAACCTTTACCACCGCACATTTTGAGGTAGCCGTGGGTAATAGGCAACAAATAGGCACTGCCGTATGGAGCCGAAGCAACCTGACTTCCGTTTTTACCACCGGTTTCAATCAGAGCGTGATTTGGCAAGAAGTCAACCAGTTTTTCAGCCACGGCTATAGGTCCAACGCCGGGACCGCCGCCACCGTGAGGCATCGCAAAGGTCTTATGCAAGTTGAGGTGACAAACGTCGGCACCCATCGTTCCCGGAGAAGTCAAACCAACTTGAGCATTCATATTGGCACCATCCATATAAACCAAGCCTCCATTTTCGTGAACAATCTTGATGATTTCGAGAATAGCTTCCTCGAATACGCCGTGGGTAGAAGGATAGGTTACCATTAGGCAAGACAAGCGGTCTTTGTATTCAATAGCTTTGGCACGCAAATCTTCCACGTCGATTTCACCGTTTTCTGTTGACTTAACCACTACGATTTGGTTACCGGCCTTAGCAGAAGAAGCAGGATTGGTACCGTGTGCTGAAGCAGGAATCAAGCATACATTACGATGACCTTCGCCACGAGAAATATGATAATTTCTGATAACGGTCATACCGGCATATTCGCCAGCGGCGCCGGAATTAGGTTGCAATGACACGGCCTTGAAACCCGTGACGACAGCTAACCATTGGCTAACTTCGGCAATCATTTCCAAATAACCCTCGGCCTGGTCGGCTGGAGCAAACGGATGGATATTGCAAGTGTTGGCCCAGCTCAACGGCAACATTTCTGCGGCAGCATTCAGCTTCATTGTGCAAGATCCCAGTGGAATCATCGCTCTATTCAAAGACAAATCCTTGATTTCCAACATCTTCATATAACGCATCATTTCTGTTTCAGAATGATATTTATTGAAGATTTCCTGTTGCATAAACGGAGATTTACGCAATAAGGCAGCTGGAATATTCAATGCCGGATTGGCACAACATTTACAAACATATTCATTAAATTCTTTGTGAGCAGCCTGAGCCAGTACGGACAAAATATCGTTGACATCGTCCAATGTAACGGTTTCGTCCAACGCAATGCTAAAGCAAGTGTCGCACCAATAGTTAAAATTCATTTTTTGCTCTAAGGCAGCCACTTTCACATCGTCAGTCGTCATACCGGCCGGAACTTCAAAGCAAAGCGTGTCGAAATAAATTTCATTATGCTGTTTGTAACCATATTTGGCAGCTTCAGAAGCCAAAACGCCAGCCAAAACGTTAATTTTGGTAGCTTTTTTCTTTAATCCTTCCGCACCGTGCCACATTCCGAAGAAACCAGCCATAATAGCAGTCAACGCACTGGCGGTACAGATGTTAGAGGTTGCTTTTTCACGTTTGATATGCTGTTCACGCGTTTGCAAAGCCATACGAACGGCACGATTGCCTTCGGCATCAATAGTTACGCCGATGATACGACCCGGCATTTGACGTTTGAAGGTTTCTTGGCAAGCGAAGAAACCGGCGGCAGGACTACCAAAACCCAATGGAAGTCCAAAACGCTGGGTTGAACCCATCACACAATCGGCACCCCATTCTCCCGGAGGAGTCAGCAAAGTCAATGCCAGCAAATCGGTAGCCACCCCCACGAAAATATTGTGTTTTTTGGCTTTTTCTACGAAAGCAGTAAAATCGTGGATTTCACCGTGTTGGTTAGGATACTGAACCATCGCGCCAAAGAACGTATCATCCAGTTCCACTTTATCGGCATCTCCAATTACCAATTCTATTCCTTGAGGAGCAGCGTTGGTTTTCATCACACCCACTGAATGAGCGAAAACATCTTCCGAAACAAAATATTTTTTTACGTCATTTTTCACCTGTTCGCGAGAACGGCTGTGGAAGAACATCAGCATCATTTCGCCGGCAGCAGTGGCTTCATCCAACAAAGAGGCATTGGCCAAAGGCATACCGGTCAAGCTGCTGATCATCGTCTGGTAATTCAACAAAGCTTCAATTCGGCCTTGTGAAATTTCTGCCTGATACGGAGTATAGGCAGTGTACCAACCCGGATTTTCGAAAATGTTGCGCAAGATGACAGAAGGAATGCAGGTATTGTAGTAACCCATTCCAATGTAAGATCTGTAAACCTTGTTTTTGGACAACAATTTGTTTACTTCATTCAAATATTCGTATTCAGTCAATCCATCGGGCAACGCCAATGGTTCTTTTAAGCGAATGGCTGAAGGGATGGTCTTTTCAATTAATTCATCCATTGATTTTACACCAATAGTTGCTAACATCTTGGCGGCCTCTTCTTCACTCGGTCCGTTGTGTCTTCTAATGAATTCGTCTTTTATCATACTGATTGTTATTTATTTAAGTTAATATCCTTTTTATCGTAAAGAAACTGCAAAGTTACATTATTTTTCTCAATTCTTTTATTTCCTGACTATTTTTTCCAAAAAAATCAGATTTAACAATTTTTCCTTCAAAGGCGGATTTTTAAAAACATACACATAAACAGGTCAAACGAAAACATTTTTCCATTAAAAATTACAGATTATCAACAATCTGTATATCAGTATTTTAACATATTTTTCAACCATTTTTATTTCTATATTTGTAAGCTTAAAATGATTTAGATGAAACTTCACAACTACCCTGTCCTACTCGTGCTGTTACCCTTTTCCATAGGTATTGGAACGGCCTATTTTTCTTCATTGTCTTTTTCCACCACCCGCATTATATGGATTTTGTGTTTTTTGTGGGTAACGGCATACCTTTTTCACGTGCGAACAAAATACAAAACACAATGGATTTCAGGCATTTGCATTCAATTATTGTTTTTGATAACAGGATTTCAGCTCACCAATTTCCGTTTTCAAAACAACATTTCCGCATCAGAAGAAAAGCTGTTGGAAAAAAACGAATATTGGATTGCAAAAATCGTGGAACATCCCATTGAAAAAGAAAAGACCTATAAAGTCGTGGCGGAAATACAACAAGACCTCAACGAACACGATTTCAGACACAAGATTGTACTTTATTTAGGCAAAAACGACTTGGTACGGCCCCAATACGGGAATATATTGATTTTTAATGCAAAATTATCTTCCATAGAAAATAACGATAATCCATATTCTTTTGATTATAAAAGTTTTATGGCGAGAAAAAGTATTTTTTACAGTGCCTACGTTCCTCCAAAACAATGGCAAATCATCGGAGATTTTGCAGTTAATCCCGTGATAGACTGCAGTTATAAGATACAGCAGTATTTATCGGGGATTTTTGCGCAAGCCGGTATGTACGGTGACGAATACGGCATTATCACCGCCATTTTATTAGGCAACGACGACACGATGAATCCCGAATTAAAGCAGAGTTATGCGGCTGCCGGAGTGAGTCACATTCTATGCGTTTCAGGTATGCACGTTGGCATTATCTTTATGATTCTGGATTTTTTGCTTCGCCCTTTGGAAATCAGTCCCAAAACCAAGATTTTGAAAACCGTGATTTTAATGCTGTTTATTTGGGTATATGCCTGTATTACAGGATTATCGCCCTCTGTCACCCGTGCGGCCAGTATGTTTTCATTTGTCAGCATAGGCAGTTTGTTGGGAAGAAATACGAATATTTTTCACAGTCTTTTTGCCTCTTTGTTCATTTTACTTGTAATCAATCCTTTGTTGCTTTTTGAATTAGGTTTTCAATTAAGTTATTTGGCAGTTTTCGGCATCGTCATTTTCCAAAGCAGAATTGTGGCATTGTGGTCACCCAAAAGCAAAATCCTTCAATATTTTTGGAATTTGATTTCCGTTTCCATTGCGGCACAACTTTCAACTTTTCCATTATCAATTTATTATTTTGGGCAATTTCCCAATTATTTTCTACTTGCCAATATGTCGGTCATCGCCCTTTCTTTCATTGTTGTTGTCAGTGGGGTCATTTTATTGGCTTTTTCGTTTATTCCAAGCATTTCAAATATAGTCACCTGGATTCTTACTCACGAAATCAAATTAATGAACTTCATCATTTGCTCGATTGAAAATTTGCCGGGGGCGGTAACTCGTAACATCAGTATTTCGTGGATACAAATGCTTTTATTTTATGGGGTTATCATAGCTTTTTTCCTTCTTTTTCATCGGAGAAAAAAATTTTATTATTGGAGCGGAATCAGCGCGTTGGCGATTATTATCTTGCTATTTGACATAGACAAATACCAAACACAACATATTAAAAATTACACAATCTACAATATTGGCAAAGGAACGGCAGTGGGTTTCAACTACCACGGAAAAGCAGTCATCTTCAGCGATTCCATTTGCGACAAAAGTCATCCCAACTATCATTTTGCCATTGAAAATCAGGAACGAAAAGAACGGTTTGAAAGCGTTATTATTCCTTTTGACAGTGTTTTTTATCAAAATGAATTCTTAGTCAAACAGGGAGACTGGGTTTATATGGATGGAAAAACATATTATCTTGCGCATTCGAAAAAATACTTTTACGCAACTTCCGATCAATTTCACGTGGATTATTTTTTGCTCTTAAATCCTTATTTATCAACAAAATATATATCATCTACTTTTCAGTATGAATATTTGGTAAAAAATTAAAACCATCATCAATGGCAAAAGAAACATCCGATAAGCGCATATATTTTTCGCCAATTTTTTATTGTACGAAATTTAGTATGGCAATTAAAAAAATTTTGTATCTTTGTCGGTTATTAAGATATTAACCAAAATAGACGCCTTATGAAAAATATTGTTGTGGGAATTGACTTTTCCAAAAATTCGTACAATGCGATGAAACACGCCGTCGCAATATCCATTAAAACCAACGCAAAAATACATTTGGCCTGGGTAAAGACAGCTGCTATGAAGACGGATTTTGCAGTTACAACCGCTGCCAATGATTTTTTAGACGCCATTCGCACGAAATTAAGACAATGGGAAGATGAATGCAAAGCAGAAGCTCCCGAAAGTCCCGTTGGATCTATCATCCTTGAAGGCAGACCAAGTACAGAATTGTGCAAATATGCGGCCAATCTGGAAGACTCAATGATTGTAATGGGAACACATGGTGTTTCAGGTTTTGAAGAATTTTTCATTGGAAGCAACGCCTTCAAGACCATCAACTTAACCACGGTTCCCGTATTGATTTTACGGGAAGGCATTGAAATCAACCGTGATTTAACCGATATTCTGGTTCCTATTGATACCAGTTTTGAAACACTGCAGAAAATCAAGTTAAGCATCAGTTTTGCCAAGGCATTTGCCGCCAAGATTTGTTTATTGGGCGTGATTAATCCTATCAACAACGAAACCAAGCACGTTATCAACATCCAATTGCAGCACGCGGCCGCAATGTGCGACAAGGCCAATGTAAGATATGAAATTCACACCGTTGACGTTCCGGGTGATTCTATTCCTGCCTTATTGGAATATGCCAAGAGACTGGATGTCAATTTGATGGTCATTATGCGTGAAGAAGAAAATGACTTATCCAGCGTATGGATGGGCGCCCACACGCGTCAAATCGTGAACAATTCACCGATGCCGTTGCTGATCATTCCTAACGTCAATCAATTTTTATTAAACAAGTAAACTTTATCAATATGAAAAAAATCACAGCTATTATTGCTGCCCTATTCCTTGTTGGCAGTTTTCAGCTTATGGCGTGTACCAATTTTATCATTACCAAGGGGGCAAGCAAAGACGGTTCCTGTATGGTTTCGTATGCCGCTGATTCACACACCCTTTATGGCGAATTATATTACCATCCTGCCGCCGATTATCCATTGGGAACACTAATGGACGTGGTGGAATGGGATTCAGGAAAATTATTGGGTCAAATTCCTCAAGTTCCCCACACCTATTCCGTGGTCGGCAATATGAATGAGCACCAACTTTGCATCGGGGAAACCACCTACGGCGGTCGTGAGGAATTATGGCACACTCCCGGCTTAATTGATTATGGTTCACTAATTTACATCACTTTACAAAGAGCCAAAAATGCTCGTGAAGCCATCAAGGTCATCGATTTCCTCATTGAATCATACGGTTATTGCAGTGAAGGTGAGTCTTTCTCCATTGTGGATCCCAACGAAGCCTGGATTTTTGAAATTATTGGCAAAGGTGCAGAAATGAGAGATGCCAAGGGTAAAATCGTAAAAGGCTGGACCAATGGCGCCGTTTGGGTTGCTCGCCGTATTCCTGACGGATATATTTGCGGTCACGCCAACCAAGCCAGAATCACCACCTTCCCATTAAGGGACGGCAAAACCTCTATCACCAATAAAGACATCGACAAAATGATTTTCAATCCTGACATTGAAACGGTTTATTCCGCCGATGTCATCAGTTTTGCAAAATTGAAAGGTTATTATGATGCCAAAGCCCCTGATACCGAATTCAGTTTTTGCGATGCCTACGCTCCACTTGATTTTGGTGGCGCCCGTGGATGTGAAGCCCGCGTTTGGACTGCTTTCTACCGTTGCAACCCCGATTTAATGGCTCCATACGAAGATTATGCCCGCGGTGAAAACCTCACCCACCGCTTTCCTCTTTGGATTAAACCCGTACAAAAACTCGATGTCACAGACGTAATGAAACTGATGCGCGACCACTATGAAGGCACTTCAATGGATATGACCCAGGACATTGGCGCCGGTCCATACGCCTGCCCTTACCGTTGGCGTCCTATGAATTGGGAATATAACGGCAAGAAATACATCCACGAAAGAGCCACTGCCACTCAGCAAACAGGCTTTTCATTTGTAGCCCAGGCTCGCGGCTGGTTGCCTGACAAATTCGGTGGAATCTTATGGTTTGGCGTGGATGATGCCGCCAGCAACTGCTATATTCCTATGTTCTGCGGTATTACCGATATTCCCGAAGCCGTTCGCGAAGGCAACGGCTCTTTGGTAGATTACTCTCCTACAGCAGCATTTTGGATTTTCACCAAGGTAAGTCAAATGGTTTATACCAGATATTCCGATATGATTAAACACGTGAACGAAAGACAGGAAATGTTTGAAAACGGTGCTGTTAAAAATATCCGTGCTATGGAAAACGAAATGGTTGAACTTTTCAAAAATGACCCTGCCAAAGCCGAAAAACGTATCAACGAAATTTCAAATCGCTGTACCAAAGAAGTTTGCAGTGCTTGGAATAATTTATATGAATATTTGCTGGTTAAATATAACGATGGAAATATCAAAAAAGAAAAGGACGGAAAATTCTTAAAAACAGATACCCAGATTCCTCAATGCGAATTTCCAGATCAACCCGAATATCCTGCAAAATGGTATAAAATTATCGTTGATGATTGTGGCAATAACATTCAAGAAAAATAATTTGATTTTATAACTCATTATGGAAAAGAAAGGGACCGATAAGCCCAAAACTCGTCAATTTGGTGCTAAAAGAGATGCCAAAAGCGCAGAAACCAAAGAAAAAACTCCGAGAACTCGTCGTAGCAAAAGCACTGACGACACCGAAGAACTAAAACCCAAAAGAACATACAGAAAAAAGACCGAGGAAACAACGGAAAGCAAACCAAAACGCAGTTTCCGCAAGTCCAAGGAAGATTCCTTTGACGCACCAAAGCCAAGAAGAAGCTTCAAAAAGAAGGAAAACGATTCTTTCAACGAGGAAAAACCGAAACGCGGCTTTAGAAAAAAAGACGAAAGCGAACACAGTTTTTCAACTCGTAAATTTGGAGCCAAGAGAGGCGAAAGAAAAAGTTTCAGAAAAAATGAGGACGACAACGAAGCGCCAAAGAGAAAACGCAGAGATGTAACTGCCGAATCCGCCATCCTCAGCGAAATTGTGGCAAGACGTATTCGCGAAGGCCGCCAAAGTCCACAACGACAAAAGGTTTTATCTTTAACAGAAACTGAAAACCAAGGCCTCATTCGTCTTAATAAGTACATTGCCAATGCCGGCATTTGCTCTCGCCGAGAGGCGGACGTGCTCATCACCACCGGAGCCGTCAGCGTCAACGGAGAAATCGTCACTGAATTAGGTTATAAGGTTCTGCCTACGGACGAAGTTCGATATGGTGACAAAATTCTGCAAAACGAGAAACCCGTATATTTGCTGCTCAACAAACCCAAGGACTACATCACCACCACCTGCGACGAAAGAGGTCGAAAAGACGTGATGGAACTGGTTCGCGGAGCTTGTAAGGAAAGAATTTATCCCGTGGGAAGACTGGATAAAAACACCACCGGCCTTTTGCTTTTCACCAATGATGGTGACTTGACCAAAAAACTCACCCATCCCAAACACGGAATTGAAAAGACATACGCGGTTGAACTAAACAAAAACTTCGCCAACATCGATATGTGCGCCCTACGCCAAGGCATTGAATTGGAAGACGGCATCATCACTCCCGATGAAGTGGCATACGTTGGCGAATCCAAACGTGATATCGGTATAACCATTCATTCTGGAAAAAATAGAATCGTAAGACGTATTTTTGAATTTTTGGGCTATGAAGTAGTTAAATTGGATCGCGTCGTCTTTGCCGGACTTACTAAAAAAGACCTTCCTCGCGGGAAGTGGAGATTTTTAACCCAGGCAGAAATCAACATCTTGAAAATGACGGTCAAATAATTTTGTTTTTACAATAACTTCTTATGAATAAATTACTTAATGCACGACTTTTTGTCGAAAAAAAAGCTGGTTTTCAGGTAGAAGCCCAAGATTTACTGGATGACCTCAACCACAATCTTGAACTTCACATTCAAAACTTACGCCTTATCAATGTTTACGACGTATTCAACATTGATGAAAACCTGCTTGAAAAGGCTCAAAATTCCATCTTTTCTGAACCTGTAACGGATGAGGTTTACTCCAATCTTAACTTGGATGGTAAAACTTATTTTGCCATCGAATTTCTTCCAGGCCAGTTTGACCAGCGTGCAGACAGCGCGATGCAATGCTTATCATTAATTGATCCGAAAATGACGGCCACCATCAGAAGTGGAAAAGTCATCATTTTGGAAGGTCAATTATCTGAAAAAGATTTACTCCGAATTAAAAAGCATTGCATCAATGAAGTAGAAGCAAGGGAAAAAGATATGTCCATCTTGAGTTCTTCTGAAAATATCACAGTTAATGATGTGGTTGTTTTTGATACGTTCAATGGTATGAATCACGGAGAACTGGACGCTTTCAGAAAAGAATTATCTCTGGCTATGTCTTTCGAAGACATTCTCTGCATTCAAGATTATTTTAAGAATGAAGAAAAGAGAAATCCGACAGAAACGGAGATCAAGATGTTGGATACTTATTGGAGCGACCATTGCCGTCACACTACTTTTGAGACCCAACTGGAAAACATCACTTTTACACCCTGCACGTTCTCCGAACAGCTTCAAGAAGCTTTTGAGCAGTATCAAGCTATCCGACAAAATGTCCACGGAGGCAAAAAACCTCTTACTTTGATGGATATGGCCACCATTTGCGGCAAGAATGAACGGAAACTCGGCCATTTGGACGATATGGAAGTATCTGAAGAAAACAATGCTTGCAGTGTTTTCGTAGATGTGGATGTGGATGACAAAACAGAAAAATGGTTATTGATGTTTAAGAATGAAACTCATAACCATCCCACAGAAATCGAGCCCTTTGGTGGTGCTGCCACTTGCGTGGGTGGTGCCATCCGCGACCCATTGAGTGGAAGAAGTTATGTTTATCAAGCCATGCGCGTAACAGGAGCAGGCAACATCAATGAACCCATCAGCCAAACGATGGACGGCAAATTGCCGCAACGGGTTATTTCAAAAAGCGCTGCCGCAGGTTATTCTTCCTACGGAAACCAAATCGGCTTGGCAACAACCCACGTTCGTGAAATTTACCACGACGGCTACAAAGCCAAACGCTTGGAAATTGGTGCCGTAGTGGGAGCCGTTCCCGCAGAATGCGTACGCCGCGAACAACCTCAAGCCGGAGACATCATCATTATGTTTGGCGGCAGAACCGGTCGCGACGGCATTGGAGGTGCAACGGGTTCATCCAAAGAACATACAGAAACCTCCTTGGAAGTCTGTGCAGCGGAAGTTCAGAAAGGCAATGCCCCCGAAGAACGTAAAATCCAGCATCTTTTCAGAAATCCTGAAGTTACCAAACTGATTAAGAAATCCAACGATTTCGGAGCCGGCGGCGTCAGTGTTGCCATCGGTGAATTGGCAGACGGCCTGATGATTGATTTGGACGCCGTAAAAACCAAATACAAAGGACTTAACGGCACCGAAATTGCCATCAGTGAATCTCAGGAACGTATGAGCGTGGTGGTGGATCCGAAAGATGTGGATGCCTTTTTCGAATTTTGCCGCAAGGAAAACATTGAAGCTACCATCATTGCAAAAGTAACCGACAATAACAGACTTACCATTCGATGGAAAGGCCAGAATATCGTTGACTTGTCCCGCGACTTCATCAACACCAACGGCTACCGCCAAAAAACCGATGTCGTGGTACCTGAAATAAAAGATAATTTCCCTGCAAGAATACCGGAAGCAACTGAAAATCAAAAGATTTCAACTGAAAGTATATGTCAGCATCTTGCATCACCGAATGTTGCCTCGCAAAAAGGCCTTATAGAAATGTTCGATTCCACGATTGGTGCATCCACTGTTTTGATGCCTTTCGGCGGTAAACATCAGTTAACCGAAACGCAAGCCGGCGTACAAAAGTTACCTGTTCTGAATGGAAAAACCAACACTGCCAGCATTTTAGCTTTTGGCTACAATCCCTATATCGCTTCATTTTCACCTTTCCACGGGGCAATGTATGCCGTGCTGGAATCCATGGCCAAAATCGTGGCCGTTGGCGGTGATTATAAAAAGATCAGATTTACCTTCCAGGAATATTTTGAAAAATTGGGTAAAGACAGCACAAAGTGGGGAAAACCTTTTGCCGCCCTGTTAGGTTCAATTTATATGCAAAACGCCTTCCACCTTCCTTCCATCGGTGGAAAAGACTCAATGAGCGGTACATTCAAAAATCTTAATGTTCCTCCTACCTTGGTTTCCTTTGGCATCGTTACGGAGAATGCCAATAAAGTGATTTCTCCTGAATTTAAACAAAAAGGAAATCATATTTATTTGATTAACAATGTTATTGATGATAATCACAGACCTACGATCGATCGGGTCAAAAAGATTTTTGACTATGTTCGCCAGCAAATTCACAATGGCAAGATCATTTCCTGCTTCACCTTACAATTTGGTGGAATCATAGAAGCACTTTGCAAAATGAGCTTCGGAAATGACTTGGGATTCAATATCAATACCAAACAGCCGCTATTTGATTATGGTTATGGCAGTTTTGTGGTAGAAACCACTGAAAAATTAGATTTTGAATATGCCGAAGAATTAGGTCTGGTTGACGACAAATTTACCGTTAATGGGATAGAAATCGACAAAACGCAATGTTTGGCCGCCTGGAGAGGCACTTATGCCGCTATCTATCCGGAAGTTAAAATTAACAGCGAAAGTATGCCAGAAGTCGCAAAAACGGCCTTAAAAGCGCATCGCGAACTTCATCCGCAGAAAACAAACAACGTAAAGGTTGTTTTGCCCGTATTTCCTGGCACCAATTGCGATTACGACACAGCCAAGGCATTTCGGGAAGCAGGAGCCGAACCCGAGATTTTTGTCTTCCGCAATTTGAACGAAAAAGAAATCAACAGCTCCATTGACGAACTCGCCCATTTAATTGACAATGCCCATATTTTGGCATTGAGCGGCGGCTTCAGTTCCGGTGACGAACCCGATGGCAGTGGCAAATTCATCGCCAATGTCTTGAACAATGTCAAAATAAAAACCGCCATAGAAAAACTCCTTGAGCGCGACTGCTTAATCTTAGGCATCTGCAATGGTTTCCAAGCCCTTGTAAAATCAGGCTTATTGCCATTCGGTAAAATTGGACAGGTAACAGCCGAATCTCCAACTCTTTATCGCAATGACATCAATCGTCACGTTTCACACATTACCAAAACCGTAATTGCTTCCAATAATTCGCCTTGGCTAAGTTCTTTTAAGCCAGGAGACATTCACCGCGTAGCCATTAGTCACGGAGAAGGTAAATTTGTCGTATCGGAAAAGATGGCCCAGGAATTATTTGCCAATGGCCAGATTGCTTTCCAATATTGCGATTTTGAAGGTCATCCAAGTATGAACAAGTACGATAATCCCAATGGTTCAAGCTATGCCATTGAAGGCATTGTTTCAGATTGCGGACGTATTTTGGGAAAAATGGGCCACAGCGAACGTAAAGGCGAAAACCTTTACAAAAACATTCCGGGCGACAAATGTCAGGATATTTTCAGCAACGCGGTAAAGTATTTCAAGAAATAATTCTGAAATTCGACCCTATCACTACAAAAAAAGCTGATTCATAAATGACTATGAATCAGCTTTTTTAATTCATCAAAGGTCATTTATACTCCATCAACAATAGTCAAAATCACTGAAGATTTGCCTATGTGAGCCCGATTTCGGTAATTGCTTAGACAAATAAACAATAAATTGTCGGAAGGCCGATACGTCATAATATGATTAAAACCATGCCACAAGCCCCCGTGATAAATCAAACGCCCGTAACAGGGATCGTCTTCAATATGAAGACCATAACCATATAATTCGGAGGGTCTTGCCCCATTAAGCAATTTGTTTTGCGGAGACATCGCTTTATCAACCCATTCTTTGGGTATGACGGAATACTCATTGAAATAGGCAATTTTCCATTTCATCAGGGCTTCGGGATAAGAATACAACCCTTTATCTCCCAAGGTTCCGTCTAACGGTTCAAAAGCCACTTCTTCACCAGAACCCAAATGACCACGAGGAAAAACTATCCCTTTTTTTGAAGCTTTTTCCGTATAATAGAACGTATTTTTCATTCCGATGGGCGTAAAAATACTGTCAGCCATATATTTTTCAAATTTAATGCCTGAAACCTTTTCCACTATGTCTGCCAACAACAAGTAATTGGTATTGGTATATTTATAGTTGGTGCCGGGCTTAAACAGAATTTTATTCCTGCTTGTAAAAAGCTTTGCTATGGCAAATTTATTGGATACGCAGTTCGTATCACTCCAATATTCATCAGGAAATTTAAAATATTCCGGCAAGCCCGAAGTATGGCTTAGCAAGTGATGAATCGTGATTCCAGAATACGGATTTTCAGGATAAAACTTTGTCAGATAATCAGTTAACTGCAATTTACCTTGTGAAACCAATTTCAAAATGGCGGCAGCAGTAAATTGTTTCGACACCGAGGCCAGTTCGTAAGGCGTGGTATGAACCAGTTTATTTTCTGACTTGCCGCGAGCACGAGTCAGTTGGTCCAAAGTCATTCCTGCCAAATCTTTGCCTTTTTTGTAAAGACGGGCATAACCATAAGTTCTGCGCACGACAACTTTATCGTCCAAGGCAATCAATATGGAACCATTGAGATTCATATTGTCGGACATTTCCTGGAGGGCTTTAATTTTAAGCCACGGATTTGCCTTGTCAAAAATAGCGTTAATTTCATCCGTAGAAAGACTTTTAAGTTCTTTCCCGGCAGGATGTTCAACCCGTATCGTTTGAGCCCCAACCGGCACAAAAAAGGCCAAAAACAGCAAGAATGAGAATAAGCGACGCATATTATAAATTAAATTCCTTTTTCAAGCGATCAACGTAATTCAGTTGTTCCCAACCGAAAAAGCGCACCTTTTTGAAAAATTTGGTTTTTCCTTCTGATTTTTTTGTGAAAGTAGCATCATCCTGATAGAAAACTTCCACTTCGCGTTCATAGGTGTCCCGGCCAAAATGCCCGTAAGAAGCCGTTGGTTCAAAAATAGGATTTTTCAATTGGAATCTTTCAACGATATCGTATGGACGCATTGGGAAAATCTTGGCGATTTTTTGTGCTATTTCACCGTCTTTCATTTTAATTTTAGCCGTACCGTATGTATTCACATTGATACTTACCGGTGCTGCTTGTCCGATGGCGTAAGAAACCTGCACAAGGGCCTTGTCGCACAACCCCGCAGCCACCATATTCTTTGCAATATGACGAGCTGCATACGCAGCGGAACGGTCAACTTTAGAAGAATCCTTTCCCGAAAAGGCGCCACCGCCGTGGGCTCCGTGGCCACCGTATGTATCAACGATAATCTTTCTTCCCGTCAAACCCGTATCGCCGTGGGGACCACCGATGACAAACTTTCCAGTAGGATTTACCAAAAGTTTATAATCGTCCCTGAATAAGGATTTTACTTTTTTAGGACAGGTTTTGATAACCCTTGGAAGCAGAATTTTAATAATATCTTGTTTGATGATTTCCTGCATTTTCTTTTCATCTTTTTCAAAATCATCGTGTTGAGTAGAAATCACAATGGTATCAATGCGCTGCGGCTTGCCATTGTCATCATATTCTAAAGTCACTTGCGACTTGGCATCCGGACGGAGATACTTCATCTTTTTGCCTTCTTTGCGAATAGCGGCCAATTCCTGTAAAATTCTATGCGCCAACTCAATGGTAATAGGCATATAATTTTCCATTTCATTACAGGCATAGCCAAACATCATACCTTGGTCGCCCGCTCCCTGATTTTCTTTCTTTTTGCGCTCAACCCCTTGATTGATGTCGCCAGATTGACCGTGAATGGCAGAAATAACCGCACAAGAATTAGAATCAAATTGGTAATCGCTCTTGGTATAACCAATTTTCGCAATCACCTTTCTTGCAACGTCGTCAATGGGAACGTAAGCATTGGTTTTAACTTCACCTGCGCAAACAACTAAACCCGTAGTTACTAATGTTTCGCAAGCCACTTTTGATTCAGGGTCCTGAGCAAGGAATGAATCCAACAAAGCGTCTGAAATTTGATCACTCACCTTATCGGGGTGTCCTTCAGATACTGATTCGGATGTGAATAGATAGCTCATAATACAATTTGGTTTATGGGTTAAAAATTATGTGAACGAAAAAAGTGGAGATTTGATGTTTTAGCATTTTTTCTCGTGGTTGCAATCATAACAAATCTATCCACAATTTTTCAATGCAAAAATACAAAAAAATTTGAAAAATAGTCAGAAAATTCAGATTTAAAATAAGGACAAATAAACACTGTTGATTTCCAATGAGTTATGTAAAATATTTGATTTAAGACACAATAATGAAAAATAAGACTTGCGGCACGTTTTTTTAAAGAAAAGGTCTAAAATCAAATATTTACTATAAACTATTGATTAATAGTTACTTACCTTAGGTAGATCATTAAAGCGGCAATGTCTGACGGACTCACGCCACTGATTCGGGAAGCCTGACCCAAATTTTCCGGTTTAACACGAGAAAGTTTTTCGCGGGCCTCCAAAGACAAAGAAGGAAAATCTTTATAATTAAAATCAGGAGAAATTTTGATATTATCCAAATTGGATAATTTATCTGCCATTTCTTTTTCCTTTTCGATATAGTTGGCGTACTTGATTAAAATTTCTGTATTTTCCTGTTCGGTAGTAGAAATATGATTGGCATCAATAAATTCTTGAATGCTGGGGCAACAGATTTTCAAGTTGGACAATTCAACCTGAGGGCGCAATAAAAGGTTTCCGTATTTTGTTCTCTGATCAATAACAGAAGTTTCAATAGAAGATAAATAGTCATTTACTTCAACGGGTCTGGCGTGATGTTCGTACAAATATTCGGCAAATAACTTTTGTCTTTCATATTTTTGGCACATATTTTGATATCTGCTATCATCAATTAATCCTATTTGATGTCCGACAGGAGTCAATCTTTCGTCGGCATTATCTTGACGAAGCAAGATTCGATATTCGGCACGAGAGGTAAACATACGGTATGGATCTTCCACGCCTTTCGTCACCAGGTCATCAATTAAAACTCCGATATAAGCTTGCGAGCGACTTAAAACCAATGGTTGTTTGTCGTGCAGAGAAAGGTGCGCATTGATACCCGCAATCAATCCTTGGCAAGCGGCTTCCTCATAACCGGTAGTACCATTTACCTGACCAGCCAAATACAATCCTTCAACCAATTTTGATTCCAAGGAAAATTTTAGTTGGGTAGGATCAAAATAGTCATATTCTATGGCATAACCCGGCCTGAACACTTTGGCATTTTCCAAACCGGGAATTAAATGCATAGCATCAATTTGCACTTTTTCGGGCAAAGAAGAAGAAAAACCATTCAAATAATATTCATTGGTATAACGACCTTCCGGTTCCAAAAAAAGCTGGTGACGTTCGCGTTCTGAAAAGCGGTTGATTTTATCTTCAATAGAAGGACAATATCTTGGTCCCACGCCTTGTATTCGACCTTGAAACATTGGAGAAAATTCAAATCCCGTTCGCAGCACATCGTGAACCTGTGGATTGGTATAAGTAATCCAACAACTCATTTGATTGTTGACAGCAACGGTATTCGTAAAAGAAAATTTATCAGGATTTTCATCACCCTTTTGTTCTTCCATTTTGGAAAAATCAACGGTACGTTTATCAATTCTAACTGGGGTTCCTGTTTTCAGTTTTTTTACAGTAAATCCATAGTCCTTTAATTTATCCGAAAGAAATAGGGAATTGCTCTCTCCCATTCTTCCACCAGCAAAATTCACCTCACCGATATGAATTCTGCCATTCAAGAAAGTACCATTAGTTAAAATAACTTTTCTTGCATAAATAATGTTTCCCTGTTGTGATTTAATACCTATCACCTGATTCTGTTCAAACAAAACATCAATCACGGTATCTTGACGCAATTCTAAATTTTCGTGTTGTTCAAGAATCTGTTTCCAACATTGAGAAAAAAGATATTTGTCGTTTTGCGTTCTTGGACTCCACATAGCAGGTCCTTTGGAACGATTGAGCATTCTAAATTGGATTGTAGATTGGTCAGCAACTATACCTGAAAAACCACCGAGCGCATCAATTTCCTTTACAATTTGTCCTTTCGCAATTCCACCCATTGCCGGATTACACGACATTTGGGCAACCAATCCCAGATGCATTGTTATTAGCAGCGTCCTACTTCCAAGACGACTGGCAGCAACAGCGGCCTCACATCCTGCGTGTCCCGCACCCACGACAATTACATCAAAAATATCTTCTTTTTTCATGTGAAACATTGTTGTAATATCCTGATTATTTGGAATTTAAATTTTTATAACACTGTATTGCCCACGATTCTTTCTGTCTCATCACTAACGCATCTTCTGCGGTTTTATCCTTATATCCGCATAAATGCAAAACACCATGAACCACCACTCTGAGCATTTCGTCAAAAAGCGTCTGACCCATTGTTACCGCATTTTCTCTGATTCTTTCTTCACTAATATAAATTTCACCCTGCACCAAATTTGCTTCCCCATAATCAAACGTGATAATATCCGTGTAGGTATCGTGATTCAGAAATTTAAGGTTAACCTCCAATAATTGTTCATCATTATAAAAAAAATATTTGACATCACCGGGCTCAAAGCCTTCCAGTCTGATTATTTCTTTAAGCCACTGCTTGAGTATGAAATTAACCGATTCTAATTCTATGGGAAGATTGGTAAAACTTATCATTAATTATGCTTTTTGATGAACTTATAGAAATATTTATTTTGCTTATTATCAATGATTTGCATTAAATATAGACCATCTTGCAAAGATGAAATATCAATACTTGTTTCATTGGAATTAAAGGAGGATAAGGCGAGCGACACTTCTCCCAAAACATTATAAACAGTAATATTGACAGGTATAAAATCAGCAAGCAATGACAGGCTCGTTGAAGCAGGATTTGGGAAAAGCCGAATCGAAGGTAAATTAGATGCAGCAGAAATAGTCGTCGGAAGATCTACATACCACTTGGACAAAGAATCATACACCACTTTTTCAGCAGCAATTCTTATCTTGTTCGCAACATCGGGCGAAAGATTATAGTCATTATTGATTAACCGTGGATTTTTATGAAAGAAAATGGTATAAAAAGAACACGCAGCCGCATAAGTTCCCGCCATACTGGGATGACTTTCATCTGAAGCATACAACTCAATTTCAGGGCTGTTATCACGCAAATAATGCCATAACGCTCCAACGGGCGACACTTCCGCTTCGAAATCTCTTGCCATAATCATATAGCGTAAATAAAGCAAACTGTCCATTCCTTCATACGTACAAAGTGGCGGAAACAGTGGACAATTACCACTGTCACCATTTTTTCTGCCCCAAGTCATATAAAAAACCACCTTGGCAGAAGGGCTGTATTGCCTTACCAAATCACACAATTGCTTGGCAAAAGGATAGGTTTCATTTGAAAACTGTGAATCGGGAAAAGAAGGTTCCTGACTTTGTCCCTGCAAAACCACATAATCCCAATCACCTTGCTGAATTAGAGCCCTGGTAGTCGCATTATTCAAATGTTGCCTAAAAGTGTATCCTCCAGGCGTATTTGAATCATAAAGCAAAGTGTCACCTGTAGATTCTGCCAACGTGGCAATAACTCGCGGAAGATTGTTTACTTGCGTATAACTATTGCCAATAAACAAAACTTTATATCCGTCGGCAAAACATAAAGAGAAAACAAAAAATAACGCAAGAAAAAAACAAATAAATTTCCTCATAAAACCGTGTTTGTAAATGCCTGATTTTAAACTTATTCGATGACTGTTTCACGTGGAAAGAAAATTACCCAATATTATAAAAGTAACTGTTCACTTTTTCCTTGTAATAGTAATTCAAATTGACGGGAACAGTTTTGAGCATCTCCTGCTGTGATTCTTTTGATTTATCCAGATTCCAATCCTTGGGAGGATTGTTGTTGAGAATATCTTTTCCTTCCGTAGATTCACGCTTTTTCTCTTCGTCCTGTTTCCTATCCGCCTTTTCACTTTCCAATAAACGGGTTTCTATGTTTTTCTGTCTATTGATTGTTTGCTGATTTAGAATTCTATTGACCAACTCTTTTTCCGTCTTCTGCATATCCTCGATTAATTGTTCTACGGACTTATCCCCCACTCCATTTTGCGATTTTAATTGATCCTGATAATCTTGCATCATTTTTCGAATGGCTTCCTGTTGCGCTGCCATCTTGGCAAATTGTTCGCTCATTTTGGGCGTACCGGACTGGCCTTGTTGCTGCTTTCCTTGTTCCATTGCCTTCTTCATTGCTTCCATTTGTCGATTCAACTGCTGCTGCATTTCTTTGGCACGAGTCTTTTTGCTCTTGCCCTTACCACCGGGATTATTGCAGGAACCATTTCCCTGCTTCTTGCATTTGGATTTACATTCGCTTTGCTGCTTCTTCATTTCCTGCATTGATTCGGCCAACATCAACGAAAGATTGTTCATAGAAGTCAATACAAACTGCTGATTTTGGGCCGCCTTGGACATTGATCTCGTATCTAACAGGGTCTGTGAAGATTCAATATAACTGTTTATTTTGGAAACTTCCTTGGTAATGAAAGGTTTAACTGACATCTGCCGGCGTGCCAAAGCCAAAAGAGAATCCTCAATAAGCGACATATTTTCCCTTATTTCGTGCTGGTTTTGCAAAATATTGGAAACATTGGGCGACCGCTTATTTATCTTTTGAGTCATTGTCAAGACATCTTCTTGATCAAAGGAAACTTTAACCAAATTATCCAAAATCTGACGAAGTACCGCAATGTCTTCTGTTATTTCATCCAACTCACTTTCATTCATATCCTGCTCAAGTTGATCAGCCAACTCTTCCATTTTTTGCGCCGCAGATTTTTGATTTTCGCTGGCTTTTGAACGATTATTCTTCTGCAATTGCTGTTGCGCGTTATTCAAGTTTTGTTCCAAACGCTGTTGTAATGAATCGGTATTGTGCAATTTATTGGGTTGTTCCAATTCTTTGTTCAAATCTTGGATTTCCTTCAGGTCCTTCTTTAAGTCGTTATACTTGTTTTGAATTTCCTGCTGCTGATTCATCAAGTCTTCATTGCCGATTTCTTTCTTGTTGGTTTGCGTTGACAAATTCTTTTGTTCCTGCGACAATTCTCGTGTTTTCTGCAAAAAGTCATTCACCTTTTTCTCCATCTCCAACTCTTTATACAGTTGCAATTGCTGATCCAATGACTGATTGATGTCTTTCGCATCCATCTTCATTTTATCGATAGAATTCTGCATTTGGTCCTTGTTCATATTTTCCATCATCTTTTGCATTTCCTGAAGCATCTGCTTCATTTCATCGGAAAGCAATTCATCCATACGTTTTTCAAGTTCCATCTGTTTCTTCAGAATATCTTCCGAATAATTTTTGTATTGATCTTCGATTTTATTGTTGATACTCTGTTGTTTTTTTAACTCATCCAACTGATTTTTCAAATCATTGAACTTCTTCATCAAATCTTCCATCTTCTTTTTATCCTGCCAAGACGGATTATTGGTTTCCTTCAATTGACGATTGAATTTTTCTATATCCTTTAAAATTTGAGAAGATTCCTTCATTAACTCATCCATTTCACTTTTGGATTTTGTGCTGGATCTTTCAATATCCTTATCAATTTCTTCCTGGGTCTTGACTTTATAGTCAAATTGCCCCGTCTTACTCATTTTATGACCATTAACACCATCATTGTCATAAACTTCAAAATGATAAGACAACGAATAACCAGGATTCATTTGTAGGGTTGAAGCATCAAAAGAATAGTAAAAATCTTGAATTACAGCGGTTTTTTCTATTTGAACAGGTATTTTTACGTTAGATTGCAACAACTGGCCTTTATCGTCAAATTTTGAATAAACAAAATATAAATTAGAAAAACCATAATCATCTTTAATATTACCCTTGAAATAATATCTGTCCATAAAGAAAGAATCTACCCTGCTTTCAACATAAATTTCAGGATATAAATCTTTAATTACTGATATAGAATGATTTATGGTATCTTTAGAAATATAAAATTTATTTTTGTTAATGATGGAATAATCAAAGGAAGCCTTGGCAGTTAGAGCAACGGCAAAATTATCATCTTCTGAAGTCAAATTAAATTCATTGTCCTGGTAAAGAAACTGAATGTTGTCGGTGTTTTTAGTATAAAATTGCCAAGTTATTTTTGTTCCCTCTGGGACAGAAACACTACCCACATTATCCAAAACTTCATCATTTTTACACAGATAGGAAGGATATTTCAATTTCATTGAAAAACCGATTGTAACTGGTTTTGGCAAAACATTCAATGAATAAGTCTGAGAAGTAACTTCTTCTGTATATAATTGGAAATCAACATCTTGTTGTAAATTAGAAAAAGTGTATGAAAATTCAGAATTACTTTCTTTATGACATTTATAATTCTTTTTGTTATAGAGAACGAATAATTCGTTGGGCAATTCTTCACCTACTATTTTCATTTTAACGGTATAGTCATCGTGTTGAAAACTTACCAACTTATTATTCAGCAATTCAATTGAATAAGGAGCAGGCTTCTCGTATGTTTGGTTATAATTGACAATTCTTTTAGCCGGCTCGGTAATGACTTCACTTTTAATAGAGAAAATAAGAATGAAAACTAACACGGGAATAATGGCCCATTTCAAGTATTTGGTAGTCTTTTCAAAATGAATGGCCTTAATAAAAGGAAATGGCTTGATTTTTTCCGTTTTGGTATCAATAGCAGTCCTTAATAGTTCATAACTTTGATAATCTCCTGTATCTAATTGATTTTGAAGCTGTAATAAATTTAATAATTTGTCATCGATTTCTGGAAAATAAGAACCCACCATTTTGGCCACCTGCTCATTGGAAAGCTGGCGACCCAAACCAAAATACTTTAACAAAGGAATAATGACAAAGAAAATCAAGGTGAGAATAAAAAAGGCAGCATAAGAAAAAAACAAAATTTTCCTTACAATAGGGGTAAAATATGAAAAATACTCCAATATGACATAAATTAAAAATGTCAAAATGGTAACAAACAAAAATATTAAAGCACCCCTGTAAAGAATGTTGAGTTGATATTTTCTACCAAACTCCTTGATTTTCTCTATTAGCACTGTATTAGTTTGCATTGTCTTCTTCTTTCAATTTTGCCAAGTTATAAAAGTCATCCTGCTGACTCATATAATAATTTAGAAGTTTTCTATTGTTTTTGAATATTTTTTTATTGAGAAAATAACGTCGTATTTTACCATTGAGTTTATTTATTTTTATTCGTTTGATATTTGCTTTACCAAAGTCTTGCCAAGCCGAATTGTGGTCGTGGCTGGTGATGGCTTCCATCTCTGAAATAAACAAACGGGTAAAAGGAATTAAAACTGGACAAACCTTATCGCAATTGCCACATAAAGTAGTAGATTCAAAAATATCTGAATTTTTAGTACTGGTGGCAAAAGAATTGTTTTTAAGTAAATCTATAGGACTATGTTTATGATTTAACTGATAAATTGGACAAACCTGACTACATTTCCCGCATTTTATACAATAGAGCGATTCTCTTAATTTTTCATTTTTGAGAGTATCGGTTATTCCGTTATTATAGAGCAAAACCGTAATGTCAACTTTTTGGGTAGAATAGGAATTGGATTGATCAAATTGGTTGTTATTAGCCACAATCCTATCAAAAGGTTGAGAAATAATATTGACAGATTTTTGATTACCCTGTATAATCTCCTTATCGAATAGGGAAAGTATAATGCCTAAATCCGAACTTTTAACGATAAGGTTATTAATATCCAAAATAAATATCAAATGATCAACCTTGTTAAAACAGTTTTTGGACTTATGGTTAAACAAAACAACAGAACCGGTATCCACCAAACCAAAATTAGCTTCAGCAATCAGATAATCAGCAGCCGCAGAATTATTATCCAAATCTTCAAAAGAAACTTCTTTAATGAGATTATTGGCTCCGTTTTGAAGTTCTTCAGGAAAATGAGAAACGTCAAAACATACTTTATTATAAAATTTTTTGCCAAAAGTGGATTTGACAAACGATACCAATTCGACTTCATTCATAATCCACTTCACGTCAATTCCATTGGATAGCAATTTATTTTCGAAAGCCAATAAATGATTACCCATATTCTCAATGTAAGAATATCGAATAAAGTTTGCTCTTTTATGAATCAAATTATCCATAATCTGAAAAACTATAGAATATTAATTTTTTCAACTCTACGCTGGTGTCTTCCACCTTCAAAATCAGTACTGAAAAAAGTTTTTACCACGACAAAAGCATCTTCGTCGGAGATAAACCTTGCTGGAAGAACTAAAATGTTGGCATTATTGTGTTGTCGGGCCAATTCAGCAATTTCCTTTTTCCAGCATAAAGCAGCCCTGACATTGGCGTGTTTGTTGGCGGTCATACCTATACCGTTTCCAGTTCCGCAAATCAGTATTCCATATTCAAATTCACCTTTTGATACCTTATCAGCCAACGGATGCGCAAAATCTGGATAATCAACACTTTCAGAAGAAAAGGTTCCATTATTCACCCATTCAAATTCCGCATTAAATTTTTTGATAATCTTTTCTTTTAATTCAAATCCGGCGTGATCAGATGCAATAATTACTTTCATATTTTATACTTTAATTCTATGATTGCAAAAATACAAATTAGTTGTGAAATTTTTATCTCCAAAAAAAATTATTTTTTATTTGAACTTTTTTCTTTATAAACCATTATAATTAAGTAAATTAACATAAATTTGTCAATAAATGTGTATAATCTGATGAATTTATTCACATTTTTGTTGATAAAATTTGAAATTAAAAAGAACAATATTGAAATTGACTCTTTTTTAACCTAATTTTTGAATTTTCAGCTGTATTTTTCAACTTTTTTACCATAAAATTTGAAGTAAAGTTATCAACTAATAACATAATTTGAATTTTTTTAAAGAAAATGAATTGATTTATGGCACAATAATTTATCATTTTTTGAGTTGTTAAAAAGGTGTTGATAAAAACAAATAACTAAAAAAACAAAAAAATGGACAGAAAAAAACAAACTTTGTCAACACAACTATATCTTTTTAAAAAATTCTTTTTTTTAATAAAATTGAAAAGATATAATCAAAAACGCTAAATTTGCAGCATGAAAAAATTGATTGCCTTATTGCTGTTTTTTATGATAAGCTATGGAGCATTTTCGCAGCAAATAGCTTTCCATGGTCGTGTAATTGACGGTATCAATTTTATGCCCATTGACGGTGCAAATATATACAATTCTTCCACAAAAAAATTTGTTTTTAGCGATGAAGACGGCAATTTTACCATTAACTGTAAAAAAAATGACACCATTATTTTGTCGCGATCCATTTACAGGCAAGTGATTGTGGTGATGGATGACCATTTAATCAATAAAAAGCAAGAAGATTTTTTTCTCTATTATAAAGCGGTTTTATTGAGAGAAGTCAATGTCATTTCTTTAAATCCGACTTACGAAGGTTTTAAACGAGATTTGGCCAAAATTGAAATTCCAGATATATACAAAACTATCAGTGGAACGGAAATCACCGAACAGGACAAGGCCAATGCAGAGTACAATAAGGGTCCCAATGTGTTTAGAAATACGGCTATTGCCCACCCTATTTCTTTTTTGTATGAAACTTTTAGTCGTAAAAGCAAAATGAAACGGCTATATAACGAAATGGTTCAGTATGAGGATCGCTTGGATGAGGTTCCTTTGAAATATAACAAGCAGATAGTGAAGGACATCACTAATCTTCCTGATGAGGAAATTTTAAATTTTATGATGTATTGTCATTTCAGTTATTATGATTTGGTTCGTTGGACTCCCGCCCAGGTCATCAATGCCATTCAAGATAAATATATTAATTACGAGTATCAAAAAGTGAAGAAAAATTAATGAAAGATTTCATTCAAAAAAACTTTTCTGTTTATCACATTGTAGGAATCATCATTTTTGTCGTTTTAGCCGTTTTTTATTGGTATAAATCCGGACAATTCAGTGATAATGTTTTGCAGAATAACTTGTTCTTAATGATAATATGGGGAGTGTTGGTCGGATATATTACTGCGGATATGGTAAGAAATGCGGTGAATAGAAATAACAATCCGTCTTAAAAAGATTTTTATTTGACTTTTATATTCAAAAATTAGTTATCTTTGCAAGTCTTATTTGAAGTACATAAATGTATAATATTCAAAACTATAAAAAATGAAAAACATTGATTGGAAAAGCCTCGGTTTTGGTTATGTAAAAACCGATTACAACGTACGTTGCTATTTTAGAAACGGAGAATGGGGAAAATTGGAAGTCACTTCTGACGAAAATATTCCTATGCACATGGCTGCTTCTTGTTTGCATTATGGTCAGGAAGCATTTGAAGGTATGAAAGCTTTCAGAGGAAAAGACGGTAAAGTTCGTTTGTTCCGTTGGGAAGAAAACTGGAAGAGATTAAATAATTCAGCTGATACGATTATGATGGCCCAGCTTCCAAAACAATTATTTTTCGAAGCTTTGGAAACAGTCATTAAATTAAATGCCGATTTTATTCCTCCATACGGTACAGAAGGTTCTTTGTATCTTCGTCCATTATTGATTGGTACTGGTCCAACTGTTGGTGTAAAACCAGCCAATGAATATTTATTCCTTGTTTTTGTAACGCCGGTAGGGCCTTATTTCAAAGAAGGTTTCAAACCTACGAATATGCAGATTGCAAAGGATTATGACCGTGCCGCCCCACTTGGAACAGGTCACGTTAAGGTTGGTGGTAACTATGCTGCTTCTTTGCGTGCCGGTGAAAGAGCTCACCACGAAGGATTCAGCGCTTCTATTTTTGCTGATGCCAAAACCAAAACTTACATCGACGAAGCAGGTCCAGCCAACTTCTTTGGTATTAAAGACGGAAAATATGTAACACCAGATTCCGGTTCAATTCTTCCTTCCATTACCAATAAGAGTTTGACTCAAATTGCGGAAAATCTTGGTTTGGTTGTTGAAAGACGCCATATTAAATTAGAAGAAATCGGTACATTTGAAGAAGCCGGTGCTTGTGGTACGGCAGCTGTCATTTCTCCTATCAATATGATTCAAGATCGTGAAAGCGGAAAAGAATATGTCATTTCAAAAGATGGAAAACCAGGACCTTGGAGCACAAAAATGCGTGAAGTATTAATGGGTATCCAATACGGAGAAATTGAAGACAAACACAATTGGTGTACTATAATAGATTGTTAATCAGTATATTAACAATAATTAACAAAAAAAGCAAAATTAAAACGTCCGAGTAATTATATTTGGAGTATTTTTGCGGCATTAAAAAGACAACAAAAAACATTAACCAACAAATTAAAAAAAGAGAAAAATGAAAAAATTATTTGCTATCCTTGCAGTATCTGCATTCGTTTTCGCAGCATGTGGTCAAAAAGCTGAAACTGAAGAACCAGTTGTAGAAGAAGCTGTTGTTGAAGAACCAGTTGTTGAAGAAGAAACTGCTGAAGTTCCTGCAGAAGAAACTGCTGAAGTTGTTGCTGAATAATTTTATTCCAGAACAAACAGAAAAAAGGGTGACCAAACAATCACCCTTTTTTTGTAGTGCTTTTTTTCAAGGAAATTTTTTTTGCCGTTGTTTGTAATGTTATTCAAAGACTTTTGTTCGTTGAAAAGTAATATACAGATATTATTCCATTAATTTTCTGTAATGAATGCGCTTGGGTTCAATATTACCTAAGCGTTTTTTCTTATTTTCCTCGTATTCTGAATAAGAACCCTCAAAAAAGTACACACTGGAATCACCTTCAAACGCCAAAATATGGGTGCAGATGCGGTCCAAGAACCAGCGATCATGAGAAATAACCACGGCGCAACCGGCAAAATCTTCTAAAGCTTCTTCCAAAGCACGTAGGGTATTAATGTCAATATCGTTGGTTGGTTCGTCCAATAATAGAACATTGGCTTCAGATTTGAGCGTTAATGCGAGATGCAGTCTATTGCGCTCGCCGCCCGAAAGCACACCGGCCAATTTACTTTGATCTGTTCCACTGAAATTAAAACGTGAAATATAGGCTCTGGAGTTGACTAATCTTCCTCCTAAGGTAATTTGTTCATTTCCTTCAGAAACCACTTCCCAGACTGATTTTTCAGGGTCAATGACGGTATGCTGTTGGTCAACGTAACCTACTTTTACGGTCTCCCCTACCCTGAAATTGCCTTTATCCGGTTTTTCCAGCCCCATAATCAATCTGAAAAGCGTTGTTTTTCCAGCGCCGTTAGGTCCAATGACACCTACGATTCCGTTTGGTGGAAGGTTGAAATTAAGATTGTCGAATAATAATTTATCTCCGTAAGCCTTTGAAACATTTTCCGCTTCAATGACGTTGGTACCCAGTCGAGGTCCATTAGGAATGAAAATCTGCAGTTTTTCTTCTTTTTCTTTTACGTCTTCGTTTAATAGTTGATCGTAGGCGTTCAAACGGGCTTTTCCCTTGGCTTGACGGGCTTTTGGCGCCATTCTTACCCATTCTAATTCCCGTTGGAGAGTTTTCATACGTTTGGATTCCTGTTTTTCCTCCATTGCCAAACGATTTGTCTTTTGTTCGAGCCACGAAGAATAATTTCCTTGCCAAGGAATACCCTCTCCCCTGTCCAGTTCTAATATCCATCCGGCAACATTGTCTAAGAAATAGCGGTCGTGGGTAACGGCAATAACGGTTCCCTTATATTGCTGCAAGTGCATTTCCAACCATTGTACCGATTCGGCATCCAGGTGGTTGGTAGGTTCGTCCAGCAATAAAATGTCGGGTTCTGAAAGCAGCAGGCGGCATAAAGCCACACGGCGGCGTTCTCCTCCAGACAAATTTTTCACGGGCGTATCACCTTCCGGACATCTTAAAGCATCCATCGCACGTTCCAATTTAGAATCCAATTCCCAGGCATCGTGTTGGTCAATCAATTCGGTCAATTCACCTTGACGCTCGATGAGTTTGTTCATTTCTTCGTCGCTCATCGGTTCCATAAACTTCATATTGACTGCTTCATATTCAGCCAAAATATCCACCACTTCCTGAACCCCTTTCATTACTTCTTCCTTGACAGTTAAATTATCGTCCAGTTGAGGTTCCTGTGGAAGGTAGCCAACGGAATAACCGGGAGAGAAAACGACTTCACCCTGATAGGATTTGTCAAGTCCGGCGATAATTTTCAGCAAAGAAGATTTACCAGTGCCATTCAGACCCAAAACGCCAATTTTGGCTCCGTAGTAAAAGGAAAGGTAAATATTTTTAAGTACTTGTTTTTGAGGAGGATAAATTTTGCTTACTCCTACCATCGAAAAGATAATCTTTTTGTCGTCGGCCATAATTATATGATTTTCATTTTAATAAATTCCATGGATATCAGTATTGAAAAACAGTGTCACCCACTATAGTGTATGGATTGTCAATGTTTCTATATAGGTTGAAATATTTTTCACGATTTACGGCAGGAATGCGAACTGTATAGAAAGCGCCATCTGAAATCGTCAGTTTAGAACTTCTCAGCCAGGGATTGAGCATTTTGAATTCTTTGTATGAACAATCCTGTTCGCGAGCAAAGACATATAAATCGGGAATAGATTTTGTAACAACGACTTCCTTGTAGGGAATAGGGTGGTAGAGTTGAGCTTCGCAATAATCGTAGCCGTAAATGCGGGGATTGTCCATAATTAATTTGTAAGCTAAAATGCGATAAACGTAACGGGCGGTTTCACTGTTCATATTGAGATCCCAGTAGCTTGAACATTCTTGTTTGGAAGAACAAATGTTAACGTTTCCATCGCCCATATTGTATGCGGCGGCAGCTAAAGCCCAGGAATTGTATTTTTTATAGGAATTTTTCAGATATTTGCAGGCAGCGCGGGTAGATTTTTCCAAATTATATCTTTCATCCACCTCATCACGCACTTCGAGACCGTAATTTTTGGCGGTAGTGGATAAAAACTGCCAAAATCCCGCGGCTTTTGCGGGTGAAACCACATTTTCCAATCCGCTTTCTGCCACACAGAGATACTTAAAGTCATCTGGAACGCCTTCTTCTTTCAGAATGGGTTCGATAATTGGAAAAAATCTTCCCGAACGCTTGATGATTTGAAGAGTTTTTGAATGCTGATAGCAGTTGATGATTAATTCTTTATCCAGTGCTTCACGTACATAATACACATCCAACGGAACTTCTTCATCGGCAAACTGCAAATGAGAGGGGAGGGGAGGGGTAGAACCGGAATTGCGGTAGTAATTAGGTATTAAGTCGTTGTTGTTATGATGCGAATATTGCTGCGTAATGGCAAAAGTTATAGATAAAGTACTGATAATAATCAGGATAGATATAATAAGATACCAATATGTCTTTTTCATTTCAGGTAATGATATAGGTTGATGTTCTTAAGTGTTGGCAAACTTAGATTTTCATTGAGTGATAAATATTTGAAAATAAGCATATTATAATAATGCTATTTTTTTGTTTCGTACTTTATGGTCCTTAGACAGAGTGGTTTGGATAATGTCTTCTCCAAGGGCGGTTGAAATTTTAGCGATGGTAGCCATTGTCAAATTATGTGTTCCCGAGAGCCATCGGCTAACTTCAGTTTCCGTTTTACCAAGCAAATGAGCCAAATCTTTTTGAGTAAGTTTTTTTTTCTCTAAAATCTCATAGATTCGATTGGCTATGCTGACAGACAATTCCGTTTGTTTCTTTATTTCTGGACTTATAGTATCACGAATACTGTCCATTAATTTATTGGTTTTCATAATACTGCATTTATTCATCTATTTCAAAATGTAATGTACCTAATAACTTTGTACCTGATATACGAATTATCTTTTTCTTTTCCAATTGTTTAATTTCTATATCAATTTTTTGCAAAGTTTGAACACATTTATTTAGGAAATCATCTTCTTGATATGTAGTTGAGTGTTTGAGACCACCATTTCCCAATATCAGTATTTTAGATTGTATGTTAAGCAAATAGAGACGTAAAGAAGTCGTTTCTAAATGTGAGGGAAGAGCCATAACCCTATCACGTTTTGTTCCTTCATACCGAAAATGTCTGTCGTTTGCACCATCCCTTTTTATTATGTCGAGTCTATATACGAGTTGAGCTATATCATTAGGATATAAATCTTTGTATTGTAATAAGAATTTTTCAAATTCTGTAAATTCTTCACCATCATAGCGTGGCGAATAGAGTGAAACCTTTTCATTATCTTCTAATAGTTCAATTAATAAGTTCTTCTTCATAGTGTAGATTCAAGAATGCAAAAATAAACATAAAAGTTGATTTATTGGCGAAATTAAATATTTTTTTTCGTCGGCAAATCTCAGGAAACGAGTAAACTACTAAAAAGAACGGCTTGAGGTTGTATTTATTACATTAAAATAGACCATTTTTCATAAGTATTTGTCTATGAGTTTAGAAATTTCCGTTTTTACGAAGAGAGTCTATTGTTGAAAAAATTCTGCCGAAGGTATCGATTTTTCCGAATTTAGTTGTATTTTTGTCATCATATCACCCGTTTTCAGGTTTCGCAGCACAAAAACAGGTGAAATTATTGAAAAATGCAAGTTATTTGTTTATAATGGTTTGTCATTTTTCAACAGTCAAAATTCAAGAATAATCTGCGGAATTTAATTTTATGAAAAAGGGAACATCAATTTTTAAAAAATTCAATTGGGATTGGCCATCGTTTTTGACGAATCTGACTGCGGTTATTTTGGGTATTGCCATTACTTTTATGGTGCAGAAGGCCATAGATGTGCGAGCGGAAAAAAAGGCGGTGAATGAGTCATTAAATCTGATCAAAAAAGAATTGGCTGTAAATTGTGAAGAACTCAAAAATTGTGATGAGAAGATAAAACTGGAGCAGAAAGCGGCAAATTTTTTAATCCGGTATGAGCAGGATTACAATGCTGCACCGGCAGATTCCCTATATTATTTCTGTAATGTTCCGATTTCAATCGGGAAGATGAAACCGACCACAGACGCCTTGGAATTATCCCTTTCCGTATTGTAGAGAGATTCCGCTGCCGCGCAGCAGCGGAGTGAAGGGATCCCTTCGCACGTATAAAGTGAAACTTATCCCGAACGAAGCGGAGGAATCTCTTTACAATGAACAATGAACAATGTACAATTGACGTTGGCTTTTGATTCTAAAACGGCATCAATTTTGGATTCAGTAAAAATTCAATCACGGAGCAGTGCAGTATTCCGTCTTCATCGGTAAAATGTTCAGGGATGTCATTTTGAATGACGATTTTTGCGAAGAAGTCGCCGGTTAGTTTCAGTGAATCAAGTTCCGCCTTTATTTTTTCGTCCGTACTCATCTGCCAAGCCGACTGAATATAGGCACGTTGTCCGCCATTGCTGACTACAAAATCAATTTCCTTTTGGTGCGTTTCCCCTTTTCGCCTGTCCGTAACCACACCTACGTCAACGGAATAGCCCCGCGCAACAAGTTCGTTGTAGAGAATGTTTTCCATAATGTGTCCTGGATCAATTTGTCTGAATCCAAGCCGCGCATTACGCAACCCGACGTCCGCAAAATAATACTTGTTTGGAAAATCAAAGTAATGTTTTCCTTTCACGTCATACCTTTTCGCCTCTTTTATCAAAAACGCATCTTTGCAATATTCCAAATACGAACTTACCGTATTCTGACTTAATTTTTCATTTTTTATGCTCTTCAAAGATTTTGTTATGTTCAGCGGATTCGTTAATGAACCAGTCAAAGAACTTAATACATTCAGTATGTCATCCAAAATGTTGACGCGAGCAATGTTGTGCCGTTCCACTATATCCTTGATATACACCTCGTTGAAAAGTTGTGAAAGATATTGGCAGACTTGTTCGTTTGTTTTCAGTTGCAGAAGATATGGCATTCCGCCATAAATCATATAATGGTCAAAGTTGTCACGCTTGTCCCCACCTACAGCACTATGATATTCGGCAAAACTGAAAGGATGGACTTGTATTTCCGAAGAACGGCCGCGGAACTCAGTCAAAACATCCTTAGAGAGCATTCTGGAATTGCTTCCCGTCACATATACATCCAGATTTTTGTAATCCTTCAATTCGTTAAGCATATCATAAACAGTGATTTCAAAGCCCACATTATCAGGATCTTCAACCGAATGACAAAATTGGATCTCGTCTATGAAAAGATAGAAGTTCTCCTTTTTGTTTGAGATAATGTCTTCAACATATTCCGACAAAACAATCGGATTACGGTATTTCGCATATTTTCTCTTGTCAAGTTGGATTCCTATGATATACTTACTGTCAACGCCACTCTCAATAAGATACTTATAAAATAAGTCAAAAAGTAGGGTCGATTTTCCGCATCTCCTAATTCCAGTGATTACTTTAACCTGCCCATCATGCATATAGCCGATGATTTTCCTTAAATAATTGTCTCTTGCTATCATAATAAGCCCGTTGAAAAGTTGTGACGCATACGTTATAAATTTTCAATGCAAAAATACATTTTTTTTGGTAACTACATACGTATGGCTATTGACTTAGGCTATTGGCTATTAGCTATTGGCCTCTGATCCCCGATCCCTGACCCCTTCTTCACTTCTGTGAAATTCCCTTTCCCAAGCCTTCACTATCCCCGCCGGCCTGCCCGCACGTGGGCACTCATTCCCCTTCTTGAAGAAGGGGAAGTTTGGGGGCTTCGCAAAAATACAAGAATCACAAAACTTTGATATTTGCCCTGTTATTCAAACAAATCGTCCAAGGTCAGCTCCTTGACCACATCGGCGTTGAAAACAGACGGTGCCAAGCCGCTGGTGGTAATCATAGTCAACCAAATGGGGCAAGACAGTTCCGTTTCCGCACGAAAAGTGGCAATTCTATGCTGCAATTTTTCTGCTTCTTCTCTCTTCAATACATACTTCTCATTGGAAAACTTTATTTCACAAAGATTTACAATTCTATCGGCACGCTCAATGATTAAATCTATCTGTGCGCGTTTTTCTTTCTGTTTGCTGCGCCAGGAATAATGTTGGGTGGCAATCCCGTCTATCTTCAATGCCTTTTTGATGGGAAAAATGTGAGACAAGCATACTTTTTCAAAAGCCAAACCCATCCAAGTGTTCAATTCTGGATTGCCCAAATGGTTTTGCCAATAATTGTTTTCCCTTTCGGCTTTTGGATTGAAAGTCAGATAAAAAAGCGAAAAGAAATCCACTAACTGATAGATGGCGGAAGTGGATTTTATCTTCTTTGTCCGAACACAATATTTTCTAATGATGTCACAATTGATGAGGTCTTCCAATTTGGCACTTAAATTTCCAGAAGAATCTATATTCAATTGATTTGCAATATCTTCCCGTGACAATCCCGTTTTGTTTGTAGCCAAAATGCGCACGATTTCCATATAGATTGCCGGGGAATTAAACAAGGTTTCATACAATCGCTTATACTCGCGACGCAAAGTTGAATCTTCGGAAAAGAACAGGCGGTCGATATTTTGCGCAAAACTTTCATCTTTTCTCAGCATACACAAATAGTACGGAATTCCGCCCATTGCCATATAAGCATAGAGCACTTGTTTTCTATCCCATTGAAATTCATTGTTTTGTAAAAGTTGTTCCGTTTCTTTCAGGGAAAAAGGATGAAGGTGGATCTCGTGCGTGATCCTATTATGCAAACCACCTTTGTTATTGATAATGTTGTTGATCATCCACGACGTGGCAGAACCGCATACAATTAACGTCAAGTTGTCTTGCATACAAGCCCAACTGTTCCAAAAGTAACCCAATGCACGAACAAATCCCGAACGTTGAGTATCAAAACTCGGCAACTCATCTATAAAGATTATCAGCGGCTTTTCTTTTGAAATCTTGGTTTTCAGTAAGTTCTTCAGCAAAATAAAAGCATTCATCCAATTTTCAGGCACAGCAGGTACATCGCATCCGAAATCTTTGAGTGCCTCCACAAAAGAAGTCATTTGTTCATCGTAAGTACCTGACAATATTCCCGTTACGGAAAATGAGAAATCCTTTCCGTACAATTGATTCACCAAGTAGGTTTTTCCCACACGACGGCGACCATAAATGGCCACAAATTCAGCATTTGACGAATAAATATATTCATTCAACTGCTTTATTTGCGCCTCTCTGCCAATTATTTTCTGCATATCAAATTTTATTTTTTGAAAGTGCAAAGATAATAAATAAATCTGAGTTTTTTCCAAAACCATATAAAAAACACTAATTTTGGAAAAATCTCAATTGAGTTTTTTCCAAAACGATATAAAAAACATCAATTCTGGAAAAAACTCAAAGAAATTCCTTCGCGTCCTTCTATCGTCGAGCCTGCCCGCACGTGGGCACTTATTCCATTCTTTTTGTACTCGGTTTAATTGAGGACCAATATTATCAATAAAGTAAAATTATAACGGACAGTCAAAATCGAAGATTATATTTTATAAAAACTTTTTCCGGAAATCACAGTACCGTTTTGGTCGATGAAGACTTTTGAACGGTAATCTTGTAGTGTTGCGCAAAATAATGTTTTGGAAATGCCTGTAATAGAGGTGTATATGGGCCGAGTGATGAACTTTCCCTGACTATTGATGAGACCGGAATGGTTTCCAACACGGTATTCGTAAAAATCAGGGTTTCTTATTTCTCCTTTCATTGGGCGTCCGGTTTCAGCATCTGTGTAAGAAGCGGCATAGTAAATGTCGTTAATGTCATCGATAATTCCATCTTTCAGAATGTTGCCATTATAATCGACCTGCTTTTTGAAATCTCCCTCTTTGTAAACAATGGCATACTCTTTGGTGAGGTCTATATCGTCATATAAAGGTTTCACAATCCATTGTCCTTTGTTATTAATTATTCCTATTTTATTGTTGCTATCTGCTACTACGCAATGTCCATTATGGAATACAAATTCATAAAGCGGATTGCCGCGAAATGGAAACCGGAATCCAATGACCACTTTTCCGCTGGTGTTGACGAACCCGATGAATCCATTTTTTTCAACCGCGGCCAAACCCTCAGAAAATTGCCATGCTTTGGTATATTTCAAGGGTTCGACAATAACTTGATCGGTAATGATGTTGCAAAATCCGCGTTTGCCGTTCTTGGCAAATAAAACGATGGAGTCTTTATAGTCATCCCCTCCGTGATACCATTCGACGTCCTCTACAATGATTTTTTTTGTGGAAGGGTTGACAATATTAATTTTACTGTGTTCGTATGAAATAGAGGATGAATTGGGTTCTCCTACATATTCGGGAATAGGCTCCTTGTGGTGGGATCTGCCCATATTTTTCCAAATTATGAAACTCAAAACTCCTAATAAAAGAAGTACAATTCCGCCGACAATAAAAATTTTTCTCGGTTTTTTATACCATTTTTTTCTGTCTGTTTCATTTTGATCTTCTTCCGGCATATCATTGTCGGTAAAGACTGCTGTTTGAGATTCTTCGTTCAAGTTCTCGTTCATTTTTTCTTCTGTTTTGTCAAAATTTTTCATTTTATAAGGTTTAATTGATAAAAATTATTGGAATGTTCTTTTCTTCGCATTGTGTTTCAATATGATTTTCATTGAAAACCGCGACAAAATTACAAGCTATAATGCCCCTAAAATCATTTTACCCTTGTGGAATGTATGAATTGCCGTTTCAAATGTATGAATTGAAAAAAACAGAAAAAAAGTGCAAATAAAAAAAAGCGATTCTTGGAAAAGTGGAAAATTTTAATGAAAATACCTTGGAAAAGTGGAAAATTTTAGTATTTTTGCATTGGAAAAGTAGAAGTTTTTCATTTGTCAATATTAAAAGAAAGGACTTTAATGCTTAAAAGAAAGATAGATACGTTTATTAGGAACTTTTATAAATCATCAAAAAACGCATTGCTTATTACAGGAGCAAGACAAATTGGCAAGACATTCTCCATTCGTGAATTTGGAAAGCAGTGGAAATGTTTTGTGGAAATCAATTTCATTGAAAATGAGGAAGCCGCATTGTTGTTGAAGGATGCCAAGAATACTGGTGATTTGTTGTTGAGATTATCTGCCATAACGAATAAGAAATTGGAAAAAGGTAACACGCTTATTTTCTTTGATGAGGTTCAAGCTTGTCCGGAAGTTGTGACGGCGATAAAGTTTTTAGTTGAAGAGGGTTCATATCGATATATTATGAGTGGTTCGTTATTGGGGGTTGAATTAAAGGATTTACGTTCAGAGCCGGTTGGGTATATGACTGTAAAAGAAATGTTTCCATTAGACCTTGAGGAATTTGTCAGGGCAATAGGCATTGGAGATACGGTGATTGACCATTTGAGAACGTGTTGGAAATTCCGTAAGCCGGTAGATGAATATATTCATATAAAGATGATGGAGTTATTTCGTCTCTATCTTATTGTTGGAGGAATGCCAGCGGCAGTAAGCAAATATTTGGAAACCAACAATCTTCAAGAGGTTATGGCTGTTCAGAAAGACATTATTGCGATGTACAAGAGAGACATAGCCAAATATGATCCTAAGGATAAATTGGAAAACAACGAAA
Source organism: Bacteroidales bacterium (assembly GCA_045616665.1). Lineage (GTDB taxonomy): Bacteria > Bacteroidota > Bacteroidia > Bacteroidales > WCHB1-69 > RUG11690. The sequence continues at coordinate 2,786 of JAZLHE010000069.1, read as the reverse complement.
TTTTTGATTTGATTCCCCCGGAATTGAATTCAAAAAACAAACGGTTTATACTAAAGAACTTGAATGAGAATGCAAAGTATGAACGATACCACAACTCTTTTTTATGGCTAAAAAATGCAGGTGTGGCAATTCCGGTTTATAATGTGGAAGAACCCAAGCAACCACTGATGCTTACTCGCTCACGCAATTTATTGAAGTTGTTCTTATGTGATGTTGGATTATTGGCGGCAATGTATGCGGAAGGCATCCAAATTCGGATAATTCGTGGTGACAAGGACATTAATCACGGTTCAATCTTTGAGAATGCCGTAGCCCAGGAATTAGTGGCACATGGCATTGAGCTGTTTTACTATAACAACAAGAAAAGAGGAGAAATTGACTTTGTAGTATCGCTTGCGGGAAAAGTGTTGCCCATAGAGGTCAAATCGGGCAAGGATTACGGTCAGCATCGAGCGTTGGCCAATATTATGGATTGCAGAGAGTATATTCTTCCTGAAGCACTGATTTTGTGCAACGACAATCTGAGTTGTTCAGGAAAGTTGGTATATATGCCGATATATATGGCTATGTTTATTCGAAGAAATGAATCTGCTCCTGTGAAATACAAGGTTGACCTGAGTGGAATCGTATAATGAATGAGGTTTCTAAAAATGTTCTGGCAATACAGGTGGGGCATTGTCTTCCATAACTTCTTCCATAAGTTCTTCTTGTTTTGGTGTATTGCAGGATAAAAAAATTAAAGCAACTGAAACTGCGATAGCAAGAAAGAGAAATATAGACATTATTTGGGTGATAATTTTCATTTTATTTAGCTCATTAGTTAATCGGTTGTTTTCTTTTTGAAGAGTTTTAATTTGTTCATTAAGTTTTAATTCAACATCATCTTTCCTCAGAATAATATCTATTAGCTGGGTAGTTGTTTTTTCTTTTAGTTTCATAACTTGTTCGTTATTGATTGTTCAATACTTGAATCATTGGTTTCAATCCCAATTTTTTCTTTGTATTTTATTCTTCTGTGAATTGCAAGTAATATCATCGGCCAAATGATAATTGTACATACGATATCCATTATCCAACTAGCGGCACTTTGATTGAATTCGACATTGGCGTTGAATTTTTCTATTTCTTCTTTAGACATTTTTTCTTTATTCATAGCACTTTATATTTAAATATTTTCATCTGTTTCATTATCTTTATTTGATCTTTTACTGGAAAAATACAATAATGTTATACCTAATCCTAACCAAAATAATGGTCCGAATGCACTATTACCACTTATAATTGTGCCCAGCAATGCCACCCCACCGATTATTATAAATATCCACCCTACAATCTTCATAACTTACTCCTCCATATTTTCTGATTCAACATCTTCGATTTTTTTTGAGCATAGTACTGCTATCAATCCGATAACGACATTAAAGAGAGAGATGACAAAAGCCAATCCAAATCCAATTTTTCTTGTGCGACCCAGACAGCCAACACCGAATGCGAGACTTAACGCAATTACTAATAAAATAAATTTTTCCATTGTTTGAAATTTTAATTGTTACATTCCTTTATGACAAATAAATACCAAAGGTTAACAATCATACGAACTTTTTTTCGTGTCCTTAAAAAAATTGCTTTGAATTCCGCACTTGAATTGTCTGAATGTAGTACTTGAATAATTTGTTGTTCTAAGTAAAGTTTGAAAATCTTCATTAGAAACCGCTCTATCATTAAAGGCGACAACAAGTTCGTTCTCTTCATCATCGTCTTCCACTTCAATAGACAGTCCCTTTTTGATGGCTTCTTTTCTAAGCATCACATAGGACGGGATATATTCAGAACACAGTTTTAGTAATCGCTTGCAGGCATCAAAAACGGAATTGCCGAGTTGTGCATTAAGTTCAGCTTCGAAAAGATATTGTTTTTTGTCAACTACAATTCCATCTTCAGATTCACCACCCACTTTTCGAATCAACTGAGCAACCGCCATTGCTTCTTCATATCGCTGCAAACCTTGCAGAGCTTTCCCTTTGACAAACATAGCTTCAAGACAATGTTTGCGGTCAAGCACCATATCTGCATAACCGATGGCTTCTTCTAAACGGTTACTATACAAGCATACCACTGCATTTAGGAAGTTGCATGTCATGCTGCAATCCTTCAACAATGGTATATCTTTGGTCATACCATTCAGACATTTGTCATCAAGCATAACATCGAACATCTTTTTTGCCAGCAATGCTGCATTGCGGTAATCACCTGATTTCATTTTTTCCATCGATCTCAAAAGACATTCCATAGCGGCATTGTTGTAATCTTTATCACGAAGATATAAGTAAAGTATACGCCCAAAATTCAACTCTTCATCAATTATCTTTTCATCGTTGAAAGAGTTGGCAAAAGCTTTGATTTCAGCATTTTGCAAAATGTGATGCTTCCGAATTTTGTTGCTTAATGTTAATCCATCCAACGCTCGCATACGGCTGATGGCAACATATGCTTGACCAGAAGCAAAAGTGCCACGGGTTAAGTCAAAGTGCATACGGTCAAAAGTCATGCCTTGTGATTTGTGGATTGTAATTGCCCAAGCAAGTTTTAGTGGATATTGGGCGAACGTCCCTACAACAATTGATTCCATTTTTTTAGTTTCTTTGTTACCTAAATTCCGCAGAATGAGAATTTGCCAATTCGAGAAGGAATTTCTACATTCAACGCGCACGTGCGGGGTCGTTGAGCTGTCCTGATGTGGTTTCGGGGTGTCGTTTTTTGAAGTCGCTGGGTACAACTTCCCCCAC
>JAZLHE010000068.1:0-7151 GCA_045616665.1 Bacteroidales bacterium | reverse complement strand
CATAATACTCAACCGTCGGATAATGTGTCCGGCAACAAAAATAATGAAAATAATGAAAAATATGCAACTTGTTGAAATTTTTGTATTTTTGCATCTCATTCAATAACAAAATACACCTCGGTTTTTTCGGGGCCAATACAGAAATTGTCGAGATTCCAGATACGCAAAGAAAAGCGAAAACGCTTTTATATCAATATGTTACAATTTTTCTACTGTTTTTTTCTCAATATTTTTTCTTTTGGTTTATACTTTTTTTTACGTTACAAAAATACAAATTTTTCAATTATACAAATGAAAATTTAATTTTTCGGAGAATTATCACTTTTCGACTTGTTGTTCGGCAGACAGTGGACAGGAGTGAGGGATGAGGGATCAGGGGTCAGGGGTTAGGGGTCAGGAGTGAGGGATGAGGGGTCAGGGGTTAGGGTTAGGGTTAAGAAATTAAGAAAGGGGAGATTAATGCGTTATCCCTAACCACTCCACCCTAAACCCTAAACCCTAAACCCTATACCCTATTCCCTTAACCCTAAGCGGGTGCTCGCTTATGCGTTGATTCCTTGCAAGCAAAAATCTCGGCAGGAGCTGTTGTGTACCCCAAAAGTTGGAGACAAAAAGAGCAAACATGAAGTACACTACACAAAGGAGGGGAATTAAACGGCATCCTCGCTTCCTTCTCGTCGTTACATTCTCACAAATGCCGATTATTGTTTTTTCCATAAAACAATTTTCTACACATTTTGTTTATTATAAAAAACACTTTTTTATGAAAGAGAATGATTTTTTTATTATTTTTGCATTCTAAAAAACAAATAAAAAAAATATGAATACTCTGTTTGAACGTCATAATCAATATTTGGAAACCGCCCCAATGTCCTACTTTCGGGATTTCATCCGTCAGATCGATTGGTCGCTTCGGCTCATTGCCATCAAAGGAGCCAAAGGGGTTGGCAAAAGCACGATGATGCTGCAATACATCAAGACACATTTTGCGCCAGACGACCAACACGTTCTTTATTGCTCGGCTGACACGGGTTTCTTCGCTTCACACAGCCTGGTGGAATTAGCCGACAGGTTTTGTGCCTGGGGCGGCACCCATCTGTTTATTGACGAAATCCACAAATACAATAATTGGAGCAGCGAAATAAAGGAAATTTACGACCTCCACAAAAACCTACACCTCGTCATCAGTGGTTCCTCATTGCTGCAAATGAACGACGGACATTCAGACCTGTCAAGGAGAATGGTGGAATATGAAATGCCCGGACTGTCTTTCCGCGAATATTTATGGTTTGTTTCCGGGATAAAGGTAAATCCCATTTCTCTGCAAAAATTGCTGGCCAGACCCAACGAGTTTTGCCGGAAGGTAAAGTCCGTATGCCATCCACTGGAACACTTTCACCACTATCTTTCCTCAGGTTATTATCCGTTTTATTTCGAAAGTCCCAAAGTATATCCCATCCAAGTTGAATCGGTGGTCAATTATATCATTGACGTAGAACTGACACAATATCGGAATCTGGAACTGGGCAATACACGCAAGATCCGCAAACTTTTGCAACTCATTTCCCAGATGGTCCCGTATGAAGTGAATGTGTCTAAACTTTCCAAGGATGTCGGACTTCAACGACTAACCCTTCTTCGGTATTTCAAGAATCTCGAAGAGGCCTCGTTAATACGTCGCCTCTTTGCCGATGTGGACAATTTCGGAAACTTACAAAAACCTGACAAAATCCTGCTCGACAACAGCAATCTTCTTTATGTGCTATCATCATCAACTCCCCAAATAGGAACGGTTAGAGAAACTTTCTTTTGCAATCAGCTTTCAGCGGCGGGTCATATTGTAGAATATGGTGGCCTACAAACCGATGATTATCGTATAGATAAGGATATTATCATTGAGGTGGGTGGTGCAGACAAAGGATTCGAACAAGTGAAGAATGCCGAAAACGCATACGTAGCCGCAGACGAAATTGATATTGCCACCTATAGGAAAATACCGCTTTGGGCGTTTGGCTTTTTATATTAAACAATTCTGGTGAATAATGAATAAAAACAGATGATTGTTTTTTATATAAAACAATTTTCTGCAAATTTTGTTTATTATAAAAAACACTTTTTTTTATGAAAGAGAATGATTTTTTGGGAGAATCACCACTTTTAGTTTTGTAAATAGATTCCGTCTTTGCTGTTCGCCACCGCCCATCTGGTTTTTCCCTACCGGCAAGCCCCGCCATTCGGCAAGCGACCGGAGGGAGCACAGCGAAACCTCATTCCACATCGTTCATTGACCTGGATGTGGCATCTCTCCGAGATGCCAGGGGGGGGGGTACTCCTCATCCCGCTCCAGATTACGCTGGTGCTCACATCTCAGCTCCAGATGACGCTACCACTCACATCTCAGCTCCAGATTACGCTGGCGCTAACATCCCGCTCCAGATTACGCTGGCGCTTACATCCCGCTCCAGATTACGCTGGCGCTTACATCCCGCTCCAGATTACGCTGGCGCTAATCTGGGGTTATGGAGATACGACCTCTTCGAGGTCTGTTGTGTACCTCAGACTCCTTTTTATATTTCAACCCATTGGTTTACGGCATCTTGGCGACCTTCTCGTCTAAACCCTCAACCCTAAACCCTCAACCCTCAACCCTGACCCCGCGGCAGCGATTGGAGCGGGCGTGGCAGGCGCCAAGTGAAGTAAAGCGGAAAGCGCGACGGCGACGTTAGGAGCCGGGCCGCCAAAAAAACAAAATATCAATAAAAATGTCAACTATATTAAATTTTTTTCTACCTTTGCAAGATGTATTGTAAAATCGGTAAATTATGAATGGTAGCATCGAAGAACGCGTCAACTTATGGCTTAATGACGATTATGATGAAGCAACAAAACAAACATTGCGAGACATCAAGCAAAACAATCCCGACGAATTGGTGGAGGCTTTTTACCGCGACCTTGAATTTGGCACGGGCGGCCTGCGGGGCATTATGGGCGTGGGCACCAACAGAATGAACAAATATACGGTGGGCGCCGCCACGCAAGGTCTCGCCAACTACCTGAAAAAACAATTCCCGGGACAAGACATCAGTGTCGCGGTGTCCTTTGATTCGCGCAACAACAGTCAATATTTTGCCGATATCACCGCAGACGTTCTTTCCGCCAACGACATCACCTGCCACTTGTTCCCGGCATTGCGCCCTACCCCGGTGCTTTCCTTCGCGGTACGCCATCTGCACTGCCAAGCCGGCGTGATGGTAACGGCTTCCCATAATCCCAAAGAATACAACGGATACAAGGTTTACTGGTCGGACGGCGGCCAATTGGTGCCTCCCCACGACAAAAACACCATCGCCGAGGTGAATCTGGTGAAAACAATTCACGATATCCAGTGGATACGCAAAGCCGAGAAAGTCCATACGATCGATTCTTCCCTTGACGAAGCATATCTGAACTTAGTACACGGTTTGTCGCTGCACCCGGAAGCCATTGCCGCCCAGAAGAACTTGAAAATCATATACACTCCGCTACACGGCACCGGCATCACGATGGTGCCCCAAGCCCTGAAAATGTACGGTTTTACCAATGTAAGCATCGTTAAGGAGCAGGCGGTGGCCGACGGCAACTTTCCCACTGTAAAATCGCCCAATCCTGAAGAAAAAAGCGCATTGACTTTAGCCATCGCGCAAGCCGAAGCCGAAAAGGCCGACTTGGTGCTGGCCACCGACCCCGACGCCGACCGCGTGGGCATCGCCATCCGCAACGACAAGGGTGAGATGATTCTGCTGAACGGCAATATGACCGGCTCGCTGCTCATCCACTACCTGCTTTCGCAATGGAAAGATCTCGGCAAGCTTAACGGTTCGCAATTCATCGTCAAAACCATCGTCACCACAGAGCTGATTGAGCGTATGGCTTCCTGTTTCAACGTGCCTTGCGAAGATGTGCTGACCGGTTTCAAGTATATCGCTGAAAAAATCAAGGAATTTGAAGGTAAAAAGACCTTCATCGGCGGCGGTGAGGAAAGTTACGGCTATCTGGCCGGCGACTTCGTACGCGACAAGGATGCCGTGATTGCCTGCTGCCTCATCGCGGAAATGACGGCTTTCTATGCCGCCCAAGGAAAGAGTCTGTACGAGATGCTGATTGAAATCTACCATCAATACGGATTTTACAAGGAAGAACTGCTTTCGCTTACCAAACAGGGCAAGAGCGGCGCAGAGGAAATCGCACAAATGATGGTCAATTTCAGGAATAATCCTCCCAAGGAAATCAATGGTCAGAAAGTATTGATGATGAAGGATTTTCAAGCCGGAATTTCCTACGATTTCGAAAAGGGAATACAAGAAGCCATCACACTCCCGAAATCAAATGTGCTGCAATTTTTTACGGCCGACTTGTCGAAAATCACCGTAAGGCCTTCCGGCACCGAACCTAAAATCAAGTTTTACTTTGGTGTAGTGGGAACATTGCCAAACAAAACGGAATATGAGTCCACCAACGCCCTACTCGCCGAAAAGATCCAGTCCATCATCAAGGATTTGGGACTATAAAAATTCATTGCATATCAATAATCAAAAATAATAATCATGATTAATCCTAAATTATTAGATCCCAAAAGCATCGTCGTGGTTGGTGCGTCCAACGACGTTCACAAACCCGGCGGAAAAGTTCTGAGCAACCTGCTCAACAGCAATTTCAAAGGTACGGTTTATGCTGTCAATCCCAAAGAAGAAGAAGTGCAGGGCATTAAATGCCATCACAAAGTGGAAGAGTTGCCGGAAGTGGATTGCGCCATCTTGGCCATCGCCGCCAAATATTGTCCATCCACCGTTGACGTGTTGGCCTTGCAAAAGAACACCCGCGGCTTCATCATTCTTTCTGCCGGTTTCGGTGAAGAAAATGCCGAAGGCGCCGCTTTCGAAAAACACATTGCCGACACCATCAACAGCGTACAAGGCAGTTTAATCGGGCCCAACTGCACGGGCTTCCTAAACACCAACTATTGCGGTGCTTTCGACGCTCCTATTCCGCCACTCAACCCTCAAGGTGTTGACTTCATCACGGGTTCGGGCGCCACTGCCGTTTTCATTAAGGAATACGGCATCACCAACGGTTTGTCCTTCAACAGCGTATGGGCAGTTGGAAACTCCGCGCAAACAGGTATTGAAGACGTTTTGGAACACCTGGACGAGACTTTCGACCCGGAAAAGAGTTCTCGCGTCATTATGCTTTATATGGAAAAGGTGTCCGACCCGAAACGCTTGCTCAAGCACGCCACTTCGCTGATTGGCAAGGGCTGCAAAATCGCTGCCATCAAGTCGGGCGGTTCCGCCGCAGGAAGCCGCGCCGCTTCGTCACACACGGGAGCCTTGGCCACTTCCGATGTGGCTGTGGACGCATTATTCCGCAAAGCCGGTATCGTTCGTTGCCACAACCGCGAGGAATTGACAACGGTGTGCGCCATCTTTATGCATCCCGAAGTCAAGGGCAAACGCATTGCCATTATCACCCACGCCGGCGGTCCTGCCGTTATGCTCACCGACGTGCTTTCCAACAACGGTCTTGACGTGCCGCATTTGGAAGGTCCTGCTGCCGAAGAACTGCTCTCTAAATTGTTTGCCGGTTCTTCCGTAGGTAACCCTATCGACTTTTTGGCCACAGGTACCGCCGAACAATTGGGCACCATCATCGACTATTGCGAAAACAAGTTCGACGTGGACGCTATGTGCGTCATCTTCGGTTCTCCAGGATTGTTTGCCAACTGGGAAGTTTATGACGTTCTTGACCAGAAAATGAAAACTTGCAAGAAACCTATCTTCCCGATTCTTCCTTCCATTATCAATGTGAAAGATGAAATTGCGGACTTCATCAACAATAAAAAACGTATCAACTTCCCTGAAGAATGCGTATTCGGCAATGCTTTGACCAAGGTAGTCAACACTCCGAAACCACAGCCTATCAATCCCGTTATGCCGGAAATTGACGTAAAAGCCATTCGCCAGGTAGTTGACAACTGCGAAAATGGTTATCTTGGTTTGACCGAAATCCGTCAGTTGTTGGATGCCGCCGGCATCGGTCGCAAGATGGAAGTGGAAGTTGACACTGAAAAGGCAGCGGTCGAATTTGCCCGCCAGGCTGGTTATCCGTTGGTGATGAAGGTCGTTGGACCCGTACATAAATCTGACGTTGGCGGTGTTGTATTGAATGTGAAGGACGAAGAGACTGTCATTCGCGAATTCAACCGTCTGATCAAGATTCCCGAAACCTACGCGGTGGAAATGTATCCTATGCTGTTTGGTACGGAAGTGTTTATCGGTGCTTCCCGAGAAGCCAAATTCGGTCATCAGGTTTTATTTGGCTTAGGCGGTATTTTCGTAGAAGTGATGAAAGACGTACAAGCCGCATTGGCACCTGTCACTGCCGATGAAGCCAAGTCGCTGATTCAGAAGCTGCGCGGCTACAAGATTATCAAGGGTGTTCGCGGACAAGAACCGGTCAACGAAGACAAGTTTGCCGAAACCGTAGCCCGCGTTTCCGCATTGGTGCAGGCAGCACCGGAAATCGCCGAAATGGACCTCAACCCGCTATTGGGCACTGCCAAAGGTTTGACCGCCGTGGATGCGCGTATCAGAATTGAAAAATAATCGTTGAATATATTTTCTATCGATGAAAAGGCAATCAGCAATGGTTGCTTTTTTTGTTAATCTAAAGAATAGCAGGACGAAAATTGGAGTTTTTTTCCTTTCATAGCTCTTAAAAGCAAACGACCGATGTCTTCGCCAGTATGTTCTGCACCCAATTTGATTTGATACAATTTTGTACCAAAACTTCCACCATAAGTACTAAGGTTGGCTATACGGCCAAGCTCATTATTTTCTTCATCAATAAGTATCACATCACAAGTGCAACTGCCTACTATAATCCACCTCGACTTTAGCTCGACCTGCTCCAGCTAATACCTGAATTCTACTTTTTAAATAAAAATCGACCGAGACATCTCTTTCAGGAGAAAGTCTCGGCCGAATAGTATCAGGCGTTAGCCTGTGGGGTTAATGATTAGCGTTCGTCAAAGATACAACGTACACTGAAGCCCATACAAGGCGTGGTTTGTATCTTAACAAACTGTTCGCAGATGTAATCCAACATCATACTCG
>JAZLHE010000067.1:0-3275 GCA_045616665.1 Bacteroidales bacterium | reverse complement strand
GAGCTCTGCTGCGCTTCAAACCGCAGGGCAAAGTTAGTGATTTGTATTATACGACAAAGCGATAACGGAGAAATCTTATCCTGCAATTTGACCTATAGCGACATACACAGACTAAAAATCCTGCAATTTGACCTATACGCCGAAATTCCTTTTTACACCAAACGTCTGGCCCTGGGTCTTTTCCACACTCAGTACAATCATATGGAACGCCTTGAGCATTTACCAATGGCACACATCCTCCAACAGCACAATTTTTGCCCGTACATGTAACGGTATATATCATATCTGGCGCAAAATCGGGAAGTTCGTCTCCAATTTTTTCAATTTTGGAAACTTGGAAATCTTCTACAGTTATCATATAATAACCGTCACTTCCGCTATTTATGAATGAGAAGTTGCCGCTTCTAACATTATCTGCAAAATAGTATAAAACGCTGTCATTTTTTGTTTCTGTCTTAAGGAAAGCGTCATTAAAAAAAGTCTTATTTGAGACTTCAGAATCTGTGTCAATGACAGATAAAACGACAAATTCTTTTTGAGGATCGTTGGTGTCAAATGAAGTTATCTCAAAAGATTCGACAATATAGCTGTCATTTTTTTCAAAAGATGTTTCTTTTAAATATTTCTGTATTTTTTGAGCCGTCAAATTGTATGTTATTTCACTCGTTTTGACATTTTTAACGGCAATCGGTGTTTTCTGTGTCGTCTCAGTGATTGCTTCTTCTTTCTTGCACGCTTCGAATGTAACAACGATGGCCGCTACCATCAGCAATGCCACTACAGCTGTGGCGAGCTTGATTCTTTTATTCATTTTGTTGAATTTTTTGATTTTTATTTTTTCGCACATTTTTATTTTCCGTTGTCCCAGCATCAGTCCTGCCGTGCGCCGCAGGTCTTCTGCCGCCGTCTTTTATTTTCCTCCGCAAACGAAATATCATTGACAAATTTAAACACAATATTTTTGCTTTGTCAAGAAAAAAGACGTGTGTAAATTTTGCATAGTTAGAAGTCCTATTTTGACGATATTTCTTTAGGTTCCACAACTACGCCTTTGATTCTCAAGACGGCTTTTTTATCGGTGACGGAGTTCGACTTCACGACTATCGCCTTGGTGAAAGAGCCCGTTTTGTTAGTGTTGTAGTTTATCTTGACGTGGTTTCTACCGTTTGGCGGAATCGGGCTTTTCGGCCATTCCGGGACGACGCAGCCGCACGACGAGAACGCCGACGTTATGATTAAAGGCTCGGAGCCCTTGTTCGTGAAATAGAACACATGTTCGCCGCTGCCGTTTTGGGCGATGGTGTCGAAATCGAAAGACGTTTCGTCGAAGACGATTTCGGGGCCGTTATGTCGCATAGAATCGTTTTGAGCCGACAGTAATATCGGGGCGAGCAGGATTGCGATAATTATTATCTTGTTTTTCATTTCGTTTCGTAGTTTTGTTTGGCTTTCAAGACCTTATCATAATCTAATTCACCGTATTTGCCTGCTATTTTCTTGTCCGGGGAGATGAGATAATAGAATCCTAATGTTGGAATATTTATTTTTGTCCCGATGCCTTTAGCGGAATACATGATGTCGCCACACTGCATCTTATCGGCAATATTACCAATGCGTTCCATATTATTCGACTTGTGTTCAATTGCCAAAATCTTTATGCCCTGATTCTCAAGAACGCGATAACCGAGAGAGTCCTTTTCGTGTTGATATTTCTCCAAACCTTTAAGACATGGCCCACACCCAATAGACCAGAAATTCAACAAAAGCCAGCCGTTGTTCTTGCTAAGCGTCGTTGTGTCACCCTGTAGGTTTACAAGCGGAAAATCAAGGATGTCGTTAGTAAGATTGTCCGTATTTGACATCATTACAGGATATGTAAACTCGTCATATCTTGAATAGACGACATATTTTGGATTGTTAAAGTTAAAAACCGAATCGATATACTGCTGGCGGTCTTCAAAGCGCACATCAAAAATGTTATAATAGTCTCTACCCTCGTCACCATCTTTGGAATGATATTCGAGATAGACGCTGTCGAGGATGTTGTTTTCGTTGTTCACAAACGATACGATATTTTCTTCCTGCGTAAAGAACGACTCGTACCTGTTATACGATTTGCCGTCAATCTCGACTTCGTTGCAGCTTCTAAAAAATGGACGTATAGCCATGGTGTTGACAAAATCAATTGGATAGAGGAAATAGGACACATTACTGAGCACACTTGCAATTGACCCGTAAACTCCTATGTTTTCATATAAATCTCGTCCCTCACGGCTGTTCCTCGTAATATCTGTTATCTCCAACCTCACATCATTGATTCTTTTGTACGAGTCTTTCGTTAGTAAGTGAAATTTTTCGTCGTCCACATTCATAAAAACCAATGGATTTTTTTCGTCGTATTTTATGATGACGCTGATAACTGCATTCCATCCTTCTTCACCGTTCCAATAGTGTATATTCCTGCATTTGAATGAAATCCACTGATGGTTCTGTGCCAAGGCCGCAGCCTGTTTTTTATACTGCGAGGCGCATCTGTAACTTATTTTCGGTGATGGAACACAGCCAGCATAGGACATCGTGGCAAGACCACAAACGAGTACCAATAATACTACAACGACTTTCTTCATAAACATTATCTTTCAAATGATGATTTTAAGTAGGGGACTTTTATTTTTAACATTTTCGCGCCGTCCCTCTGAACTTCGTGAAGTCCGTTAGCCAAAATTCAAAGTGAACAACGTGGCAAAGATATAAATTTTCTTCTAATTTCTAACTTTTTTTTATTATTATTTTACTGTGTGTGGGGGGGGGTAAATTGTTGTTTATCAATGCGTTCAACACTGGAGTCCTTTTGAATCAAATAATCCTTGGTTGCCAAACTTTCTGTATGCCCTTTTGTATGTGTCCATTTTCTCTTCAAATTTGCAGAGAATATACAAATATTTATTTGATTATCAAAGAGTTCTATTTAGAAAGTCCCAAAAATACATGTTCGCCGCTGCCGTTTTGGGCAATGGTGTCGAAGTCGAAAGTCATTTCGTCGAAGACGATTTCGGGGCCGTTCTGCCGCATAGAACCGTTTTGAGCCGACAGAAATATCGGAGCAAGCAGGATTGCGATAATTATTATCTTGATTTTCATTTCGTTTCGTAATTTTGTTTGGCTTTCAAGACTTCATCCCAGTTTTGCAGACCAGACGATTCAAAAATTTTTTTCTTGTCCGGGGAGATGAGTATTATGTATGGACACGGAGTCGCATTATACACTGTATTGAA
>JAZLHE010000066.1:0-65811 GCA_045616665.1 Bacteroidales bacterium | reverse complement strand
AAAAAATTTAACCTGCCCGCCTTTTTTCTGTTCACGCCCCCTTTTTTTACCCTTTTTTTGCCATTTCCACACCCCCTCGGACACCCGTTTTGGAAACTTTTCCCATTTCTTGTACAAAAAACGATTTCTAAACTAACAACCAAATGTGAATTTCTCGCCTTCTTTTTACAAAAAAAACTTTCCCACTTGCCTTTTGAGAACAAAATGGGAAAGTTTTGGTACGCAAGTACCCAAAATCGTTTTATTTGGCACGTTCTTTTTCCTTACTTTTGACTAACTGTTTTTTCAAAGCTTCGACAGCCAAATCTGTAGCTTCTTCAAAAGTCTTGGCTATTTTAGATGCTATGGCATCATTTCCCTTAATCATTACACGGATTTCCACTTCTTTATTTTCCGGTTTATCTGTGTTTTCTAATTTCAAGGTTACTTCTGATCCGATAATGCCGTCGTGAAGTTTAGAAAGTTTTTCAACTTTGTCAATAATGAAAGCCTCCAATTTTTGATCAGCTTTGAATTTAATTGCAGAAATAGTTACATTCATAATAAAACCTCCTTTTTTTATGCCCTTGGATGGGCCTGTTTATAAATGGATTTTAATTTTTCTATAGAGTTATGGGTATATACCTGTGTGGCGGCCAAACTGCTATGGCCAAGAATTTCTTTTATCGCATTGATATCCGCCCCATTGTTGAGCAGATGGGTGGCAAAGGTATGACGTAAAACGTGCGGACTGCGTTTGTCGATAGTCGTAACGCAATCTAAATATTTGCGTACAATATTATATATAGCCTTCGGATACATTTTATTATTTTTATCGGTAACAAAAATACAACTATTTTTATTCATTTCGCCAAATTGTTCTTTGTATGCCGAAAAATATTTTTCAAGTGCTTCTTTGGCGACATTGCTAACGGGAATGATTCTTTCTTTATTTCGTTTTCCAAGCACCTTGACATTTTGTTCATAAAAATCGATATCTGATAATTTGATATTCAACAACTCCGACAATCGCATTCCCGTGGCGTAAAAAAGTTCCATAATGGCCCGATCCCTGCGTCCTTCGAAATTATCCTCAAATAAATCTGAAGAAAACAACTTCTCCATATCGTTTTTTTCTACGAAATGGGGCAACCGTTTGGACACTTTTGGAGCAATAACACGATGCATAACATTTTCAGTTATATGTCCCACTTTCAAATGATAATTGAAGAACGATTTCAAACAACTTATTTTCCGATTAATGCTTCGTGTGGTAATGCCCTCTTCCATCATCGTCAAAATCCAAGTACGAATGACATCCGCATCAACCGCAAGAAGATCGGAAATCTGAAAGGTCTTCTCCGCATATTGTGCAAACTGCTCCAAATCGCCTTGATACGCAATAACCGTATTGGGTGACATTCGTCGCTCAAAACGAAGATAATCGAGATGCTGAGTGATAGGAGTTACATTCATACCCATTCATAATATTATATGTAACGCAAAAATACAAAAATATTGTGAATCACACAAGGATAAAAAAAACGAGGAGCAGATAAAGTCTGTTCCTCGTCATTTTTTTCATGAAAGCTTGCTACTATTTGTCGGCTTCTTTAGCTCTTAAAGATTCAACATAGATAGCTTTAAGCTTTTGCTCCCTTTTGAGAACGCTGGGTTTTGTGAATTTTTGTCTTGCACGCAATTCACGAACAACACCGGTTTTTTCAAATTTTCTTTTTAATTTTTTCAGCGCTCTTTCGATGGTTTCGCCTTCTTTAACGGGAACAACGATCATAAAAAATACCTCTTTCTTTTTAAGTTAATACTAAAAATAAACTCCCAAATTTTGGGGTTGCAAAATTACACTTTTTTTTAATACATTTCACTACCGTTAAAATTATTTGTATTTTTGCATTTTCAAAATTATAGACCGATGAAAAAGAACACTATTTACATTATTATCGCATCCATTCTTGTAGTAGCCACTATTCTTGTCGTGTTATTCAAAACCAATGTTATCAAGACTTCCGGCGATTTGCTCGACCACGATGCCTTTGCCATCAAGGACACATCATCAATTACCAAGGTTTTTATGGCCGATATGGACGGAAATAGTGTTTTGTTGCAACGAACGGACAAAGGCTGGACGGTTTGCGACAGCATTTTGGTTATGAAGCCCATTATGGAAGAATTTTTGAACACGCTCAACAATCTTACTGTGAAGCAGATGGTTCCTAAATCCGGACAAAATGCCATTAACAAGGTCTTGGCGACGGGTGCGGTAAAGGTTGACGTTTATCAATATGTTCCAAAATTCAAAATTTTCGGAATTCCTTTTGGCACAAAGGAAAGAAAAACGAAGACCTATTATATGGGACCCGCCACGATGGACAATCAGGCCAATTTTGCCTTGCTCGAAGGCTCCGATGCTCCTTATATCGTTTATATTCCTGGATTCAGAGGTTTTGCCACCCCAATTTATTCCACTAATTATGCCGATTGGATTAATCACGATGTGTTCCAAACTAAAATTACCCGTATCAAGTCCGCCGAATTTATTGATTTGGAACATCCCGAAGAATCATTTAAGGCAGTGAAAGTCGGTGCACGCTTCTTTGACCTTTATAATTATCAGAATGAAAAAGTGATGACCTACGATACTTTGAAATTGATTGATATGCTTTCTGAATTTAGAGATAAGAACTTTGAAGATCAGGTTCTTACACTTTCTTCTTCCAAAATCGACTCCATTTATCACGAACAACATTTCAAAACTATTATCATCACAGACATCGAAGGAAACAAAACCACTTTGGAACTTTGTCATTTATATAATGATGATGTTGATGAAGAAGGAAATCCGATTTCAAAATTAAATGAAGACAATTTTTACGGATTAGTCAATCACAATTATAACAACATCTATTTGATGCAATTTTACCACTTTGACAGACAAGTTCAGCCATTGTCGTATTTCGCCCATCAAACCATTCAAAAATAGGTTGTTATGACCGTTGATGAACACTTTATGGCACGCTGTCTGCAGCTGGCTTCCTTGGGATTAGGTCGCGTTCAACCCAATCCCATGGTGGGGGCAGTCATTGTTCACAATGGCACAATCATTGGGGAAGGTTGGCATCGA
This sequence comes from Bacteroidales bacterium, assembly GCA_045616665.1. Classification (GTDB taxonomy): domain Bacteria; phylum Bacteroidota; class Bacteroidia; order Bacteroidales; family WCHB1-69; genus RUG11690. The sequence goes on along the minus strand of JAZLHE010000066.1, from coordinate 62,690 downwards.
CAATATGGGCAAGCTCACGCCGAAGTGAATGCCTTGGCTTCAGTCAAGAAAAAAGAACTGTTACCCGAATCCACCCTTTACGTCAACTTGGAGCCTTGTTCCCACTTTGGCAAAACCCCTCCTTGTGCCGACGCCATCATTCGGGAACGCATTTCCAAGGTCGTGATTGGCACGGTCGATAGCAACGCAAAAGTTAATGGCAGCGGCATTCAAAAACTGAACGATGCCGGCATTGAAGTGGTGACTGGCGTTTTGTCAGGACAATGTCGGGAACTTAATCGCCGCTTTTTCACCTTCCACGAACAAAAACGACCATACCTTATTTTAAAGTGGGCTATGACTGCCGATGGTTTTATGGATATTGACCGACAACAAGATCCAAACGGTCAGTATTGGATTACCAATGCGGAATTAAAAACCATTGTTCATCAATGGCGAAGCGAAGAAGATGCCATTTTAGTCGGATACAACACGATGGTGAACGACCGCCCTCAATTGACCACAAGACTGTTTCCGGGCAAAGACCCTCAGCGTTTTGTGATGCAACGAGGCGAAGTAATTGACAGTCCTCTTCCCTACCAGCCTTTGTCCGAAAACGTTCACGAAGCCGTCCAGCAACTTTATGCGTTGAAAATCCAATCGGTCATCGTGGAAGGCGGTGCCAAAACCCTTCAACGCTTCATTGATGCCGGCCATTGGGATGAGGCCCGCATTCTTATTGGAAACCAAGTTTGGGGGAATGGCGTTCCCGCACCTCACATTTCCGGCATTACCACCAAAGAAAGTTCTATTCATAACAACCTCATTCGCTATGTTCGACGACACCTATAAAACCATTGCCGCCCCATCAGAAGGAATTTATCGCGAAAAAGGAAGCAAATTCATTGCTTTGGCATTTCCCGTCGAAAGCGAAGCGATGGTCAAGGAACGCCTGGCAGAGGTTCAGAAACAGTATTTCGATGCCCGGCATCATTGCTACAGCTATATCTTGGGACCCAATAAAGATGCCTACCGCCTCAACGACAACGGAGAACCTTCCGGCACGGCAGGCCGCCCTATTCACGGACAACTCCTGTCCAAGGACCTTACCAATACTTTGGTAATTGTCGTGCGTTATTTCGGCGGCATCAAATTAGGGGTGAGCGGACTCATCAACGCATACAAGACCGCTGCGAAAGAGTCCCTGGAAGCCGCCACCATCATCGAAAAGACCATCGACGAAACCTACAACGTAAGCTTTGACTACAGCGTAATGAACAGCGTGATGCAGCTCTTGAAAGACCCTTACGTTACCATTTTAGGTCAAGGATACGACACGCAATATGTCATTACATTCAAATTAAGAAGACGCGAAGCCGACCGCATCGTCACCGCCCTGAAAAAAATCAACAGCGTGGTGGTAAAATAAGCACCGTCAATTCGACAACAAGACGAAAAGGGATAATCCCGAAAATAAAAGGTAATTTTCATTCATAGCGTAAAATTCGAAAATTTTACGTAAGTTTGCATAATCAAAACAGCATCGTATGTCCAAACAAGGATTAGGTCAACAGCAGCAACTTGCCCAAAAGCAAATCACCTCACAACAAACTGTTCAATTGATGAAAATGATTGAATTGAACAATGTTGCGCTGGAGGAAGAAATTTTAAAAAGCGTTGACGAAAATCCAGCATTAGACATCAAACATGATGATATTGAGGACGAATTTGTCAATCAGACAGACAATAATGAAAACGACAATGCTGACGATATTGCCCTTGAAGTAGATCGCAATCACAACGAAGACCCGTTTGACAACGATTTTTTTACGGAAGACGAACAAGACGATGACATTCCTGCCTATCGATTATATGCCGATAATTATACTGATGACACTCAAAAAGAAGGAAAATTAATGGTTTTTGACCATTCTCTGCAAGAACAACTCCTGCTGCAACTGAACGAAATGGACATAGACGACCGGACATTGGAAATCGGAAAATACATTATTGGCAATCTTGACGACAACGGATATTTGACTCGGGAAAGCATAGCCATTTCCAATGAATTGCTTTTTTCTTACAACATCAAAGCCTCTCCAGCGGAAATTGAACACATCATCACGCATTACATTCAGGAACTGGAACCAGCCGGCATTGGGGCCCGCCATCTTCAGGAGTGCTTACTTATTCAGTTAAAAAGAAAAAACGACACTCCATCCATCCTCATTGCCAGGGAAATCATTGCCAAACATTTCGACAGTTTTTCAAAAAAGCATTTCGACAAATTATGCCAACAACTCAATATTGACGAAAAGGACTTCAAAGCGGCATTGGCGGAAATCAAAAACCTGGATCCGCACCCCGTTTCCAACGATTCTTTCATCGAAAAAAATACTTCCGTCATCTCTCCTGATTTCATTATTCTTAATAATGATGGAAAACTTGAATTGACATTAAACAACACGCACATCCCAAAAGTAATTGTTAATCAAGATTTTACAAAAGAGTATCGTTTTTTGAGCCAAGAAAAAAATGACAAATTGCGTTCTGATGCGGAAAAATTTCTCAAAGAGAATCTCGACAACGCCCAAAATTTCATTCATTTGCTTTCGCTTCGGGAAATGATTTTATACAATACGATGCTGGCCATTATGCAGCGACAAGAAAAATATTTTCTCAGTGGAGATGAAAGTGAGTTGAAACCTATGATTTTGAAAGACATTGCAGAAAAGGTAAATTTAGACATTTCGACCGTTTCTCGAGTTACCAGCAGTAAATATGTCCAAACCTCTTTCGGCATTATTCTATTGAAAAACCTGTTTTCTGAAGCCGCTGGCAATGAAGATGTTTCATCCAAGGCCATCAAAAAAATTCTTGCGGAAATCATTGACTCGGAAGATAAGAACAAACCCTACACCGATGACCAGCTTTGCGAGATTTTCAAAGACAAAGGTTATACCCTGGCGCGCAGAACCGTAGCCAAGTACCGCGAACAATTGAATTATCCCAAAGCCTCTCTTCGGAAAGAAATTAATTTATAATCCTTTATATTTCAAATGAATACAGATTGGTTGAGTCGCACGGAACTTCTTTTTGGCAAAGAAAAAATGGAAAGACTGAAAAATGCCCACGTTCTGGTTGTAGGCATTGGCGGTGTTGGGGCATACGCTGCCGAACAACTTTGTCGTGCCGGAATCGGGGAAATGACCCTGGTAGATGCGGACACCGTTTCTTTGACGAACCTCAACCGACAATTACCGGCCTTGCATTCAACGCTCGGCTTGAGCAAAGTTGATGTAATGTGCCTACGTTTAAAAGACATCAATCCGGAAATCAAACTACATAGCATTCACGAATTTATTCGTGACGAAAGGACTCCGGAAGTGTTGGACAGCGCAAAATTCGACTATGTGGTGGATGCCATAGATTCATTATCACCCAAAGTTTTTCTTATCTATTTTGCTCTGCAAAAAAATCTTCGACTAGTATCTGTTATGGGTGCCGGCGGAAAAATCAATCCTGCCTTGGTACAAGTTGCCGACATTAAAAAGACACATCAGTGCAAATTGGCCCACGCCATTCGTAAGAGATTGCACAGGATGGGCATTACCACCGGATTCAAAGCCGTCTTTTCTCCCGAACCCGTCAACGAAAATGCCATACTCATTGAAGCCGATCCCGACATCAACCATTTATCCACGGTAGGCACCATATCGTATATGCCCGCCGTTTTCGGATGCCACGCGGCAGCTGTGGTTATCAATGATTTATAAAATTGTTTTCAATGATAATCCAACTTTAACATTATCATTTTGAAGAACTGTATTCAGTTTTAACGGACAGCGAAAGCACGACAATAACCGCAAAAGCCGCCCAAAACGGGAGCGAAAGTTTATCGGTATCCAGAAAATTATTCATAATTCCGTGGACGAAATAGGACACCAAGGCCAAAGTCATAGCCATAGCCCAGTGCTTTCTATTTTTATCTTGTGCATTCATATAGGTTTTGATGCCCGTAAATAAACTCGCCACCACTAATGCCAAAACGGTGAGCAGACCCACAATTCCAGTTTCCGCACAAGGTCCCAAATACTCACTATGGGCATTGCCGCCATCACCAAGATTTGTGGAAATAATCGTTTGATATTTAGATTTTTGAAATGGAGCATACTGAAATTGATACGTTCCGGGGCCCCAACCGACAATTGGCCGCTCCTTAATCATCGCCAAGGCCGAAGTCCAGCGATTGAGTCGCTCCACATTGGAAGCATCGGTACTGATATTGGTCATTGATTGGATTTGTTCGGTCAAGTTGCCCGAAGCATCTTGGTCGTTTCGCCCCATTCGGTATAAAATGTCATCGGCATAAAAATAAAAAAACGAGCCGAAAACCAAGGCGGCGACAACTAACCAAGTAAATTTTATTTTCAGTTTCATCACCAACCAGACAAACAAGACCACAACCATACTTAACCAAGCAGCCCTACAGTTTGACAAATACAATCCAAGCAATAAAATCAAAGCGGAAATAATATAAAAACATTTTGATTTCTTGCTTTCTGCCGTACATAGGAAGCCAATCACAATCGGGATGAAGAAAGCCAAAACCGCACCATACGCCGTATGGTCATTGTAAAACGGCGTCATCACCCAATGCCCGCTAAATTCCGAAAATCCGCGTAACGCATGTCGTATGGTTGTATATATGACCACTATACACAAACCGACAATGTAACAGTTGAAAAAGGTTTTCGCATTTTTCAACTCATCTTTAATCAACTGTATCACCATAAAATAACAAGAAGTGACAAACCAAATCTTGGATGCCCAAAACTTGAAAGAGATCCCAGGTTGTTCACTGGTAAAACAAGTGATGAACATCCAGAGAAGATACACATAGACAACTATGGAAACCGGATGTGTAATCAGCCGTTTATCCAACGTCCAATCATATAAAATGCGACAAAGAAACAACAATGTCACGGCAATCATCATAAATTCCGAAGGCAACGACAAGCCCAATTGAATTGTATCATCGCTGATGACAACGGACAACGGTGTGACGAAAGCCAGACCGTACATCAACAAATCAAGACGAAAAACGAGCAGGTAAAGGACAATTAAAACCACGGAAACAGCCGAAAAATAAAAAAACTGCTTCCATAGGCAAAAAAGGTTGATCAGAAGAAAAAGTCCGAAACAACCATATAAGACGTACTTGTTTTTCTGTCCCTGTTCCATAAAACCTAATCGTTTTCTTTCGGTACTATAGTCAGCGGAGTTTGTTTAAGATTATTGAGTATCAATAAAACAATCACACCCAGGATAAAGCTGGCGACAGTAGAAACCAGAACAATCAGCATTTTTTTGGGGTATGCCTTTTTATCGGCTGGAATTGCATTATCCACAACGAATTTAACAGGAATATTATCGCTATTATCCACAACGGCATTCAGCATTTTGGACCTGCACATCGCGTGATATTCGCAGAATTTCTCCTGTTCTTCCTGCAACGTCAAATAGCGGGTGCCATAAGCCGACAATTTTTCCAATTCCTTTGCCAACCGTTGCTGGCCGGCGGTATTTCCCTGTGCGAGCGCAATGGCATACTGCTGCATCATTCTATCCGATTGGGTCGTAAACTCATAAACGCCCTCCTTCATAATCAACTGCAGAGAATCGTCAAGACGGGCCATTTCTTTATCTACAAAATCCATTTGTTCTTGCAGAATTTTATAGGCAGCAACAGTTCTTTGGTATTCGATATGATGCTTTACGGTATCCAATTGTGCCAAGATTTCATTGGCCATATCGGCAGCGATTTGAGGATCTTCGTCCATAACGTTCACCGAGATAGCACCATATTGTGTTCTTCTAATCGTGATGGCACTTTTCAAATACTTATAGACCTTGGTCTGCCGATGTGCTTCATTCGTGCCGATACCATAATGATTATACAAATCGAATTTTTGAATCAGGACATCTTTGATTGAGCGAGAATTCAAAATTTCCATCATCTGTTCGGTTTCCTCTTCCGCCGCATACGCCTTCATATCCAAGCGCTCATTATAAGACTCCTCGTTCAACAGGATCTTGGCCACGGAATTGGTTCGGGGAGCGAAAATGACCGCTGTAGATTGATACTTTGGCTTAATCAGCAATGACACTATCAAAGAAAGCACGGCGGCAATCGCACAAATGATTATCAATATTTTACGATTGATCCAAATAAATTGAACCAAACTAAACGAATTGAAATTTTTGTCGTTTTGATTGGACATAGATTATTCTGGTTTAATGTTAACACTGATAAATAACTCTTTCAATTGTTCATCAGAAATGGCTGATGGCGCGTCAATCATCATATCGCGGCCAGAATTATTCTTCGGGAAAGCGATGAAATCACGGATTGAATCACAATCTGACAAAACAGAACACATACGGTCGAAACCGAAAGCCAGACCTCCGTGAGGTGGTGCTCCAAATTGGAAGGCATTCATCAGGAAGCCAAATTGCTTTTGTGCTTCTTCTTCGCTGAATCCCAACACTTTGAACATTCTATTTTGCAATTGGCGGTTATGGATTCTGATGGAACCTCCACCCACTTCGGTACCATTGATAACCAAATCGTAGGCATTGGCATTGACGGCACCCGGATCACTTTCAAGAATAGCTTCGTGTTCGGGTTTCGGTGCGGTAAACGGATGGTGCATCGCATAGAAACGCTGTGTTTCCTCATCCCATTCCAACAACGGGAAATCGACAACCCATAACAACTTATATTCACCGGCCTTGCGCAAACCCAAACGGCTGCCCATTTCCAAACGCAACTCGCAAAGTTGCTTTTGTGTTTTCAAACGTGGACCGGACATTATCAAAATCAAGTCACCGGCCTCCGCATTGCACTTGGCGGCAATGGCCTTCAAATCAGCTTGGTCATAGAATTTATCAACTGATGACTTGAAAGTCCCGTCCTGATTACACAGTACATATACCAAACCACCGGCGCCAACTTGAGGACGACGAACAAAATCAACCAGTCCATCCAGTTGTTTACGCGTATAATTGCCACAAGCTTTAGCCACAATACCCACCACCAATTCTGCCTCATTGAAGATTTTGAAATCTTTGTGCTTGGTCACTTCATTTAATTCCACAAAACGCATATCAAAACGGGCATCAGGCTTATCTGAACCATAATATTTCATAGCATCAGCCCAAGTTATTCTTTCGATAGGATCGATATCCATATTTTTAACTTTCTTGAAAATATGCTTCACTAAACCCTCGAAAGTATTCAAAACGTCTTCCTGTTCTACAAAAGACATCTCACAGTCAATTTGAGTAAACTCAGGTTGGCGATCCGCACGCAAGTCCTCGTCACGGAAGCAGCGGACAATTTGGAAATAACGGTCAAAACCCGATACCATCAGCAACTGCTTGAAAGTCTGCGGAGACTGCGGAAGCGCATAAAATTCGCCGGGATTCATACGGGAAGGAACCACAAAATCTCGGGCACCTTCAGGAGTTGACTTAATCATAAACGGCGTTTCGATTTCCACAAATCCTATGTTGTTCATATAATTGCGAATTTCGATAGCCAAGCGGTGACGGAAAAGAATATTGTTTTTCACGGGATTACGGCGCAAATCCAAATAACGGTATTTCATACGCAACTCGTCGCCACCGTCCGATTCATCCTCGATGGTGAAAGGAGGAACCAAAGATTCGTTGAGGACTTCCACATCAGAAGCAATGATTTCGATGTCTCCCGTAGGAATATTCTTATTTTTGCTATAACGTTCCGTAACGACACCCGTAACCCGGATTACCCATTCACGACCGAACTTTTCCACCTTCTGACAAAGGTCTGCGTTGGTTTCGTTGTTAAATGCCAACTGTGTAATGCCGTAGCGGTCTCTCAAATCGATAAAAATCATACCGCCCAGCTTTCTAACTTTCTGGATCCAACCGCACAAAGTTACGGTTTGATTGATATTGGAAGCGTTTAATTCGCCACAAGTATGTGTTCTTAACATAACAAAACTAAATTTTATTGAATGGTTATTTTATAAATTTTCGAATAATAAGTCGTTTCCGAGCTTCCACCTCTATCCATAGCCTTTACCGAAGTCGAATAAGTGGTTCGCTGTAAAAATCCATCATAATTTCCCGATTTGATATCCCGCAACATAGACTCATCAATGATCAATTGATGGTTATCCCCGGCATCCGGTAAAATTTCATATCGCTTTTCGCCATTTCTTAAAATCAAGGTAATGGTTTCATCCTCATCGATTGCCGCTCCTTTATATTTCAGAACGTTAGTCTCATTTTTTTTCAAACTGACATCTGAAATCCGGATAGATTTCATTTTCAATTCATTAGTAAAAACATCACCGTCGTCGTTTTGATATTCAAAACCCAACCTATCCGGGAAAGCAGACACTTCACTTTGCGTACACATATAAAAACAGTCTTTTACATCATCTGACAACTTCTTCATTGTCTGTTGGTTAAATGATATTGAACTATTTTTAGACAATTGGATATAGGCACCGGACTCATTATCCGTTTGAAAGGCCACCTGGGCAGTAAGCGTTTGGGCTCCCGCATCGTAATAGACAGAATAGGAAGGAAAAATGATGCGTTGTTCCACCTTATTTGAGCTCACTGATGAGTTACAAGCCGTTAGCAGAGAAGTTAAAACAATGATTGACAGTATTTTACAGTAAATTAATCGCATTAAACTATATATTTTTCTTATTATAAATATAAACGACAAAAATACAAATAAATTGCAATGCTTTGTCAGAAAAAATTTGACCTGATAATCAATGAAGGATTTAACCCGCAAAGGCATAGAAACAATTATCCTTTTTATAAAGCAAACTTGAATAAACAGGCCGACGAAAGACAATATTTTCGTAATTTTGCCAAAAATTTTGACGGAATGAAATGCAACTATCATACTCATTGTACTTATTGTGACGGCAAGGAACCGATTGAAGCTTTCGTTAAACAAGCCAACGAAATAGGTTTGAACCATTTGGGCTTTTCCTCTCACGCTCCGGTTCCGGGAGAAAACGATTTTGCCATAGAGGAAAATCGCATTCCCGAATATGTCAAGGAAGTCCACTCTTTCCAGCGAAACTCCAACACACAGCTTTTTGTGGGCTTAGAATGTGACTTCATTCCCGGGATGACTCAAAAATTTGACCATTACCGCAACGAATACCAACTCGACTACATCATCGGCGGTGTACATTTGGTGCGCCCCACCAACGATGAACGACTCTGGTTCATTGATGGTTCAAAACGAGAAATCTACGATGCGGGTCTTGACATTTTATTTAACAACAACATTCAAAAAGCCGTCACCACTTTTTGGGAACAGTCATTTCAGATGTTGGAAGAAGAGCATTTGGACATTATCGCCCATCTCGACAAAATCAAAATGCACAACCAACACCGCTTTTTCACTGAAAAAGAAAAATGGTACATAGACTTGGTGGATCACGCGCTTTCGCTTATCAAGAAAAACGATGTCATTGTTGAGATTAACACGCGCGGGCTATACAAAAAACGCTGCGATGCCTTTTATCCTTCGGATTACATCCTTGCCCAAGCAAAAAAGACGCACCTTCCTTTCATCATCAGCAGTGATGCGCACAAATCCGAAGAATTAAACCTTTACTATAATGAAGCCGTCCAAAAGTTAAAGAGCTTTGGCATTGACCAGTTGGTGCATTTGGACGGAAACCGTTGGAAAGAATACGATATTTAAGATGAACTTTATCGACACCCACGCACATTTGTGCAAAGAATATTATCCCGACTGCCTTGACCAGGTTGTTCAGCGAGCCATCGATGCCGCCGTAGATCCCATCATCTTACCCGGTGTCAACGCGGCAGGATTGGACGAGATTTTCGAATCTGCGGACCGGTTTCCGGGTCATATTTTCCCATTGGTGGGACTGCATCCCGAGGAAATTCGCCCCGACTACCGGGAAGAACTGGCCAAAATTTCCGCCTATTTGGACGACCCACGCGTCATTGGAGTTGGTGAAATCGGATTGGACTATTATTTCAGCCGCAAATATGAAAAGGAACAAATAGAAATCTTTGAAACCCAACTCAATTGGGCAAAAGAACGCCGAATGCCCCTGTCCCTGCACATCCGCAATGCCTACGAAGAAGCCATTCCCGTGCTAAAGAAATTTGACCATTGCGGACTGAAAGGCGTACTGCATTGCTTTTCTGGCGGCATTCAGGAAGCCCAATGGGGCATTCGTTTTGGATTTGCCTTAGGCGTGGGCGGTGTCGTCACTTTCAAAAACAACAAGCTGCAAGACATCGTTAGAGAGGTGGGCTTGCATCACATCGTTTTGGAAACCGACTCCCCCTACCTTGCCCCCGTGCCATTCCGCGGCAAAACCAACGAAAGCAGCTATATTCCCATCATTGCCCAAAAAGTGGCGGAAATCACTGGTGAAACCATAGAAACCGTTATGGCTGTCACCACCGAAAACACCCTCAAAATTTTCGATAAAATCCACAAAAACTAATATTTTCTTCAAAATTTCATACTGAAAAGAATAAAATCTTCTACGAAATATCACAATTTTCAACTCATCTGGATTATTTTTGAGCATTATACCCTTCTTAATAAGAAAAAAACATTAATAATAAAGACAATAAAAGCACATTTTTGCCGTTATAAGAAAGAAATTCGTTCTAATTTCCTTCTTTCATTAAAAACAACCATTATGAAAACAATAAAAACTTTTGGGATTTTCTTGTTGTTGTTGATGACCGTAGTTTCATCATTTTCCCAACAAAGCGACGCATTACTGGAAATTCTCCAAAAAGAATTGAACAAAAACAAAGCCCAATTTGACAAGGATCAAGCCGGAGTTTATCTGCTCAGCTATCGTGTGGATGACGAAATCACACACTATATCGGCAGTTCATTTGGCAGTTTGGTGGAGAATAATCAAAAACGCGAACGCATATTGACGGTACAAGTCCGCGTGGGCAATTTTGAGATGGATAATTTCCACGAACTACGTGACGACTATTCTGATTATTTTATTATGGGAACGTCAAGCATCAAACTACCCCTTACCGACGATTCCAAAGCCATCGCCCAAATTTTATGGCGCGAAACCGACAAGGCCTTTCGTGAGGCCAAGCAACGATATGACAAAGTCAAGGCCAACGTTGCCGTTAAAGCCGAAGAGGAAGACCACGCCCCGGACTATTCCACCGCCGCCCAAGAGGTTTATTTTGAACCAGCCGTCACCGACCTTTCGTTAGACGAAACGCTATGGATTCAACGGCTCAAGGAATTATCCGCGGTCTTCAACCATAACAAAGACGCACAAGAAGGCAGCAGTCTAATTCAATTTACGATTTTACGCAAATATTTTGTCAATAGCGACAACACCAGCATCGTACAAAACAACACTTTTTGCCATCTGTTCGTCAATGTGGAAGGACAAGCTGCAGATGGAATGTATCTGCCTTTGTATCAATCCTATTTTGCCCATACGCCACAGCAGCTCCCCGACCAATCAACGATGTTGGCTGACGTGCAAAACCTGAATGGCAAAATCAGTCAACTGGTCAAAGCTCCCGTCGTAGATCCTTATACAGGACCCGCTTTATTATCCAAAGAAGCCGCAGGCGTGTTCTTCCACGAAATTTTCGGACATCGTATTGAAGGACAACGACTTAAACAAAGTACGGATGGACAGACATTCAAACAGAAACTCAATGAGCAAGTGCTTCCCACGGACCTTTCGGTTATTTTTGACCCATCCATTTTATTTTATAAGGATATTCCATTGAATGGCAGTTACAAATATGATGACGAAGGATTTTTCGGTTATCAGGTTAAAGTCGTGGATCACGGAATCTTGAAAAAATTCCTGATGACACGAACACCCATTGACAGTTTCCCCTTATCCAATGGTCACGCCCGTTCACAAGCGGGTTATCAACCTGTTTCGCGCCAATCCAACCTCATCGTTGAAACGGAACATCCCTATACCGACGAACAGCTTCGAGCAATGCTTATTGCCGAAGCCAAGGCACAAGGCAAAGATTACGGCTACCTATTTGCCAGTGTTCAAGGGGGATTTACGACTACCGGCCGCTATTCCCCCAACGCTTTCAACGTAACTCCCTTGGAAGTGTATCGCATCTATGTTGACGGGAGACCCGACGAATTAGTACGCGGCGTTGATTTGGTCGGCACCCCATTGTCGATGTTCTCCAAGATTGAAGCTGCCGGCACCGAACACGGAAACTTCGCCGGCACTTGCGGTGCGGAATCAGGTTGGGTACCCGTCGGCTGTTGCTCTCCTGCTCTCTTCATCAAGCAAATCGAAATGCAGAAAAAAAGCAAAAGCCAACAACGCCCACCCATCATCCCTAAAAATTACAGTCAAATTTTCAACACCGACAATTTTGAAACCACTTGTTTTGAAGCGATGGAGGACGAATTGGAACAAAATATGACTTCCTTGCAAATCAAAGACCTTAAATCACCCTACTTCATCAGCTATTTGATTTCTGATGCCACCATTACAGGCATCCGCAGTTCGCTCGGCGGCATTATCACCTCGTTCCAAAGGCCTTGCCGCGACAAAGACGTTACCGTTTTGGTCGGCAACGACAAACGCAACAACCAGCATTACTTCGATATGAACTCTTTGATTTTTAGAAACAGCGGCACAATGGGAAGTATGCCTATCGATAATGATTATTACAATATCCGCTATAATCTGTGGCTCACTACCGACAAGCTCTACAAAACCAATGCCGAACATCTGGAAGCCAAAAATGCGGCCATCGAGCAGCAAAATATTCCCCAAAAGCAACTCGACCTTCCCGACAGAAGTTCCATCGTTTTTGCCAATTTCTCGGAAGAAGAATCTTCTTCAACCATTGACAGATTACAATACGAAAACACCATCAACGAACTGTCAAATATATTTTCCAACTATCCAGAATTCACCAATTCAGGTGTAAATTTCTATGCCTATCAAGGCAATGCCTACTATCGAAACAGCGAAGGATTGCAATATAAAAAAGCTTTTAACCTTGTGGGAATCCATATTTTTGCAGAAACTTTGACGGACGACGGGGAACCTTTATCCGACCATCTCTGGATTTATCGCAAAGACATTTCGCAACTTCCTTCCACCAATGAATTACAAAAGCAAATCGCAGACTTTGCCGACCGACTTGAGCAACTTCGTAGGGCTCCCGTGGTAGAAGATGCCTACAGCGGTCCCATCGTTTTTGCCGACGACGCCGCCGCCACGCTTATAGAACAATGCTTTTTCCAAGCCGACAACGGATTAATGGCTTCCAGAAAACCCATTTTTTCTTCTTCGGAGATAGCATCTATGTATGGCGACTATGCCGATAAAGACAACTCTCTCGTTTCGTTTCTAAATAAAAAGGTCATTTCCAGAGACCTAAGCCTCCGCAGCCGCAACACGCTCACGCAATACAACGGCATACCCCTCATCGGCAGTTTCCAACACGATGCCGACGGCTATACTTCCGATGATGAAACCCTTTTGATTGAGGACGGTGTTTTGATGCAATTGCTAAATAACAGAGAACCCGCCGACAAAGCTCCATTCAGCAACGGACACAATCGTCTGGTCCTCAGCGAAAACAAACTGCAAACTGCCTTGGCACCCGGCGTTATTGAAATGACCGGCAAAAACAAAAGTTCCTATCAACAACTCAAAAAGAAATTGATGACCTTGGCCAAATCCGAAGATTATGAATACGGATATATCGTCACCAAGATAAAAGACATCAGCGATAACCATTTAATTCCGACCTACTGTTATCAGATCAACGTCAAAACAGGCGAAGAAAAATTGGTTCGTATGGCTCAATTGTCAACTCCCAAACTCAAGACGTTCAAACACGTAGCCACCGTATCATCCGAGCAACAGGTCTTCAATACCCTGATGAGCGGACAAAAAATAAACGCCTGGCCCGCATCCAACGACTTTCAACTCTACGGAGTACCCGTCAGCTTTATTTTGCCCAAAGCCATACTTTTTGAAGAACTTGAACTGAACAAGAATCCTGATATCAACTTGCAGAAAAAACCATTCATTGCCAACCCCTTAAAAGACTAATTGTGCGACTTTTCATTGCCATTCCCGCCTTAGACGAACTCGATTTTCTTCCTCAAACGATGCAAGCGCTTGCCCATCAGCAAGGAAGGCATCATTTTGAAGTCGGTATTTGCGTCAATCAGCCTGAAAGCTGGTGGGAAAACCCAGAAAAACAGGCCATCTGCCAGCATAATCAAACTTTGCTGAAATGGCTACAGTCGCAACAATTTCCTTTTCCTTTGCACCTTATCGACAAAAGTTCCAAAGGCAAGGGATGGGACGACAAAAACTTCGGCGTCGGTTTTGCCCGAAAAGTACTTTTTGAACAAATCGTATGCCACGCAGCTGATGACGACATTCTCATCAGTATGGACGCCGACACCGTTTTCGGACCACATTATGTGGAATCCATCGCACAAAATTTTGAGCGGCACCCTGAGCAAAACGCAATTTCGGTGCCCTACTTTCACCCGCTCACCAACGACGACCAAGCCAACAGAGCCATTCTCCGTTACGAAATCTATATGCGAAACTGCCTGTTGAATCTCTTTCGCATTAGATGTCCCTACAGTTTCACCGCCATTGGATCGGCCATTGCCGTAAAAATCAAGGCATTGAAAAAAATCAACGGCATTACCCCGATGAAAAGCGGTGAGGACTTTTACCTGTTACAGAAACTTCGCAAAATGTCCCCCATCAACAACTGGAACGACGAACTGGTGTATCCCGCCGCCCGATTTTCCGACCGCGTCTTTTTCGGCACAGGTCCCGCCATTCGCAAAGGAAGTCAAGGCATTTGGGACAGTTATCCCATATATCATTTTTCCCTTTTTGATGAAGTCAAAAAATGTTACGATTTAATTGATGAACTTTATCAAAAAGACCAACACTATCAATTCATCGATTTCTTAGAAAAGCAATTCAAAGATGACAATTTGTGGCAGCCACTTCGCAAAAATGCCAAAGATTTAGCCCACTTCAGACACGCTTTTCACGAAAAAGCCGATGGACTGCGCATTATGCAATTCCTAAAACGCGAACAAAGCCAGCTTTCCGTCAGTGACGAACAATCCTTGCGAGAAAATCTGCCTTTTCTCACCCAACGCACCATTCCCTCATTCCTTCAACAAGATTTTTCTTTTGACGAATTAAGCACAGCACAATTGTCCGAAATTAGAACATTGCTTTTTGAGGAAGAAATGGAACAACGAAAAACCCACTAATCATTCCCGTTGAACCAAGCGACTCCTATTTTCCAAAACGATATAAACCGGCAAATGGTCGCCATAACCGCCAAGATATCGAGGACCCAAAAAAGTTCGAAAAACTTTGTATCCGCCATACTTTTCATCATCCAACACCATAAAATCATCTTTGAAAATATGGGCCTGATTTTCAACAATACGCAAAGAAGTATCGGAAGCTGTCAATAGCGGTTTTGAAACAATTACCTGATCCAGGCAACCCCAAAAATCCTCGTGCTTGTGCGTTCCCACATTGTTCATCTCCAAAAACCGATACATCAAATTGTACAATGCCGCCGTGTCCGTTTTTTTCATATTGCACGCGCCCAATGTCTGGCTCACGCTTTCGTCGGTCGGATAATCATTAAAATCACCCACAATCACGATTTTTGCATCGGCATTGGCAGACAGCAACGAATCCACTCGCAAACGAAGCACTTGGGCATAATAATTTCTTTTGGGAATGGTTGCACCGTACCCACCATAACGAGAAGTCCAATGATTAACAAAAAGATGCAAAGTGTCGCCCCCGCATATTTGCGCCGCCACATATAAAATGTCACGGTTTTTGGTTGACGGCTCAAACGGGAAAACTATCGGAATCGCTTCCGAATGGAGAATCCGCACCCTGTCCTTTCGATACAACAAACCCGTTTCCACACCACGAACATACGGCGCGTCAAAATGAACGAAGCCGTAATGATACTTTTGCAACGGCGAATGATGGCAAAATCGCTGGAACACCTTGTCGTTTTCCACTTCCGCCATCGCCGCAATATCCGGTGGATCGCCTTCCCCCATAGCTATCAGCACTTTGGCAATATTGTTGATTTTCTTGACATACTTGCCATACGTCCAATGGTACATCCCTTCTGGCGTAAAATCATCATCCTTAAACAACGAATCATTCTCCGGCTCATACAAATTTTCCACATTGTAAAACGAAATCAAGCATTTCGTGCTATCTCTTTGTGCAAAAACAACCATCGAAAAGCCAACAAAAATCAATGATATTAATATTTTTTTCATATTACATTAGAATATTATTAACTTTGCAAAGATAAAACAATTATTTGTATTTTTGCGTTTTAAATTGAAAAAAATGAAGCTTATTATCCGTCTCTTCAAACACGTGCTGCCTTACAAGGGTAATATTGCGCTTATTATATTTTTCAATTTGCTTTATTCGATTTTTTCCATCTTCTCGCTTTCGATGGTGGTACCGTTTTTGCAGGTACTGTTTGAACAAACCAAAGCTGTCACGGCCAAGCCTGAATTTGCCTTGAGTGTTGATTATGCCATCAACAGTTTTTACCACTTTATGTATTTGATTATCAGTTCGTACGGAAAACTTGCCGCCTTGTTTTACATTGCCGGGACAATGATTGTGCTTTCATTTTTGTCCAATTTATGCCGCTATATGGCCGCATTTTTCCTTTCCGCCATACGTTGCGGGATTTTGAATCAACTACGAAGCGAAATCTACCATCAACTCATCATTCTGCCTCTTTCGTTTTATACCAAGCACCGAAAGGGAGACATTCTCAACCGTATGGGCGCCGACGTGCAAGAAGTGGAATGGTCCATTATTGCCACGCTGCATTCCATTTGCCGAGATCCTTTTATTGTGACCATATTCCTCATCGTGCTTTTCAGCATCAGTGCCAAATTAACGATATTGGTTCTCATTATCTTGCCCATCTCAGGGTATTTTATCACCATCATCGGCAAAAGTATCAAGCGAAAATCCGTCAAAGCACAACAACTGCTGGGCCGCTTAAGTGCCATTTTTGAAGAAACCATCAGTGGTTTGCGAATCATCAAGGCATATAACGCCATTGATTTTATGTCTGAAAATTTTAAAAATGAAAATCACGAATTTTATAAATTAAACAAGAAAATATTCAGAATCAACGAATTGGGGTCTCCATTAGTTGAATTTCTCAGTATTTTTGCCTTGATGCTCATACTTCTGCTCGGAGGCCTTTTTGCTCCGGAAAGTCTTTTTAACGGTGGAATATTCGTTTTGTATATTTTGGTATTCGCCAGAATTATTTCTCCGGCAAAGACCCTGGTAACTTCCGTCTATACCATTCAAAAAGGACTCGCTTCCGCAGAAAGAATATACGAAATTATTGATGGTGAAGAAGTTATTGTGGAAGACGAACATCCCATTTCACTTTTGGAATTTAAAGATAAAATCGAATACAAAAATGTTGGTTTTTCTTATAATGATAATCTGATTAACGGCAAATACGATGTCCTCAATGACGTTAATTTTGAATTGCAAAAAGGAAAAACCATCGCATTGGTAGGGGCTTCCGGTGCGGGAAAATCAACTTTAGTAGATTTGCTTCCAAGGTTCTACGATGTATCCGCAGGAGAAATCACCTTAGACGGAATCAATATCAACCGCTACAGAATCAGCGATTTGAGAAGAATTTTCGGCATTGTCAACCAAGACGTGATGTTATTCAACGATACGGTATATAACAATATCACCTTTGGTATGAATGATGTCAGCAAAGAACAAGTGGAAGCCGCCGCCAAAGTTGCCCAGGCCCACGATTTCATTATGGGAATGGAAAATGGCTATCAAACGGTTTTAGGAGATCGCGGAATGCGGCTTTCCGGAGGCCAAAGGCAAAGAATCAGTATTGCACGGGCTCTCTTAAGCAATCCGCAGATTCTCATTCTCGACGAAGCCACTTCGGCCTTGGACACCGAATCGGAATACCTGTTTCAACAAGCCATTCAGGAATTGCTGAAAGACCGTACCGCCATTATCATTGCCCACCGCCTATCCACCATCCGCAATGCCGACACCATTCTCTTTGTAAAAGACGGCCACATCAGCGAAGAAGGAACGCACGAAGAACTGATGCAACAAAAGGGTGACTATTTCCGTTTCTGTACAATGCAACTAATGAAAGATTAATACAATGAGCTTAATAGAACTGATTTTCCTTTCGATTGCACTTGCCATGGACTGCTTCGCCGTCAGTTTTTCGGCAGGCGGACTACAGCCGGAACTCCGTTTTAAGCACGCATGCATTGTTGGTCTCTTCTTTGGTTTCTTTCAAGCTATGATGCCGGTTATCGGCTATTTTGGCGGCGAAATCGTCGTCAATTACTGCGCGGTCGTTGATCATTGGATTGCCTTTGGAATCCTTCTTTTTATTGGTGGAAAAATGATTTTCGAAGCTGTTCATCCTTCAGCCGACGAGGAAAAAATCGACGTGATGAAACCCACCACCTTACTTATTTTGTCTATTGCCACCAGCATCGACGCCCTGGCTGTAGGTTTTAGTTTTTCAATGCTGGCGGTCAATATATGGTTTTCGGTTCTGATAATCGGTCTATTCTCCTTCGCACTCTCGATTATTGGAATTTATATGGGCAAATTTCTATCCCAACGCATCAAACCCTCCTACGCCGAAATCATTGGAGGCATCATTCTCATCGGCATTGGAACCAAAATCCTAATTCAGCATTTATGTGCGTAAAAATCAAATAACAAAATTAAAAATATAATTAAAATGAGTAAAACAGTAAAAATCTTAATCATCATCGGAGCCATCGTTGCCCTGATAGCCATTGTAAGCGGCATTTACAACAAACTGGTAAAATTGGATGAAACCGTGCAACAAGCGTGGGCACAAGTTGAAAACGTATATCAACGCCGTGCCGACCTGATCCCAAACTTGGTAAAAACCGTCAAGGGAGCCGCCGATTTTGAAAAGGGAACTTTGGAATCCGTCATCAACGCCCGTTCAAAAGCTTCTTCCGTGCAAGTTGATCCTTCAAATCTAACTGAAGAAAACATTGCCAAATTTCAACAGGTGCAAGATGAACTGAGTTCTGCCTTGAACCGCCTGATGGTGGTGGTAGAACGCTATCCTGAACTCAAAGCCAACCAAAACTTCCTTGAATTACAGTCACAATTGGAAGGAACCGAAAACCGCATTACAGTAGAACGCAAGAAATTCAACGAAGTGGTACAGAGCTACAATACTGCCGTTCGTCGTTTTCCAAATAATATTTTCGCAGGAATGTTTGGCTTTGACAAAAAAGGATATTTCAAGGCCAAAGAAGGTGCAGAAAATGCTCCAGAAGTGGATTTCAACTTTGATTAATGAAAAAAGTCATTCTTTTCTTATTGGCTGCCACGTGGGCGATAATCGGTTGGGCACAAATTCCGCCGCCACCCGATCCGCCACGTCTGGTTAATGATTTTGCCGGAGTGTTGACATCTCAGCAGGTGAATGAGTTGGAATACCGCCTGGTCGCTTTCAACGATTCCACTTCCAATGTGATTTGCGTGGTCATCGTGAATGACCTTGGCGGTTATGAGGCCGCCGAATTTGCCTACGAGATTGGTGACAAATGGGGGGTAAAAGACAAAAGTTACAATAACGGCGTCGTCATCCTCATCAAACCCAGCAGTCCCAAAGGAGGAGATGGCGACATTTTTATCGCAACGGGATACGACCTGGAAGGCGTTCTGCCTGATGCAGCGTGCAAGCGCATTATCAACGAGCAGTTTATTCCGGAACTGACGCAAG
Organism: Bacteroidales bacterium; assembly: GCA_045616665.1. GTDB lineage: Bacteria > Bacteroidota > Bacteroidia > Bacteroidales > WCHB1-69 > RUG11690. Next base: position 42,746 of record JAZLHE010000066.1, on the reverse strand, counting down.
GACATTATTATGAAGCTATTGTCAAGGGGTTGGATGTGATACTCCCCGTGGTGGCGGGTGAAATCAGCGTGGTGCGTGATGTTGACGGCAATGATGTGATTTATATCCTATTGATGATATTTTTCATCATCGTTTCGGTGGTTATTCTTTCTATTGCAAATAATAATTCCGAGAAGGGCAACAAGGGTGGCGGTTCTGGTGACCAGCGAGACGATGCCTTGGATGCGGCGGCAAAAGCGGCGCTTTGGGCGGCATTGCTGGGTAGCGGAGGACGTCATGGCCGAAGCGGATACGGAGGCGGAAGCTTTGGAGGAGGCTTCGGAGGCGGTGGTTTCGGAGGTTTCGGCGGCAGTGGTGGATTTGGCGGCGGAGGCGCCGGAGGAAAATTCTAAAATTTCTTTACTGTATTGCCAAAGTCTGCTTGATTTTGGAAGTAAGTATATCTATCCCTTTTTCATTAAAACCTCCCACAGGAATGATGATGTCCGCATACTTTTTCGTGGGTTCGATAAAGGATTCGTGCATCGGCTTTACGTAGGTCCGATAATGGCGGATAGACTTATCCAAGCCACGTCCGCGTTCCACAACATCCCGCTGTATGATGCGGATGAGTCGCTCGTCGGCTTCGGTATCGACAAAAACCTTCAAGTCCAAAATATCACACAACTCCGGACTGGTGAAAATCAGAATTCCTTCCACAATTAGCACCTCGGCAGGATTTACCGTGACGGTTTCTTCTCCTCGCTTACAGGTAACATACGAATAGGTTGGCATTTGCACACTGCAACCTGCCTTTAATTCACTTATCTGACGAATCATAAGAGGCCATTCAATGGCTGATGGATGATCAAAATTGATTTTCTCCCGTTCTTCTTGCGATATGTCGCCATTATCTTTGTAATAAGCGTCTTGCGACAAAACAGCAACTCTCTCTTGGGGAAGAGAACTGATGATTTTTTTTACGACTGAAGTTTTTCCGGAACCGGAACCACCGGCAATGCCAATGACTAACATAAGAAAGGAATTTGTTGCCCAAGGAGGACTCGAACCTCCAATGACAGGACCAGAATCTGTAGTGTTGCCAATTACACCATTGGGCAGTTTGTGAGTGCAAAAATACAATTTTTTTTAATTATCGGACAAAAAAATCCATACTTTTTTCAAACAATATAAATATCATTAAATCAGTATTTTAATATAAAATTTATATTTTTTGCTGATAAAGGATTTATCTTTCCTTGCCAAAAATTCTCAACAGATAGATGAATAAGTTGATGAAATCGAGATAAAGCGTAAGGGCTCCCATTATGGCCACCTTCCTGCCCATTTCAGAATCTTCAATGCCCATCATATTCATTTCTTTCAGTTTCTGGGTATCATAGGCGATAAGGCCGACAAAGATAAACACGCCGGCGTAAGTCGTTATCCAATAGATGGCGGTGCTGTGAACGAAAAGATTAATCAGCGTGGCCACAATCACACCTAACAATACCATAATGAGGATATTGCCCCAACGGGTCAAGTCCTGTCTGGTGAAGTAGCCAAAAAGCGACATTGCGGCGAAAGTGCCCGACAAGATGAAGAAAGTGGTGGCAATGGAGCTTTGTGTGTAAATCAAGAAAATCGGAGCCAAAGTAATACCATTGAGCACGGAATACAGAATGAAGCAGAGTGCGCAATTGAAAAGAGACATCTTATTTACGCGGGCAGCAAGAACAAACACGAGAACGACTTCCGCAATACATAGACCGAAGAACAGACCCGTATTGGACATAAAAAAGTTGATGAGTGGCCTAAAATGGCAGACAAACAAAGAAACGAAGCCTGTAATGGCCAATGCGAAACACATCCAGCCATACACCTTGACGATGAACTGCTGGTTTGCTGCCGCTATCTGAAAGTCACTGGGTTGAATCGTGGAATCCTCAAAATAAACATTTGGTTTCATAACAATAATTTTAATGCAAAGATATACAAAATTCTCGAATTTTATGTAAGTTTGCAAAATAATATTGTATGAAGTACGTATGGCGAACATAATTGAAATTACCACACTTGATATGCCGGGGGTCGATATTTTTTCGATGTTGACGGAAGCCCAGATGCGAAACAAGAAATCGCCCGAAAACGGCTTTTTCTTAGCGGAAAGTCCCAAGGTCATCGAAATTGCCTTAGACGCCGGCTACGAAGCCATATCCATCCTGGTGGAAGACAAAATCCTTGAAAGCCATGCCAAAAACGTCATTGAACGCTGTCCCAACATTCCCATCTATACCGCCAACATCAATCTGCTGACTCAAATTACCGGTTATCATCTAACCAAGGGAATGCTCTGCGCCATGAAGCGCCCTGCCGACCAAAACCTTACTGACGCTTGTGCCAACGCACGCCGTGTAGTGGTCATCGACGGCATTACCAATGTCACCAACGAAGGCTCCATTTTCCGCTCCGCTGCCGCCCTCGGGATGGATGCAGTGCTGCTAACACCCGATTGCTGCCATCCGCTCAACCGCCGTACAGTACGTGTCAGTATGGGCACGGTTTTTCAAATTCCATGGGCCTTCATCAGTCACGACACTGCAGACTGGCCGCTGAATGGAATCGCAAAATTACACGAAATGGGGTTCCAGACCGCGGCGATGGCACTCTCAAAAAATGCCATCACCTTGGATAATCCCATTTTGAAAAACGAAAAAAAGTTAGCGATAGTGATGGGCACCGAAGGAGACGGATTATCCCCCAACACTATTGCCACTTGCGATTATGTGGTTAAAATTCCTATGCAACACAACGTGGATTCGTTAAATGTCGCAGCAGCCAGTGCTGTCGCTTTTTGGGAACTTCAACAAAAAAACACAATAAAATGATAATGAAAACAAAAAAAGTATTTGCTCTGTTAGCGTTATCATCCTTCTTATTTGGATGTGCGCAAAAAATTGATTACAAGCTAATTAAACCACTTCCAGCTGGTTATTCCGTTGAAAACTTAAAAGACTGCACGGTTCCGGCTTCTTTTAGACCTGACGATTTTCGTTGGATTATGGCAGATTCTAACAAAACTCTTCTTGACGAAAATAGGATAGCAGATTCAGAAATGCACATTTGGAATGGAATGCTCTCAATGAACATTTTCAATAAAGATTTATATGATGCGGTGGAAATTTCTCAAATAAAGGTGGGGGATACGCTTATCTACGAATCTCAACCCATGGTTGTCAACACGATAGAAAAAACCGATGGCGGTATCAGCATCAACGGGGGTTTGGAAGAAGGTGGCTGCTGGCTTGTTGGCCACGAAGGAGGAACTTATGTTGCCAAAATCTGGGATGACCATGCCGTTTATACTAATCTGGGAAAGGCAGAAGTGGCATTGGCCGAAGATTTCGTCATCATTGACTGCGGCCTTGATCCCAGAGACCCAAACGACACCATACGCACCAATCAGAAACTCTATCTTGAAAATCTAAAAGACAGCCGCAGGGATTTCCATTCACTAAACACGCTCGTAACCATCGAAAACGGCAAAATTACAGAAATTATCCGCCGTTGGATTCCATAATAATTTAGAAAACCAATACATCCAAAAATGAAAATACAAATTATGCTGAAAAAGACATTCTTTTTACTTTCGCTATGCCTTATTTGCATCTCTGCCATAGCGCAACCCAGACCCAAATTCCCAAGGCATCAAGAACCTCCACAGCCCTCCTCTTCCCTAACCCTCGCCGCCCTCCACCACAATGAATCATTTATGGTCTATGTGGACGGCAATCTCCTCAGCTCTAAAATTCTTAGCGAAATTACTATTCCCAACCTTTCTCTCGGTCCTCACGATATATATGTCGTACTCAAATATCCTGCCGACAAAATTACAATGATGCATTACAATGCAAAAAAACCGGCCGAAACCTTTTTCGTATCGTATGATGTCGTGCACAATCAGTTGGAACTCATCGCCCAAGCCAAACAACCTCATCATCAAGCCATAGCGCAACCAACGCCAACATCAGGAGGTGCGCATATCTGCACTTTCGAAGAAGTGGAACACTGGTATCAGCAAATCCGCAAAGAATCTTTTGATGACAACAGATTGTCATTGGCAAAATCAATCGTGAAAAACCGAAACTTGGGCTCTCACCAAATCAAACGTCTGTCACAAGCCTTCGACTTCGACAAAACCAAGGTCGAATTTTTGAAATACGCCTACTCTTCCTGCATCGACCCCAATAATTATGCCGACTGCATAGAAGAATTAAGTTTCGAGTCAGACCGTAAACAAGTATTGGATTTTATTGGGTTCTAATCAACTTTCCATTGCTTTGCCGACCCCGATAGAATTTCTTCCGAAATTTATCCCCACCGATGGGTATGTGGACGTAAATGTCAAAAATTAAAAGTAGCACATTTTTAATATTATGTTGACAAGAATGGTATTGTTTCTTGCAGTTTTTCAAGCATCTATAAAACAGTGTTTTACGATTAAAATTATCATCGAAATGTAGTATCTTTGACGGTAGAAATTTTAATACTGAATACTATGGAAGATTTAGAAAAACACATTATCGCAATGGACAGCTTTGATATTGATAGTATTCAATCCAAAATCTACCTAATCCGCGACCAAAGAGTGATGTTGGATAGGGATTTAGCTGAATTATATCAAGTTGAAACCAAACAATTAACTAGACAAGTCCGACGAAATATAGAACGTTTCCCTTCTGATTTTATGTTTGAATTATCTGATAACGAGACGAATACAATCTTGAGGTGCCAAAATGGCACCTCAAGTTGGGGTGGAAATAGATATGGTTCAATTGCATTTACCCAAGAAGGTATTGCCATGCTTTCTGGACTGCTACGCAGTCCCATCGCCATTCAGGTCAACATCAACATTATGCGGGCATTTGTAGCGATGCGTCAGACCTTGGCAAACATAGTTCGGGAAAATTTGCGCATTGAACAGCTCAACCACAAAGTCGATAACCTCAACCACTATGTGGAAGATGTTCTCCGTAACCAAAACGACCTTAACCAACTGCAGGCGAAACTCAACGATGAAATAGGCGTACAGCTTGAACTCATCAACCAAACATTGGCTAAACTGCAAGCTGATGACAAATCAGCAGACAGGAATACCCACCCCATCGGTTTTAGACTGTGATAACTCAACTATTTCACCAACGTCTGATAACGTGCCCACTTGATTTTGAAGGAGATTTGGGCATCCACCAACTGGTCTTGTGCCTGCCTGTACAGGGTTTGCGCCTCCAGGAGTTCAGAAATAGGTATCATTCCCGCCTGATAATTGACCAATGAAGTCTGAGAATTAATCTCGGCATCTTGAACCGTCACTTTCATCAATTCGATTTGATTGGCGGCTTCATCCAAATTATTCCAGGCCTGCTGCACTTCAAGCATCATTTTTTGTGTCAAGTCACTACGGTCGTTTTCTGCCTTTTGAATCATAATTTTCTGCTGTTGGATCTTATAGGCGGTTTCCCACCAATTGGTTAACGGCACTTGCACCGTGGCAAAAGCCAGACCATTGAATTTATAGCGGTCCAGAATCAAATTTCCGTACGAGGCTCCTGCTCCAACCATAATATGAGGCAGCGTTTCCCCGATAGTGATTTTCTTCTTCAACTGCTCGGCGCGCACATTCAAGTTCAGCAATTGTGATTCTTTGCGCCGTGAAACTGCCGATGCCGCATCTTTTTCTTCCAACTCAACAGGATAATCTCCTATCACGTCCGTCAACTGCAGATTATCAGAATACTCCACACCAATCACCTGGCACAAGGCCATCGTGGCGAGCACGATTCCATTATTGACCTTCAACATATTTGATTTGAACTCATTTTGCTTCAGCACTACTTTTAACTGGTCGTTTTGGGTCACCAGACCTGCCTCTTTGGCCGCGGAAACATCTCTGTAAAGCGTGTCCAGGAAAACCATTGCCTGCTGCAAGGTTTTCTTTTTTTCCTGAAGTGAAACCACCAGCCAATAGCCCTCTTCCGTTTGCTGCACCAATTTTTCCTTGGTCAGTTCGTTCTGCAATTCCGCCGCCTCAACGCCTACTTTCGCCAATTTGCTCCCGTTTACGATTTGTCCGCCCATAAACACGGGCTGCACCGCCGTGGCCCCCACTGCCATTCCCTTTTCACACAACGAAATGCTATTGGGCAAACCCGTCGTGGCGCCATATTCAGCATACATATTGTAAAGCATTTGACGTGCTTCCGCGTTTTTCACGTCTTCAATACCAAATTCAATCAATGGATTCAACGTTTGGTAGCCGCCTGCCACGACACTGATATTGGGAAAATATTTGGTGAGCACCTGATTTTGCACTTTGCGCGCCGCCAGCACATCCAAAGCGGCATTCTTCACCGCCACGTTATTCTGCAATGCCAAAGTTTTGCAACTATCCAGCGACAAAGACTGAGCGGAAGCAAACGGCATCGCCAGACACAACAACATCACGGTAACAACGTGTTTTTTAAGATGTTTGATAAAAGCCAAATTCATTTTTTTATCATTACTTTCGAAAAGTTGCCAATAACATACCGGCAAGAGCGTTACAACAAAAGGAAATGAGAAAATCGTACCGAAACAGATGACCACGCCCATTGGCATCCACAGCGATGTGTGAGCGATAATCATCGGCACCACACCTAACGCTGCGGCTGCAGAAGTCAGGAAAATCGGGCGCAACCGGCGCTTGCCCGCCTCAAAAGCGGCTTCCCGTGCCGACAAATGGTGATCTGAACGCAGCATTTCAGCATATTCAAACATAATGATACCATTTCTTACAATAATACCGATTAAACTGACCAAACCCAACACTGCCGTGATACTGAAATCCAAGCCGAAGAGCGTCAATCCGAGGGTTGCCCCGAAAATACAGATAAACGATGCCGACATATTCAGCATCACCAACTTGATATGATGAAAATGATATAGCAGAAAGGCAAACAGCACCAGCAATGCAGCCAAAATCGACACGACTATCTGTGGAATTACACTATCATTCGCCCCACTCAAACCTCCATATTCCACCAACACATTTTCGGGTTTATAGGTATTGAAATCATTCTCCACGTAATTTTTAATTTGCTTCATCAACCTGGGCTCGCTAAAACCGTACTTGATATCGGCACCCACCGTCACCGTACGCACACTATTGCGTCTGTTGATGGTTGCGTCGTGGTATTCCGGCATCACGGTCGCCACTTGACGCAGCGGAACCCAGGTTCCGGGAATGGAAGTCGGAATCATCACCGATTCCAAATCCTGATAGGACATATCGTCATTTTCCTGCAAAGAATACAACATCACAGGCACCTTGTAGTCGCCTTCCCAAACCGTGGTCAACTCCTGGCCGCCCAGCACCGACGACAGATAAAGCGACAGAACACTTTGTGTCACGCCCAGACGCGTGGCCTCATCCGTATTCAGCACCACCCTGATGTTTTGGCTGATTTCATCCAAATCCGAATGAATCCAAGTCAGTTCAGGAATCGTACTCAAAAACCGTTTCAAGGAGTCGGCCGCCACCTTCAACGAGTCCAAATCCCCACCAGACAAGCGGATTTCGATAGGATTTCCCACCGCCTGATAGTCCATCTGCTTAAAACGGGCGTAAGCATTGGGAAAATAGTGTTCGTATTTTGGTCCGTATTCTTTCAACAAGGCCCGTGTATCATCCTCGCCAGTCGTATTGACAATAAACTGCGCATAGCTTTTTTTGGCCATTTGCGGAGCGTAAGTCGCGTGAAAACGTGGCGAAGCGCAGCCCACAAACGAAGTAATTCCCTTCACCCGCTTATCTTGCCGCAAGATTTGGCTCAAGCTGTCGGCAACGACGGCAGTCTGGTCCAAAGTGCTTCCCTCCTGCAAATGAATTTCCACCGCAAAACAATTTCTGTCGGCTTTTGGCAACATCTGCACATCCAAATTCAAAAACAAAACAACCCCCAACAACACTGCCGAAACGGTGCATAAAATGGTAATGGCAGGATGAACAAAACATTTTTCCAATATTTTATTGTATGTATTTTGCAGAAAATCAAAAAACCAGTTTTGTGCCTTTTCAAATTTTCCAATTTGCTGTGTGGGCAGACGCCTTTTGATAAACTGCGTTGACAGGAAAGGAATCACCCAGACCGCATAGAAAATAGAAGCCACCAAGGCGAAAGTAATGGTCCAAGGGAACAATTGCACAAAATCGCCCAATGGTCCCGTAATGATCTTCGTCATTGGAAAAAACATACCCGAAATGGCCAAAGTAGCCAACGACATCGGCACAAACAGCTGTTTGGTACTCGTCACCGCCGAATACCAACGAGAATGCCCTTCATTCAGAAAATCGACATAACCGTCAATGATAATCACCGAATCATCCACAATCAAACCCAGCACCACAATCAACGCGGCCAAGGTAACCGTATTTAACTCAATGCCGCACAAATACATAAAACCCAAGGTGATGGCCGTGCAGACCGGCACGCTCGTGCTGGCCACCAAAGCCGTACGCAGCGGGAACAGCAACATCATCACCACGATGATGACAATGATAGAGATCAATAAGTCGCGCAAAAAAGACAACACCGAATCGTTTACCACTTGCGGCTGATTGGTGATTTTATGAATTTGCACATCCGGCGGCAGCGTCTGCTTCACTTTTTCGATGCGTTTTTCCACTTCCTTGCCGAAAGCCACAATGTTGTTGCCCGGTGACATTTCCATAGAGATAATCACCGCCTCTGCCGTATCATAATTCACATAACTTTTCGGTTTGGCGTATCTACGCTTAATTTTCGCAATATCTCGCAGTCTGATGACATTTCCCGTCGGATCGGCATAGATAATCTGTTCTCCCACTTCATATTCAGACTGATAAGGGATTGACAAATGCACCATAGACTCTCCTGCCTCATTTTCGATGGTACCGCCAATGGTACGGAATCCCTGGGTGGCCAACTCCACCAGCAACGAACGCTGACTGATGCCATACGCCGCCAACTTTTCCTGATCTATCAACACAGCGATTTCCTCTTTCTGCTGGCCCAAGATCTTCAAATTTCCCATAGCGGGAATCGTGCGCAGCTGCTCATTGATTTGGTCGGCGAACGACTCCAGTTCGCGGGGCGTGCGGTCGGGCGATTCTACCGCCAAGAGCATAGACGAAGTATTACCGAAATCATCTACCACCACCACTTCCAAAACGCCCGCAGGCAAGGAAGTCTTTTTGAATAAAGTCAGACCGTGTCTGATTTTAGACCACACCTCATCCTTATCTTCCACCGTCACACGCAGTTCGGCAAAAATATAAACGATTCCGTTTTCAGAGACAGAATGGGTTTTCTCCTTATCAATCTCATCGTAAGTAAAAAGAAAATCCTCCAACGGCTTGGTTACCTGTTCCTCAATTTCCGTGGCTGACGCACCGGGATAAATGGCGGCCACGACTCCCTGGCGAATGGTGAACTGCGGAAATTCATCCTTATTCATCTGCGTCATACTGTAAAAGCCCAACACCACCAAACACGACACTATCAAGAAGATAATCTTATGATAGCGCATAGCAGACTGTATATGATTTGTTTTTTTAGACACTGGATAAAGTTTTTATCTGTTCAAATTTATTGAAAACACGGCAACAATTTCTGTTGCCTTTTATATTTATTCGGCAATGACGATTTCGGCCCCCGTGAACAACTTTTGCTGACCGGCCACAATCAACGTATCGTCCTGATAAAGCCCTTTGGTTACCAGAACACCGTTCACCACGTATTCCGCGGCCTCGATAATGCGGCGTTCGGGCTTTCCATTTTTCACCAACCATATACTCAGGCCTTCCGGTCGGGTTTGGACGCAATTGGCAGGAATGACGAAACCGGCCTCATTAGACTGTGAAAAATATACTTTGCAGACCATTCCGGGCAGCAGTTTTCGATTGGCATTGGGCAAATCAATCTTCACCTGGTAGCTATGCGCCACCGGATTTGACGCGATACTCTTTTCCGACACCTTCCCTTTCAACACCAAATCATTTAACGCCGGCACCACGATTTCTGTTTCGCGGCCGATAGGAACTGCCGACACTTCGTTTTCCGGAACGGCAAACACCACCGACACCTGGTTGACGCCCAAAAGCGTTACGGCAGGTTCGCCAGGCAACAGTGCACCACCCACTTTGGCATTGCAAGTCCCTACAACTCCCGCGCAAGGAGCATATAGTTCACAATCATTCAGCTGTTTTTGGGCGATTTGTTCCAAAGAGCGCGCCTTTTCCAAATTGGTTAACATTTCCACCCATTTCACTTCCGCCAGACTGCCCTTTTCATACACCTGTTTCAAGCGACGATAGGCGTCTTCGGCCTGCTCCAACTGTGCCTTTGCCGAATTATAGGCACTTTGCGCATTGGTCTTATTTACGGTCACCAACAACTGACCTTCTCGTACATAATCACCTTCGTGAACCATCACCTTTTCTACTTTTCCGCCCGTGGCAAAAGATAACGCCAATGACACGCTTTCCTCGATTTCGCCCACGTAGGTACGCACCATTCCGCTACGGATGGTGTCAATCGTTACGATTTTCACCTTGACGGGGGCAACTTTATCCGCCTTGCCTTCCCGTTTGCAAGAAGAAAACATCAAAATGGCCATAGGAAGCATCAACAAACCCAAAACCACTGTTTTTTTTCTATTTTTGATATAAAAAAAGTATATATCCTTCATCTTTGTATCTTTTTTTAATTCTTTTCAGCCAACACGGATATTTTTTCCGCTTTCATAGAAGTTCCCTCGCCATCTTCCCTAACACCAGTCCAACTTTCTTCGGCAATAATCATATTGTCATTGATAATACCCTTTCCCGATGCGGTTATTCTATACAGTTTACCAATCTGCAAGGAATTTAATGCCGTATCGGCCGTACTGAACTTGGTAAAATATTCGTGGGTATCAAAGAAAATGGAATCCCCCTCGATTTTTCCGGTACAGGAATAATTGCTTCCATTCATCGTATTGAAAGTCACGATAATATCGCCTTTATGGCCTTTTTTGTCGGCCAAAATGTTCATTTGACCACGTTCCGAGTAGAAAATAAAAGCCGTATTGCCTTCCGCATCGGTAAAATCCACTTTCCCGGACATTTTAAAGCTGTAATCCCCAGAAGCCTTTTTCACTTCCTTGTTGCACGACACGCAAACCATTGCCACCATTAGCAATAAACACAAAATGTTTCTTTTCATATTTTTACTTTTTAGATTTTCTATTGATTTTTAATAACATCACGCCGATTTTTTCTTTTTTAGAATCAAGTTTGTTTTCCACGCTATCAATAATGACATTCACCAAATGCGTATAAGAAACCTTATATTGCTCATATTTGTCCTCCACGAAGAAGGCATAATTCATACCCTGCAGCGCCATCTGCATCATATCGGCATACGCCAACGCGAAATTGGCCGACTCACATTCGTTGAACTCATTTCGCGCGTGAACTTCGCAGATACGCTGGAACAGCGAATGTTCCCAATGATTAAATTCTTGAACGATTTCGTTGACATTGAGCAACTGATAAGCCATATCGTCCTGAAATTTGGTTTTCAGCACCTGACAAAAAGCCAATGCCCCACGTATCAGTTCCGGACGCAGTAGCAGATAGGCCTTCAAGAGTGAACAGGGACGCTTCCTGATGTTCTTGTCCAAAATCTCATTGGCCTTGGCCCTAATATCATCAATCTCACGAATCAAGACTTTTCGGAAAATATCTTCCTTTCCCGTGAAATAATTATATAACGAACGTTTTGACTTATGGGCAGCCTTTGCGATATCGTCCATCGACGTTTTTTCAATGCCATAGTGGCCGAACAGCTTTTCAGCCACCGCCAGCACCGATTCCGTCATTTGGTCGTTATTCATATTTTGCACACATTTCGTTTCAGAGTGCAAAAATACAAAAATTTTCGGAATTGTTTCCTTTTGACTTGCAAAATCTTCATTTTTATTAATAACTTTTGGCTACTTTTTTCTTGATAGAAAGGTAGTCAAAAGATCAAGCCGGCAGCAACCACCCAGACCTGCGAGGCCAGCGAGTTTCAGCGTTTAGCCGACAACTGTCCGATTTCACCACCCCGGCCTACGGCCACCCCTCCTTTTTGTTGTGTAACACAGACTGTGTTTAATATTTCAATCCGTTGAGATACACAACAAAGGAGGGAAATTGTCGTGGAGCGCCGCGTCTCTTCATTAGCGGGAAAACCTTTCTTGGGTTACTTTCTTTGGGTGGCAAAGAAAGAAACGGTAAAGAAAAACATTCTCGAGTAAAAAATAATCTTATACAAGATGAAACAGGATAGTTCCGTTAAAATTTGTATTTTTGCGACTTAATCAACAACGAAAAATTATAATTGCAATGAATAAAATCAAGTCAGTTTACAGATTCTTGTCGCCAAAATTTCAAAGCATTCATTTAGAATACAAAGTAACCCCTAAGCCAAGATTTGGATATGGAAATCAAGCATATTCTCTTCTATCTGACATAATAAGCAAAGATAAGTCGTTGTATAAAAGCAATTTAGAGTTTTTTTAAAATACACAGATAGAATTCAAGAAATTAAAAATGCGCGAGTGGAAACTGACGAAAACAATCCCGCTTGGAACAATGGATATTTACCAGGACTGGACGTTATAGGCATTTATGGAATGATAGCCCGATATAAGCCATCACGGTACATTGAAATCGGATCTGGAAATTCAACCAAGGTGGCCAAAAAATCCATTCAAGAAAACGGCTTAAATACAGAAATAATTTCAATAGATCCCTTCCCAAGGGCAAATATTAACCACATCGCCAATAAAGTAATCAGAAAACCTTTCGAGAATTTATCAGAAAATAATTTCATCATAGAATCTCTTGATGAAAATGACATTTTATTCATAGACAATTCTCATCGGGTATTTCCCAATTCTGACGCGATGATTTGCTTTTTAGAGTTACTTCCTTTCTTAAAAAAAGGAGTTATTGTCCACTTTCACGACATTTATCTTCCCTACGATTATCCGCAATTTATGTGTGACAGATTTTACAATGAACAATATACGCTCGCTGCCTTTCTAATGGCAAATCCAGAAAGGTACAAAACTATTCTCCCGAATTATTTTATAAGCCGGGATAACGAACTGTCAAAAATCATTGCTCCGATGTGGGAACATCCAAATCTAACGAGTGTGGAAAAACACGGAGGTTCATTTTGGCTACAAATTAGCCAAGACAACAGAATCAGGTAGATTAATTGCTGACAGCATAAGTCTGGATTTTTATATTGATATTTAGATCAACAAGCATTAGTATTCACACAAAATTCCATCGGGGGTGGAGTGAGAGTAAAAAATTAAATTTTTGTGGGTTAATAATGAAAAACTTACATAATATCCTCGTGGAGTATAAAGAGAATTTTAGTACCTTTGCAAGTTGAACTAAGCAATAATTGAAATGCTAAACAACGTACTTTTTGAAGAATATAAATATTTCAACTATAAGTTCCCTGAACCTCAATATTTGGGAGCAAAAATAAATTTTATACCTTGGATTGCTCAGTTTCTGCCAGATAACGTAAGTACCGCTTTAGATGCATTTGCGGGTTCTCAGTCTATAAGTTTTTATTTCAAACAACTCGGATATAAAACTATTACAAATGATTTTTTGAACTTCAACAATCAAATAGGAACTGCTCTCATTGAAAATTCAATCGAACAATTAGACTCTTCAGACATTGAAATACTTTTTGAAAAATCGCCAAACAAGTCTGACTATACATTGATGGATGATGTTTTTACGGGGATTTTCTTTCAAAAAGAAGATTCAAAGTTTATTGATAATTTCCGTGCGAATATTCCACGTTTGAAAAACAAATATAAACAAGCATTGGCTTTTGCTGCAATGAATCGCAGTTTAACCAGAAAAATTACCATGGGGCATTTCGGTCATACTCAAGCTCTGGTTTACGCCAATAATCCGGAAAGAGTAAAACGCAATAGAAGTTTGGTTCGTCCTATCAAAGAGTTGTTTTTGGAAATATTACCACAATATAATAACGCCGTTTTTGACAATGGACAAAACAATCAAAGCTACAATGAAAATATTCTTGATTTATTACCTCAATTAAGCAACATAGATTTAGTGTATTTCGATCCGCCATATTGCAATAGCCATGCTGATTATCAAGGGTTTTATCATTTATTGGAAACCTATACGGAATATTGGCGAGACAAACAGTTTATAAATGGAATAAAAAGATATGAGCCACAACGTTATAGTGGTTTTGATAAAAAGGGAAACATTATTTCTTCTTTCCTTAAACTATTTGAATTGTCTGACTTTATTCCCAATTGGATAGTGAGTTACAACAATCGTAGTTATCCATCCATTGAAACTATGGTGGACTTAATAAAACCTTTTAGAAACGTTAAAGTTGAATACAAAACATATAACAATTCAAGGGGTGGAAAAGGCAGTGTTGCAGGTAGTAGTGAAATACTTTTAATATGTACAAGATAAAATCAAACTCTATGAATAATATCAATTTTGAAAAATGGGATAAAGAGTTTCGCAATCAGAATCTTTTGGCGTTTAACAATGACAAAAATGCTTTGTTGTGGCTAAAAGTAAGAGCCATATCAAAAAAATTACCCATGTCAAAATTCCTTGAGCAAAACAATATTCAGTTGAATGCAACAAAGATTACGGACCAAAACAAAGAATTGTTCTCAATGTTGGAAAATGATATTGATAAGGCATTGAACCTGCTTGACGCCTATTTGCGTGATATAAACAACGAGTGGTATCGAGAAATGGGTATAGATGAGAATGCTCTCAAATCTGATTTATATCATATTGATACATACGAATGGGGTGGCGACCAAAACAACTCTCTCGACAAACATCTTGTAAGTAGATTTGTAAAAGTTATCAGCAAATATGAAGATTTACAAAGTAAACAAACTGAAATACAAGCCAATGCTTGGAATTATGTTCGTACAAGTTGGTACAACAATTGGACTTCATATCTAATAGAATCAATATTCAAACATCACCAAAAAGTCGTTTCTGCTGTCGGCGAGATAAAAAGCGTTGATTTCTTTATCGACGACATTCCTATTGATTTAAAAGTCACTTTTTTCCCTAATCAATATATGAATGACAAATTGAAAGCAAAATTAAACGGAAAAAGCGAATTATCATGGCTGAAACAGAAAGCGAAAGATATAGGAATAGTGCTAAATCGTTCAGAATCAGCAGCTATAATTTCAGAGAAAATAGGTGCATCGGGACACGATGATATATTGCTTGAATTGAGAGATAAACGAAAAGCCATTATCGCAGATGCACAAAATAATAAAAACGACTTGATGACTTGGTTGTATGAAAATCAAGGTGAAATGCGTTTTGGCGCAGAAAATCGTTTATTCTTGGTTTTAGTAGATTCTTCAGACTTGTCACAATCTTGGAAAATGAAGCGTGCCTTTGAACAAATTGAGCCTGCTGTCAAATCTTATTTGAAAACATTTACCAATGAATCGCTGAAGAGGATAAATTTTAGTTTCAAGGGGAAAGAATATAGCAGTCTGGCAGATGCTATTTTTGTGGTAAAATAAAACAAAATGAACAATTTTGCGTAGATTTGCCTTGTATTATTTCGACAATAAAAACCTTATGATAAAGATGAAAAAAAACTTACTGTTTTTGTTGACGACATTATGTTGTTACTCCCTATGTACAGCACAGACAAATCCCGTCAGAATTTCGCCTAAGGCCAACCATTTTCAATATAATGTTTATGAATATGGAGACGTAATTGACACTTCCACCACCCATATTTTGATGAATGGCAACGATTATATCATTATGGATGAAGAAGTTGACGGAAAATTCGTACCGGGTTACGCAAAGCAACTTTTGGTGGTGAAATTGAGTCAAGATAGTGCTTACGAGCACATCCATTTTGAAGGAGACGCCAACGAGATATTGTATGAAGTGGCTTCCGGCTTCAGTCGCAACGACATCGCCTTCGACACCGCCGACATCAACGGACTGACGCGCTACACTTGCAGCATCAACAGCAACAAATTGGAATTTTTTGTTCAGGATTATCCCGATGACATCACGCCGATTCCCTACTACGGAAGATTTCACGGCATCCTCATCAGTTATTGGCGCAACGGGCAAAAGCGACTGGAACTGTGTAAGACTTTTGTGGATAAGGACATCAAAAACAAAATACAGAATCCATTCGTCGTTGGTCCTTTCCAAAGGATCAGCGAGAAGGAATTTTCCAAAATGAAAAGGCAAAAGATGATTATCACGCATCGAATTTTTGACGATGAGCAGCTTTGCTGGGGAAAGAAGGACGACCACATCAATGACAATCTAATCACGTCAATTCCATACGACAGCGTGCTGCATTTTGCCGGCGGCACCCTGATATTGAAAAAAGTCAAGTTGCCCGTACTGCCCAAACATTATCAGACTTTCATCGAACTGCACCAGCGTTCCAACGGCGATGCTTACGACCGCACCGGCAGTGTCTTTGTGATTCCACAAGGCTATTTCAGGTCCACATTTTTTGATGGCATTAACCAGCACCCCGATTCTCTGCCTATCATTTATGGACGTGACGGACAAAAGTACCAGGGTATCGCCCTTACGCAATGGACAGAAGGAAACACGACTTGCAGTTACCAGCCGCCCGTGGAACTGATGCGTTTCTTTACGCCGTTTGGCGTAGGCCATTTCAACGACCGCGTGAAAATCGACGGACTGGAATGGAAAAACGAGACCTTTTACAAGGAGGAAGTCACCGACCTCAGCGGCTATTTACAAGGCAACGAAGTCCTCATTGGCATTTGGATTGGGAATTATGACGGCGGCGGACATAAAGTAACTTTAGACATCAAATCGTATCCCGGCGATTACTTTTGGGACGACCTTCCGCAAAAAGGCGAGACTGAACTTTGCCAATCGCTGTTCAACACTTGCAATGTATTGGAGATGGCTGGACAGAATTACGGCAAGTTATTCGGCACAGACACGCTGTTTGTCGATTTTTATCTCCCCAATCCCGAAAATGCACGTTTGCGTTTCATCAGCACGGGACACGGCGGCTGGGGCGGCGGTGACGAATTCAACCCCAAGTCCAACACCATCCTCATTGATGGGAAAGCGGAGTATAACTACACTCCTTGGCGACAGGATTGCGGATGCTACCGCGAATGGAATCCGGTGAGCGGCAATTTCTGGAACGGCGTTTCCAGCAGCGACTATTCCCGTAGCGGCTGGTGTCCGGGTACCGCCACGCAACCCGTCTATTTCGACCTCAGCCATCTGCCTGCCGGGATGCACACCCTTGGCATCGCCATCCCGCAAGGCGACCCCCAGGCAGGAAGTTTCAGCTATTGGTCCGTCAGCGGCGTCTTGTTGATGGAATCCTAACCGTCCAACACATTGAAAAAATTCGTATTTTTGCATTTATAATCATTTTTATGGCAACTATTTTTCAACAGGCAATTACGATTCAGGGAAATGCGTTTTTCGCATCCGATTTTCACTTGGGAGTGCCCAATGAAAAGGAAAGTAATATCCGCGAAAGAAAAATTGTCCGCTGGTTAGATGACATCAAGTCTGAATGCACCCACCTCTTCCTTTTGGGAGACATCTTTGATTACTGGTTCGAATATAGGGACGTGGTTCCTCGCGGCTATATTATGCTATTGGCCAAACTTCAAGAACTGCACGAATCAGGCATCACTATTTACTATTTCACCGGAAATCACGATATGTGGGTACAGGACTATTTCTCCCAAACATTTGGAGCGATTGTTTTCAGGAAACAGCAAGCGTTTGTCATCAATGGGAAAAGATGTATGGTGGGTCACGGCGACGGATTAGGTCCCAAAGACCTGGGCTATAAATTCATCAAAGGCGTTTTTGCCTTCCGTCCCAACCGCAAATTATACGGATGCCTGCATCCCCGCCACAGTTTTGCCATCGCCCGTTTTTTTTCACACAAAAGTCGCACGATGACCTCGGCAGACGAGATTTCCTATATGGGTGATGACAAGGAAATGCTGGTCCAATACTGCCAACAGATTATCCAACACGAAGATATTCATTTTTTCATTTACGGCCACCGACATCTGATGATTGAAAAAAACATTGACGACAAAGCGGTTTATTTCAACATCGGCGATTGGATTAGCCATTATAGCTATTTGGAATTCAAGGAAAACGGTGTGCCTCAATTAAAGCAATACGATAAATAGAAGAAATTTATGGAACAAACAACACATAGAGCAGGATTTGTCAACCTCATCGGCAATCCGAACGTAGGAAAAAGCACCTTGATGAATCGTCTGGTTGGCGAAAACCTGTCCATCATTACGGCCAAGGCACAAACCACGCGTCACCGCATCAAGGGAATTGTCAACGGTGATGATTTTCAGATTGTCTATTCCGATCTTCCCGGCATCCTCACGCCCGCCTACAAAATGCAGGAGATGATGATGCGTTTTGTCACCGAATCGCTGAAAGACGCCGACGTAGTGCTTTATTTGGTGGAATGCGGTGAAAGCAAATACAACGAAGAAATTATCAATAAACTGAATGCGCTTGAAATCCCCATCATTCTTGTTGTCAATAAAATAGACAAAGCAACAGCCGAACAAATCGAAGCTGCCAGACAGCTTTGGCAAGGACTGCTGCCCAAAGCCGACTGCGTGGAAATTTCGGCCCGCGACGACAAAAACATTTCGGTGCTGATAGAGAAAATCAAACAGCATCTTCCAATTTCTCCGGCCTATTTTCCCAAAGACGAACTCACCGACCGCCCCGTCCGCTTTTTCGTTTCGGAAATCATCAGGGAAAAATTATTACTGCTGTATAAAAAAGAAATCCCCTATAGCGTTGAAGTGGTCGTGGAAAGCTTCAAAGAAGAAGATGATATGATTCGCATTGGCACGATGCTGTACGTTGAACGCGACACCCAGAAAGCCATCATCATCGGCAGCAAAGGCACTGCCATCAAACGATTGGGAATCGAGGCCCGCACCGCCATTGAAGAATTCTTGGGCAAACACGTTTACCTGGATATGTCGGTCAAGGTGCTTAAGGATTGGCGCAACAACGACCTTCTGATGAAGCGTTTTGGCTATTCCGAAGCCGACTAAAGCCTCTAACCCACCATAAAATAAGTTTCCGGATAAGTATGATTGGATTCGAAGGAACGCTTGCCCAGAGCGTAGGCAATCGTCAAAGTTCCGATTCGACCGATATACATATCCATCACCAAGACAAACTTGCCCGCATCAGAGAACGCGGCTTGACAATTGGTGGATAATCCGCAAGTCGTAAAGGCGGAAATGGATTCGAACAAGATATTGATAAGGTTGGTTTCAGGTTCAATAATGGCAAGTACAAACACGGAAATAAAGATAATGCCGATAGACAGTACCACGATGGAATAGGCTTTATCCACCAAACTGAAAGGAATCGTCTTTTTATCGAACTCAATGTGCTTTTTTCCCTTAATGGTTGCAAAAACGGACTTCATCAGCACGAAGAAAGTGGTTGTCTTGATACCGCCACCGGTAGAACCCGGTGAAGCACCGATAAAGATAATCATCATCACCAGCAGCATTCCCGGAATGGAAATCGCATTGACATCAATAATATTAAAACCGGCAGTTCGTCCGGAAATAATTTGGAACATACTGGCAAAGACTTTATCTACCAAAGTGTTTTTTTCAGCCAGGGAATGATTGTACTCCAAGAAGAAAAACAGGAGCGTACCAATGATAATAATGCCGAAAGTGGTCAACAACACGATTTTTGTTCCTGGAGAAAGCTGTTTCCATCTATATTTTTTCCGTTCGCGGATAATGGCGGGATTGAAAAATTCGCTAATGGTTACAAAACCGATACCGCCCAAGAACACCAATATCATAATAATCGTTTGCGGGAAAAAGCTGTTGCAGACCTGGGCATCGCGGAAACTGGCGTCCCAAAGGGCAAAACCCGCATTATTGAAAGCCGAAACAGCGTGGAAAAGCGAATAAAAGAACGTGGTTCCCTTTCCGTCAAAAAAGCCGGTAGTACGCCAATACATATAAAACATCAGGACTCCCGATGCCTCAATAACGAGAGTGGCCAAGATAATTTGACGCAACAAGCTGAAAGTATCGGAAACCTTGTTGGCCGACAGCATATCCTTAACCAGATACTGGTAGCGCAAACCCACAAAAGAACGAGACAGAAACGTAGTGAAAAATGTAGCAAACGATAGAATGCTCATACCGCCCAACTGCATTAAAATCATAATCACTACTTGCCCTTGAAAGGAAAAATCGTTGGCGGTGCTCAACACCGTCAAGCCGGTAACGCAGCTGGCACTCGTGGCCGTAAACAACGCGTCAATAAACGAAATATGATGCGTGGTCATTCGCGGCAACAAGAGCAAAATCGTACCAAGAACAATTAAAATGAAGAAAGACGCCATCAGCAAAAACGGCGGACTGAGGTCAATTTTCCCCAACAGCGTACTTGCCTTTGCCAATTCAATCATCACAATCACCAGAAAATACAACTGAATACATAATATGTATATGTTTTCATATTTGGCTAATTGAAAAAGATCGAATCCAAATAGTGAAAACAGAATAAAATGCAATAAGAGTACGACAATAATCGTAAATTCGAACCAAGATTTCCTAATATATTTGCGCTTATGGAGCGAATAAAACATCAACAGAAAATACTTGAAAATATAGAAGATCAAACTGGAATAAACCAGTCCTCGAATAATTGAAACCACGGTGGAACTCATATAGCAGCCGTGGTAAAAGACAATGGCGGCAATGGTGACCACGGAGACAATAAAGCTCAAAATCTGCATAGTCTTCTCCACCGATTGCTTTCGCTGGACAATATGCAAATCGATTTTTGTCTTGGTTTTGGTCAACAAGGAATCCGTCATCACGCTTATTGATTTATCTTGATAAAATTATCGATATCTATTGATTTACCGAAAAGCACAAAAACGTCATTTTCCTTGATTTGGGCAGTGTTTTCAGGCACACCGAGAATATGTTCCTCCTTGTCGATTTTATCCGCCACAACCTCTTCAAACGCACGTCTAATCGTAATCAGACTCAAGCGGTGATTGTCTCGGAAATTGATATCGCCAACGGTAAGTCCGATGAGCCGGTGTGGCGTGATGATTTCCGCGATTCTATATTCATCGGGAAGCTGCAGATACGACAGCATACTTGGATTCATCAACCTTTCAGCAAAAAGCTTTCCGATTTCATCTTCCGGAGAAAGGAACTCGGTGATGCCCATCTTTCCCAAAATGATACGCTGGCTTTCGCCCATCGAACGGCAGATGATGCGCTTCACGTTCAAGTCGAGCAAATTGGCGGCACAGAGCAATCGTTTGACGAAATCGTTGCCGATGGCGACAATAACCGCATCGAAATCCTGGATATTTTCACCCATCAGGGCACGCTTGTTCGTGGCATCAATACAAACAGAATAGGCCACGTCTTCAGAGATTTCCTGCACCACATTGATGTCAGAATCTATCACTAACACTTCCGCTCCCTTTTCCGAAAGAGCCGTTGCGATAGCCGAGCCAAAATGCCCCGCTCCTATAATGGCAAACTTTTCATTCGACATACTATCATTATTTATAATATCGGTGGCAAAAATAGTAAAATTTTTTATTTCGCCGAAGATAAAGAAATTTGAAGTACTTTTGCATTTTGAAACTGGCTCTGTAGTTCAATGGATAGAATGGAGGTTTCCTAAACCTTAGATTTGGGTTCGATTCCCAGCGGAGCTACGAAAGAGAGTTCTTGTTCAAGACAGAACTCTCTTTTTTTTCAGAATTATCCCTTTTCGTCTCATAAAAAGATTTCTTCCTTCGCTTCCGCAAAATAGCGACATTTTTTTGAAAATCTGCCGTTGGAAAAACTTATTTCAGTTCACAGTACATAAAATATTTTTTCCCTGTTTTTCTCGTTTTATCGTTTTTCTCAATAAAAGCATTCACAAAACAATGTTCTTTCAATGAAAAAATAAGTCTATTTTTGTCGTCGAAATCAAAACCAAAAAAACAAAATTTATCAACCTTAGTATTAACCATCAAAAACAAAAAACCATGAACAAACTATTCACTTATTTATGCGGAATCCTCGGATTTGTAGGATTATCTTCTTGTGCTTGCACCAAGAGCACGCCCATCAACAATTCCACTGTCGCCGAACTGGACATCAACAAGTATATGGGGCACTGGTACGAAATCGCACGCTTTGACCATTCTTTTGAAAGAGGTCTGGAAGGATGTACGGCAGATTACGAATTGAAAAGCGACGGCACCGTCAAAGTCACCAACTCGGGCTACCGCGGCAGCTTAGACGGAAATTTCAAGCAAAGTATCGGGAAAGCCCGCCGCCCCAACGAGAATGTACCCGGGCAATTGGAGGTTTCTTTCTTTATGAATTTCTACTCCCAATACAATGTAATGGAACTGGCTCCTGACTACAGGTTTTCGTTGGTGGGAAGCAAAAACGACAAATATCTGTGGATTTTGAGCCGAACTCCGGAAATGGATGGAAAAGACTTGGAGTTTGTACTCCAGCAAGCAAAAAACCGTGGCTATGACACCAATAAATTAATTTGGGTTAAACATAGTAAATAAATTTTAGTTATTATTGAAAAGGGGGCGATTTCTGCAAATCGTCCCTTTTTCATTTTTATTGATTTCGATGAAACCGTTCAGTGAATGAATAAATATCAGAAAGTCTATCAAACCTGTGTCTTGCTTATGCAGATTGATAAGACGCAGACCCCGTTGAAATAATCATATTTTGCTTCAGGAACCATAGTGCTTACCATCTTTGTACTCAAAGTCTCAGCATTTAAAAAATCATTGAGATTTTTGGGGTTCCCAATTTCTTTAACAAAAACGATCAGCTTATCGGGTTTGTCAGAAAGACGCAATTCAAAAGTAATATCCGGGTCTGCATTCTTTTCAGCAATTACGTGATATAAGAGTTCTTCACATATCAATTGTGTATCTCTCTCAACATTTTCAGTCAATTCTGCAATGGCAAGAAACTTAGACACAGTTTTCAACATCGGATCGATTTCCTTAGGGTCATATTTTGCAGTGAGCAACATAGAAACTCCATCAGGCATTGTGGGAATAAGTGCGAACCAGGAATAATACCTGTTTTTTATATGCATAATGATTGTTGTTGCCATCAAAATCACAAGTATTATCATCTGCAGAGTTGGCAGCATCCACCAGAAACAGTTCGTTCCTAAAGCCACACTGGCAAAAGCAGCAATAAAGATTGATACAAGAGATAACAAATTGACTATTAATGCCAAGCCGGTATGTCCTCCAATATTTATTATTTCCGTAATAGAAATGCAGGTTTTCATTGGCAGAAGCATCAAGATTCCAAGTATAAAATAATGGATAAACTGATTGGGGACTGTTACTGTTCCGTTTGTGAAAAAGTACAGGATGTCCCTTGGGGAAATCAGACATAATGCAACTACAACCACAATGGACGACAGTTGAATCCAGAACATTTTCTTGGACAGAATCATAAATCCCTCGTTATCATTTTCACCCAACAGCATTGCTCCAATATGCTGTATTACTCCATTGAAACCCATTGAAATCATTCCTGTTAAAGATAGCAGTTGCAGTGTAACAGACCATATAAACATTCCCTGTACTCCCTGAGTATTGAGTACGATGCCATTCGTGGCGAAAAAGATAACACTCATAACAACATCATTCAGCGCACTTGGGCTGCCTCTCTTGACACCTAACCATATCATTTCAAAATAAGTTGACAACTTTGTTTTGACGATTCGGAACGGGAACTTTCCGGAAATCAGGTATGGCATATACGGAATCTTTGTGATTATGGCACAGATTATTGTGGCGATGGCAGCTCCCCTGATTCCCAAATGCAAGACATACAAGAAAATCCAAGTCAGCACAACGTTCAGAAAGCAACTAACGATAATGGTAACAGACACAAGGCGAGCCTTTCCTGCCAGACGCATATATGTGTCAAACGATGACAAAATTGCCAAAAGAGGAAATTGCAAAAGTATTATCTTTCCATATTCGTACAAAAGAGGATAAATTGGGCTGTCAATACTACAAAACAGCTGGACAAACTGTGGAAAGAACAAGTATGCCAATGCCGTAAGCCCGATTATAACAATGGCATTTGAAGTTATGGCCACGGTAAACAGCTGCGATCCTTTATGGTAATCGCATTCTCCTAAGGCTTTTGCTGAAAGAATTGAAAGTCCAGTGACAAAAATGGTTTTGATTGCAAAAAAGAAAATATTGACAGGTGCCAGCAGAGCAATCATTGACAACGCATCCGGTGAAACCGCACGATTAAGCATAATGCCATCTGTTATCTCAAGAATGGGGACAGATACCATTATTAGTATTGATGACAAGATGTAACTACTGAACATCTTGTTGATAATGTCACTTCTTTTTCTGCCGATGTTCATACATCATTTCTTATGATAGACTCAATTGTATTTTTGATGATCTCATAATTTGGCGTAACCGGACTCCAGCCTGTCACGGATTTTATATTGCTGATATCCGGTATCCTGTTGATGGTATCGGCATAATTTCTACCATAATATGACGCATACGATTCTTCCTTGAGTACTGTTTGTCGTGCGGCTGCTTCCGTCTCTGGAAATTCCTTCATGACGGACAACAGCAATTCGGCAAATTCCTTGATCGAGCAGTTGTTGTCCGGATTTCCGATATTAAAGATTTTGCCGCAGGCGGCATCACCTGCTTTGATAATGGATACAATAGCTTCGATACCATCACCAATCCACGTAAAACTGCGTTTTTGATTTCCTTCCCCCGCAATGATTATTTCGTGATGGTGAAAGGAATCATATACCATCTGTGTAATTGCCCTCGCCTGATGTTGTTTTGCGTGTGCAAAAGAATCAAGTCTTGGTCCCGTCCAGTTAAACGGACGAATGATAGTGAATCCAAGTCCTCTTTCCTGCCCTAACGCAAAGATTATGCGGTCCATCATCTGCTTGGCATTACTGTATATCCATCTTGTCTCGCAAATTGGGCCAAGGACGAGATTTGTTTTCTCTTCATTCATTGGCTGGTCATTTCCCAGACCATATACTTCAGAAGTAGATGGAAAGATAATCCGCACACCGGAATCCGCACACATTTTCACCATTTGATAATTATACTCAAAATCCAGTTCAAAGACCTTCAACGGGTGCTGCACATATTCTGCGGGACGTGCTATGCCAGCAAGAAGGATTGCCAAATCAGATTGTAACAGCAACTCTCTAATCGAATCCTGATTTTCACCAATATCCAATTTATGGAAAGAAAATCTGTTTTCTCCTGCATAACGACTAACGTAACTGTCAGATATATCAACGCCTAATATCTCCCAATCGGTATTTGCAATCACATAATCCAAAAAATGTGAACCTATAAATCCGTTGATACCAGTAACAAGTATTTTCATTTCAATTATCTAATATTGTTTCTGCATATTTCTTTAATTGCATCGATACAGTATGACAAATCGTCATAGCTCATAGCAGGGAACATCGGAATTGAAACTATTCTGTCAGACACATATTCAGCTTCCGGATAATCGCCTCTTGTATTTCCTGTTATCCTTGTATAAGCACTGAACAGATGGATGGCAGTGTAGTGTATGGCAGTGCCTATGTTTCTATCCTTCATCTGCTGCATAAACAAGTCTCGGTCAATCCTGAGAATGTCACTATCCACCAGCACAGGAAATATATGTCTGCTATGCACATATTTATATTTTGCCGGTTTCTGAAAAGTGATGCCCGGACAATCGGAGAGCTCTCTCTCGTATATCTCGCACAGCTCCCTACGCCGGCAGTTGAAGTTGTCAAGCTGCTTTATCTGGGAAAGTCCGATGGAGGCCTGAATGTCAGACATCTGGTATTTCAATCCAGGCATAGGAACATCGTAATGTGTACTACCGGAAGAAGAGTATCTATTCCACGCGCCTTTCGACATCCCGTTCTGTCTGAAGACGGACAGATATTCGGCGATATCCTCATCTTCAGTGCAGACCATTCCACCTTCGGCTGTTGTGATGTTTTTTGTAGGATGAAAACTGAACACGACCACATGTCCTTTGCCTTTGTCTGCTCCTATTTCCTTACCCTTGTACGAAGCTCCTAAAGCATGTGCGGAATCTTCGATGATCACGAGGTTGTATTTTGAAGCTATCCTTTCGATTTCATCCATATCGCAAGGCATTCCGGCAAAATGAACGGGTATGATTCCTTTCGTATGAGCTGTTATAGCCTGTTCTATTTTTGCTGTATCAATATTGAATGTCCGTCTGTCAATATCCACCAGTACAGGTTTTGCGCCAGCGAAGATTATGGCATTCACTGTTGAAGCAAAAGTCATCGGTGTAGTGATTACCTCATCACCATTCCCTATACCCATTGCCATGACTGACGAATGCAGACCTGCTGTCGCCGAGTTCATTGATATAGCGTACGAAGCGCCCGTACGTTCTGCAATGGCCTTTTCAAATTGCAGGACTTTAGGACCCATTGCCACCCACCCCGCACGGATGGATTCCGCAACGGATTCAACGGCATCCTCGTCTATTGAAGGACGAGAAAACGGAATAAAATCTTTTTTTATTTTCATAAATTTTCTCCTATTTTCATTAGTTTGTTGAAATATGCCTGATTATCATATCTCTTAACGGCATATTCGCGACATCGGTTTATCATATTCTCATTTTTCTTTTCAAGCCGATTCACCACTTCTTCCATTTCATCAAGATTTCCGGGAGTAACAAACGTCGCAATCTCTGGAGGAGCCATTTTCTCGTTGCCATACACCTTCCAGCAGAGCAAAGGAGTTCCGCAAGACATAGCCTCAATGCAAGTGTTTGGCATTGTATCTGCCATAGACGGAAAGATGAACAGATCTGCAAGTGATAGATATTCAGCAACGAGGTCGATATCGTCGATGAAACCTTTTGCAATATAATTGGATGGCAGTCCTCCGGGATAATCAGCCATATAGGCCACCTGCACGAAAACAAATCTGTCGTCCTGCTCAAACCGTCTTGCCAACTCGATATAATATGGCACACCCTTGCGTTCATGATGAATACCATCATACACTGCCACACACATACAAACGATCTTGTCTTGGGAAATACCCAATTCCCGTCTTAGAGCGGATGTATCCCGAGGACGGAACCGGAGAGTGTCGATACATTCATCGGCCTCTATCAAGACACGTCCCTTCAGCAAAGGAGAACGACTCGCTCCATTCAGTGCCATCTCGGGACCAACGAAGACCATATTGGTTCCCTCATAGTTTCGCTTCTTACGGAGGAACACCTTGTGCGGTCCGGATTTCATCAAACAGACAGGGTGTTTTCTGAGATGCGGACAATTCACACATTCATCTTCCAATTCCTTACATCCGAAGTTAAAATGGCATTTGCCAGAAAAAACATATTCGTCAAGCATAATATTCACCACAGAAATACCTTGTTTCTTTATGTAGTTGAACAGCATTGACTCATTGATGAAAAAAGAATGCATCATCAGGATATAGATCGTATCAACCTTGCGTTCTTCAAGTTTCCGCAGCAATTTTCGTGTGGAATAATGAGAGTAATTTCCATCCTTTCCGGTAAGCCAGAAAAGGAATTTGTGGATGGCCATATCAACCTTGCTGTTGAAAATACAAACTGACGAACTGTCTTCACCAGCAGCAACATACAGTTTGGAGTCCAATCCCCTGCTATTCAAATAATCGTTCAGCCCAACCGCAATCTTCGCCACAGACCACGACATAATATTATCATGCGATATTATTGCTATATTTTTCAAAATTCTATTTATTTAAAAATTCGAATTCATACCATTTGCTGTCGGACACTCCCTCGTTGAGCAGTATCCATAATTTTTTTTCTGCCATATCATATACTGTTGTATAAACGGTAACGTGAGTCCGATAGTTTTTTGGTCTCAGCGACTTGTTGTAATGTCTTTCCTTTTCCAGTTCAACAATTTTAACAAAATCAGGATCTTGTCTGGCATTTCCCTGATAAATCTCTTCTGCATTGAAATGTCTGCCCGTAGGAGATTCGTCCCACATATATTCTGTCGCAAAAAAGTATTTGTCTGAAATGTTTCGCTTATGTTTTTCCGACATCATTACTGACCTCAGAACAGACCGGATACCATCTATGGAATCATCCACATTCTTATATAGATCGCACATCAGGTCAAAACGTTCGTATCCTGTTGCGTCATATTGGACAATCCCCTTTTCCATAAGATATTGACTGAAATTAGCTGCAAGGGTTCTTAGCGAAGGCCTATTGACATCGTCTGTAAGAAGAATTTTAATCTCGTTGTCAATAAATTCCACCACAGCGGATTTTTTAGGATCGGATATCAGCCATTTGAGAGCACCGGCATGATTTCGCCAGGTAAATCTGTCAGGGTCGAACCAGTTGACTTGCTTTATGAGTTCGATGGCCTCATCCACATTTGCCGCATTGTCAAGCACGTACCTTACCAGCAGTGTTGTAGAGTAGGTCTTCATGGCATCCGGCTTTGTAAATGCCGCACTCTTGCCCCACTCCCGGCCTCCCCATTTTGACCTGTCTTCCGATGCATTGCCGTTTGATGTCATCAATGATATTGCCGTGACGCCTTTTTCGTTAATGCCATCGTATGCCATTTGCGGTAATTTGTAATATACGTCTTTCCTTTCTTGACTCTCGATTGCATCCTGAATGGCGGGGAATAATGAGATTTCAGAAGTGTTCAAAGAGGAAAAACGAGCACAACTGCTTTTCATCAGCATAATAACGGCAGCCTTGAATTCTGACAAGATATCCATATTTCGTCCAGCATATCTACCTTTTCTCACAGCTGAACAAAACGGTCCTTCGGGAAAGAATCTTTTGTTTGCCCATTCAGCGGCCTTGTCAAAGTCGAAATCATCGTACTCTACGAAATACAATCCCGGGCACACCTGTTTATATACTTCATTCATATCTAACGTCCTCCACTTAGCAAACCGAATGTTTTAGGCAAATATTTCCGTACCGCAATTCCAACCGCTGTACAAATACACACATCCACGAAAAAAAGCAGCAAAAAAAAGACAACTATGCCCAGTGTACCGGTTACGTCAATGATACTTACCAGCATCATGCCAATGACGTTTATCAGCATATAGGTATGGGCTCCATAAAGAAACATGGACTGAGGCGCCATCTTCCTGGTGAATTCATATACTTTCTTATTGGCAATGAGAAATTTCGACAGCTTCAGCAAGAGGAAAAATGTTGGCATGTGAGCAAGAAAATGAGTTGTGATACCGCAATATATTCCTTCTGCATGAACAAATATGACGGCTGCTACGGCACCTATGATTATCAACGGCCAAGGTACATATTTGTCTGCAAGATCGAAGAAATTCCATTCTCTGATTGCACAGAGCCCGCCAAGCGAATAAAAGAACAGGGCATGGGGCGCAACAGCCGGAGAAATCAAGAAAAACATCAAGGCCAAACAAACTGTCATATATATCCACGGAATCTTTTGCAGTAACCAGTTTATCACTGGTGACAGAAGCGACAATATAAACAGGTCTCGTATGAACCAAAATTGGTATAACACAGGAACGCCTATTCCGCCATGCATCATATTGGAGTAGTCTCCGATTATTCCTTTGAACCACTCCAGTGGAGAAGAACTGTTCAGGAAAGCGAATCTATCAATCTCTCCTGTCCACCGTTTCAGCGCCAAATATTCTATACAGACAATAGCGGTCCATAGTATTATGGGAAGCAGAAGTCCCCTGCTCTTTTTCACGATAGTATCCCTATATTTGCGAGGCTTTTCAAAATACAGATAGCCCGACATTATGAAAAAGACTGGCACTATTCCAATGCCCAGTCCATACTCAACCACCATATATATCCACCCAAACACTGGCTCAAAACAAAAATCAGCCATAGATGACTGGAAATAAGGCCATTGTACAGAATGCTGCAACACCACAAGAATAATACACAACCAACGCAATGAAGTGATACGTTCGGACATATTTTGCGTAATCATAACTTGCAAGTGTTTAAAACCTCAATAGGACCAAGTATCATTAATATTTTACGAATCATAACTTGACAATGCAAAATTACAAAAAAACGATATACGAAACTATTACTTTCCAGAGTCAAATACTAAATCCGGAAAGAACAGGAACAATAAGGATAATTTGCAATATTGTCGCCAAGTTATGAGAAAAAAATAACCATTAAGCCGGATTTCGATTAGAAATACAAATCTCTTTCGCCATTTTTAATGCGTTCGATACGTTTCAGCAATTCTTCACGGAACTTTTCATCCACATTGACGATATTGTTGTCGATAACCTTCCAACCCTTGGCGGCGACTTCTGGAGTGGCATAATCAACCAAGTATTCACTAAGCGTCAGAATGGCGTTCGGCGTGCAATAACGCTTGATGAAGCCGGGCACGCTGAATTCCATAAAATGCTCGCCCGTACGTCCCAAACGATAGCAAGCCGTGCAGAAACTCGGGATGTAGTTTTCGTCTAACAATTCTTCGATGATTTCGCCCAGATTGCGGTCATCGCCAATCTTGAACTGCTCGCGGTGCAGGTTTTGGTTCTCCACTTTATCACTGTTTTTTTCTTCTTCTTCGTGATGATATTTGTAGTCGCCAATCTGCAAATTGGTACCGCCATCAATTTGGGAAATTCCGTATTGAATGGCCTTGGCACGGAATTCGGCGGTTTCGCGTGCCGTTAAAATCATACCCGTATAAGGAACGGCCAAACGGAAAATGGCAATAATCTTTTCAAAGGTTTCGTCATCGACAAAATACTTCGTATCGATATTCAAACCGGAAGCATCCTTGATACGCGGGAATGAAATCGTATGGGGACCCACATTGAAACAGGCTTCCAAGTGATTGGTATGACGAATCATAGCCAACACTTCAAAACGCCAGTCATAAAGGCCGAACAAAATACCGAGCCCGTTGTCGTCGATGCCGGCCTGTTGGGCACGGTCCATAGAAGTCAGCCGCCACTCGTAATTTCCCTTGATGGTATTGGCCGGATGATACCAGGTATAGGCTTCCGGATGGTAGGTTTCCTGGAAAATCTGATAGGTTCCGATACCGGCTTCCTTCACCGTGCGGAAACCTTCCACATCCAAAGGAGCGGCATTGATGTTGACACGACGAATGGAACCATTGCCCTTGTGAACCGAATAGGCCAAACGGGTCGTATGGGCAATAAATTCCGGTGAATATTTGGGGGATTCGCCATAAACCAAAATTAATCGCTTCTGTCCGTCTTCT
The DNA here is from genome assembly GCA_045616665.1 of Bacteroidales bacterium. Lineage (GTDB taxonomy): Bacteria > Bacteroidota > Bacteroidia > Bacteroidales > WCHB1-69 > RUG11690. Next base: position 11,203 of record JAZLHE010000066.1, on the reverse strand, counting down.
TCCAAAGCCTCAATATTATGGACAAACTCCTCATCAGTCAGCGTGGTACGCACCTGCTCGTGATTGGAAGAACGAAAACCGCAATATTTACAATTATTTACGCAGTAATTACCCACATAAAGCGGGGCAAAAAGCACGATACGATTTCCATAAATACGGCGTTTCAACTCACGGGCACCTTCCTTGATTTCTTCCACCAGTTCAGGATCTGTCGTGTTGATAAGCACGGCTGTTTCTTCCATCGTCAAACGCTGTTTGTCCAATGACTTCTGGATCAAGGCGCGGACGCGTTCCGGCGTGCTTTTCGTGTTGTTGATGTAGTCCCAAATTTCTTCCGGGTCGATGAATGGTTTTCCGATTTCATCGGGAATACGACATTTTTCTGGATTGAATTTCATAATATTATAATTTTAATGATTTATATTTGATTTTGCATTGACAATGCATCCACAGAAGCGGCGGAAATCGTTTTCTTGGCCACTATCGACTTGGCTTCTACATCGGCCAAACGGCCCAACTTGCCGGTCAACGCACTGATTTGGTCAGTGGTTCCTTCAATAATCAGGGAAATGAAATGAAGTCCGTGTTCACGCATTGGCAGACCCTGCCGTGCCAGAATAAGGTCGGCAAATTCAGAGAGAAGCAGATTCACCTGCGGAACTATGGTACGATTGGAGATGAGTATGCTGATACTCCCTATTCTCTTTTCCATTGGAATTTCCTTTAGATTAGACAATTATAAGATTTTACGCCATTTGATTTCTTTAAAAAGAATAAATCCTTTTCTCGGGCAAACGACTATGCAAAAATACAAAAAATGCTGAAATTATTACGCGTTTTCTATCGTTTTTGCTATTTTTTCGATATTTAAGGATCTGGCAGACGCATCAATAATATCTTTATAAATGCCGCCTTTGGCATAGATTTCGTCAGGATCGCCACTTTGTTCCACGTGACCGTCTTTCAAGGCATAGATGACATCAGCGTCAATAATCTGGGAAATACTGTGTGAAATAATGATTACGGTTCGATTTTGTTTGATGGCGTCAATGCTATTCTTGATTTGCTCCGTAGCAATGGCATCCAGACTGGCGGTGGGCTCGTCTAAGAAAATAATGGGCGGATTTTTCAAAAACATACGGGCAATGGCAATACGCTGCTGCTGTCCGCCAGAAAGTTCCTCCGCCTTGCTGTCAAATTGCTTGGGCAATTCCATCACCTGGTCATAGATATAGGCTTTTTTCGCCGCATCAACCACCTGTTCGTGTGTAGCGTTCGGGTTGCCATAAAGAATATTTTCTTCAATGGAACCGTCGAAAATATGATTTTTCTGTAACACGATACCGATGTTTTCGCGCAAAAATTGCGTGTCATAATCCCGCAAATCCACTCCATCCAGCGTGATGCTTCCGCAGTCGGGATCGTAAAACTTATCCAGAAGATTCACAATCGTACTTTTTCCCGCACCGGAAAGACCGACAAACGCCGTGATTTTGCCGCTTTCAATGTTCATATTAATATCGTAAAGGGCTTTTTTGCCATTCGGGTAAGTGAAATCCACGTGATCGATTTTGAAATTACCGATAACCTTGTCGGAACGATAGGAACCACTGGGTTCTATATCTTTTTCAGAATGAAGAATACTGAAAAAGCCTTCCGCATAGATAAGCGCATCGTTCATATCATCGAAAATACGTTGCAACTGCGTAATTGGAGCGACGACATTGCTGAACAGCATCACGTGATACATAATTTTACCTATGCTCATTCCGGGATAATCGATGAGAACCAAATAGGCCGTAAGGATGATCACCAATACCGTTCCGACTTGTTTGACAAAACTTTTTATACCGTTATAGTAGAAACTCACTTGACGGGTTTTCATCTGGTTTTCCGTAACCTGGTTTTGGATATTCAACTGCTTATCGCCCTCGATGCGTTCTCGATTAAAAGACTTGATGACATTGATAGACTCAATGATGTTCATAATGCCGTGGCTTTTGGTTTCCAGGTAATGGCGCATATCGCGTCTCCACCCTTTGAGCCGCTTGGCCTGGCGATAAGTGATGAAAAAATAGACCGGCACGATGAAGAGAGCCACCAAACCCACATAGACATTAGCCATAAACATTAAAATGAGGGCCAATAAGGCGCTGGTAAATAGAGGCAACAAGTCGATGAAAAAATTCTGCACGGTTCGAGACAGACTGCTGACGCCCTGGTCGATACGGGTTTGCAATTTGCCGGTTTCGTTATCGCTTTGGGAGAAAAAGGCCATACGGAACGTAAGCACTTTTTCGATGACCGACTGCGCCAGATCCTTGGACACAAAAATTCGCATTCGCTCACCAAAATAGTTTTGCGCAAACGTAATAATGGCGGAAAGAATTTCTTTGCCCAGCAAGACGATGGAAATGACGGTCAGAATCTTGGCTGCCTTGCTCCAGGCAAAATCAGCACTTCCGACCAATGCGTTGACGGCATCCACGGTGCGATCCAGCACGATAGCATTGACCTGAGCCATCAACGAACCCACCAACGTCAGAATTAATGTAATGAAAACCAACCATTTATATGGTTTCACAAAAGGCCTGATATTTTTGAAAAGTTGAAATAAATTCACGATTTAAAAATTTTCAGTTTATAATCGGATTGAACGAATTGCAAAATTACATTTTTCTTCGATGTTATGCAGTATTTATTTGATACAAAAATTTATAAGAATAAAAAACTCCCCACCTCATCAGCGGAGAGTTCATCTATCGCATATAAATTATTCAACAATCGTGATTTCCTGCATCAGATTTTGAGCATTCGCCATTTTGTCGATAATGAAAAGCAGGTAGCGCATATCCATACAAATGGTTCTTTGCACCTCGTTTTCGAATGAAAGGTCACCGCTCATTGCTTCCCAGTTGCCGTCGAAGGCCAAGCCGATGAGGTTGCCGTGGGCGTCGATAACCGGGCTGCCGGAATTTCCACCCGTAATATCGTTGGTAGTAATGAAGTTGACGACCAAATCGCCATTTTCGTCCGCATAGCGGCCGTAATCCTTCTTTTCCCATAATTTGATGAGCGCTTCGGGCACGTCAAATTCCCAGTTGCCGGGTTTGTACTTGGCCATCACACCGTCCAAAGTCGTAATGTAATTGTAGGTAACACCATCGGCGGGTTTGCAATCCTGCACGCTACCGTAGGTGAGACGCATCGTGAAATTGGCATCCGGATAAAAGTTGCGGTCCTTCTGCATTTCCATCAGACCTTGCATATAAAGACGTTCAGCGTGGCTGTTGCCAAGCTGTTCGGCCTGGTCGCTCAAATCCCAGTATGAATTTAAAATCTCATACATCAAGGCGTAGATAGGGTCTTTATCCAAAGATTTAGGGTTCGCTATCCAAGCATTCAATTTGTCTTCATCTACGAAAATAGATTTAGCGAAAGCATTATCTACAAAAGCGGTAAAATCGCCACCGGTTTTGTCTCCCACTTTCTTGATCGTGGTTGGCAGTTGTGCTGGATTGATGTCTCTATAGAAAAGATTGAGCAAAGCAATGGTCACGTCGCGGTCGGTGGCCTTGTCATAATCCTTAAAATAGTCCTTCACGGCACCAGTCATATTTTGTTTGGCGTAAGCCGCGATGTCTGACTTGGAGGCGGCCTTTTGGTTGATGGTGTTATTGAGGCGTCTGAATTGTAGGGCGAAGGCCACGGCCTCGCTGCCTCGCAAACCAGCTTCACGATGATAAATCAGAGCTTTCGTGTATTTTCCTTGATGTGCCCAATATTTGTCAATTTCATTGAAAATGTCACCATATTGTGCCTTGCGGTCACTATTTTCGTTTGTCCACTTGCGGAAAGCCTGTTCCTGTTCGGTACGTTTTTCAAACACCTTGTTGCGCTGCAGTTGCTTGACTTGTCCGATATAGTATTTCCAATAGTTGCTGACCCCAGCCTGCTTGGAAGCGTATTTGATGAAGACGGCCTGGTCGGCATCCATGTGCTTACGATACTGTTCCAATTTGGTGGTACGGCAAGCAATGATGGCGGGACCTTCCTGTTCAACAACATTCTTCACCGCACCGGAAGTGGAATAGCGGTCGGTAGAACCGGGATAACCCATAATCATCGTGTAATCACCGGGTTGAACTCCTTTCAATGAGATGGGCAGATAATGTTTAGATTTCATCGGCACATTGTCCTTGCTATATTCTGCTGGAGAACCGTCAGGCGCCGTATAAACACGGAAAATGCAGAAGTCACCTTTATGGCGTGGCCAAGTCCAGTTGTCGGTGTCGGCACCAAACTTGCCAATTCCCCAAGGTGGACAAGCTACCAAGCGGACGTCCTTATAAACATCATACACAAAAAGTATATACTGATTTCCGTGATAGAACGGCACGATTTCCACTTCCACGTTGCGGTCTGCCTTACGTTCCTTAATCAAATTTTGACCATTTTCTTTGATAAGTTTGGCACGGTCGGTTTCTGACATGTTGTCGGTAACGCCTTTGAGCACGGTTGCGGTCACATCCTCAATATAGTTAAGAAATGAGACAGAAAGATTTTCGTTGGGCAATTCTTCGCTCTTGCTTCGGGCCCAGAAGCCATCTTGCAAGTAATCGTGTTCGATGGAAGCGTGGGATTGTACATAACTGAGACCGCAGTGGTGGTTAGTCAGCAATAGACCTTCGGGAGAAATGAGTTCTCCGGTGCAGCCGCCGCCAAATTGTACGACAGCATCTTTTAAGCTGGGTTGGTTGAAACTGAAAATCTGTTCTGCGGTCAGTTTGCAGCCGAGGCGTTGCATCTCAGCCAGACTCTGTCCGTTAATGGAATAGGGGAGCCACATACCTTCATCGGCGCGGACACCCACGAAAATCATCATCAATGCAATGAAAAAAAGGTTGATTTTTTTACTCATAATTACAATATTTTTAGTCTTATATCTTTTTCAAATATTTTCTGTGGCAAACTTACATAAAATTCTTGAATTTTGGTTCCTAAAACAATATTTATATACCATTTTTAGAGAAAAAAGTCCACAAATATCCATATTTAAGAATAAAAAAATCCCTGCCTCTTCAGCAGGGATTTTATATTTTGGAAAGACAATTAATTTATCTCTTATCTTTTCACGAATTTCACCTCTCTTGTTGTTCCATCAAGGTGAATAACGCGAACAAAGTGCAAACCGGAGGCAAGATTTTCAACGGGAGTCGTACAATGGTCCGGATCAAGCGTAACGATGGTTTTCTGCAACTGACCGATAGCATTGAACACTTCAATACGCTGCATATTGTTGCCCGCCACGGTAATATACTTATCCGTTGGATTTGGATAAACCGTAATGTCGTTCTCCAAAGAATGTTCTTCGACTCCAACATTGAGAAAATGCACATGGAAAGTCAAATAGTCGCCAAATTCTTGAATTTCGGTAATTTCAAAACTGTTTTCCGGCGTTCCGTCTGCCACATAGGGATGAGGATCCGTGGTAGGACCAAAGGATGTTCGTTCCGCAAAGGCACTGAAGAAGGCATTGTCAATGTCGCCATTAACCGTGTCACAACTGCTTCCCGGGCGGAAAACCCAATATAAATGAAGAATGCTGTCGTTGTCAAAAAAGGCATTTGCATGAATGTTTGCGGGCACGGCATTGTTCCATCGGCCAATAATCAGGCCCGTTCCGGGTATGCCGTCATCAAACAAATCTTCCTTGTTTCGATATTCGAAAGTGTACCATTGGTTAGCGTCTATGGACGACTTGATGAAATAGCAGCTTTGCGAAGCGCTTGTGGCATTGCTGTAAAGCGTATAGGTTCCATCCTCGGTGATTTGAATCGGTTCATCGGCCACGTGTAAAAACTTATTCTTGTACATCATATTGGTTTGATTCATCACTTTGGAAACACTCATCACATCCCAACGGCCAGACGGATTTACATTTCTAAAATTCGTATAATGATAATTGTCGGGGAGGCCTAAGGAATGTGACATTTCGTGACGGAACACATTGACATTGATTCCGTAGGAAACAGAACCTTCAAACTCAAAGTTGAAAGTGTTGGGAAGTTTTCCGTTAATGCTCACGAGATGATCGATAGAATCTTGAGGGAAAAATTCCATGTGGGGCCATAAGAGGGAGCCCCACGCACCGACATCACCTTTGACAATAAAGGAAATATTGTCAATATAGCCATCACCATCACCATCCAAAGTAGCGTAGTCGTTCACCAAGCCATTTGAACTAACATAATCGATGGCGGAAGCCAACAGCTGGGCTTCGCGCATGGAGATGCCTATCATCGGATTTTCTCCGTGATAACCAATAGGGTTCGTTTCGGAATACGGCTGATAATATCCACGGGGATGTTCGTCCACGAATGAAATAATTGAATTGTTTACAATCTGGTCGGCGAATAGGGTATTAAAATGAATTTTACCGTATGAAGACACGTCAAAATAATTGTAAACGCTTGGATATCCAGGAATTTTGCAATTAAACAAGCTGTCAATGGAATTGAACGGATAGGTGATTTCATCGTCATCGGCAAAGCGGATAAAAATCACCAAGTTGGACATTGAAGATTTGTTGGTGTCAACGACCCAGAAATCAACTTCAGGAAAATTCAATGTGGGATACATCATAGCTCCTAAAGTGGAGGTGGCATTAATATCAATGGTGTCGTGGGCAAAATACATAACAGTATAATAACTACCCACAGGCAAATTGACCGGAGCATCAAACGAATAGTGCAAAGTATCGTGGGCGGAAATGATAAGGTGTTGAACATCAATCCATTGAACAAATTCTTGGGAAAGGTTTTCAAGCACTGCCTGACCGGCAAAAAAGTCAACGACCACATCGTTCGGATTGTAAATATCGACGTGACCGCGAAGATTATCTCCCTTTTGAACGGTAGTAGTATCTAAAATGACATCAGAGCCCAAAATGGTGAAAAGCAGATCATCTTCTTCGTAATCAGGATAGAGGTTTAAAATAGCTTCTTCAGAATGTGAAAAATTGTAATCATTGACTGTTAAAGCAAACAAATTGAAGTAGCCATCACCAGAGCCGCCCCAGCCCCAATTGACGTGTACCATATCGTCTTCGTCGTATCCATCCAAAATAAAGGCATGGCCACCGGGATAGGTGCCTTCAGATTCATCCCACAATGACTGTCCAAAATATAATACAGGTTGATGATTATCCAAGTCATTTTTCATCAGTGCCAACCATTCGGCATTAGAATAATTATACCTTGATTCGTGCAATGAATGAACATTATACTTGAAAAAATGGTTAAGTGCATAATGTATGGCGAAAGTAAAACCATAACTGCTGGCCTGACAATCGCAATTATATTGTATGTTAGCGGCGATACCGCAATGATATTGCAAAAGTCCTACGGCATCACGCTGGGCTTGCGTACTATTGTTATCCAGTCGTGCCGGCATATTGTCCCAATCGTAAGTGGTTGATTCAAAATCCGCACACAAGGTGCCGTAGTGCCAGCAACCATTATTATAAGTCACACAATTCGAGCCTCTTCCGTTGGTCGGCCACTGCCAATAGTTCATCACTTGGGCTGCCGCCGTGGCAACGCAGCCGGTTGAAGGTCTGTATCCTGTTTGCGGCAAGGTTGAATCAACGGGAAGCATAGAATTATACCTCGTTCCATCGGCAGACCACTGATTCCATTGTGTTTCGATGAGTGGAGCCACGCTACGGGTATTGCGGTGCGGAGTATAGGCGTTCACTTCGGCACCTTCGGCGATGGCTTTCAGCTGTTCGTTGTATTTTCGCAACTGGGAAGCAAATCCCGGAGCCATATCATTCACATTGATTTCACCGGTGGCGGAATAACCTAAAACAGGCATTGTACGGTCGTCATCGCTGATGATTACAAAGCCGCCGCCTTGGAGGTTATAAACGAACAAGTGGTTAAAAGACGTGTTCACTTTGGTGAGTTGCACAGAACTTACCGTGCCGCGGGTGTTTTCTACTTTGCTGCTCATAAAACGAATAGCGCATTGTCGTGCGGCATTTTCGTCAATGGGACCTGCCACGGATTTCTGCATCAGCAATATTGCGCACAGAAACAAGAGAAGATAGATTTTTTTCATTCTATAGAATATGTTTAAGATTATTTTTGAAATACAAAGATACACAATTATTTTAAATCAAACAAAAAAATCCCCACCTCAGCGGCGGGGATTTTTTATTCCGTAGAAACGTTGCGTGCAACGTCTGTTAATGTAGAGGCGCAAAATTTTGCGCCTCTACAACAGGGTTGACGAATTATTTTTCTTCGCTCAGTTTCTTGTAGCCGTTGGAATGAAGTTGTCATTTTGCAATCGCCTCAATCATTTTTCTTAAACGCTCAACGACCGATTCCCCAATGAGCTGAATCATCGGCACTGAGTCCTGATTGTTTGAATATGCGTCGAAGGCTTCATAATAGCGTCGTCGGTCCTCATATTTTACGCTAATGGGCGGCAACCCGTTTTGAATGAGTTGAAGATTCATAAGCAAGCGCCCGGTTCATCCATTGCCGTCAATGAATGGGTGGATATCATTCCTATTTTTTTAAATGTAGCTGCTCAAACAATCATTTTATTCCGATTTTTATTATTTTAGGAATAAAAGGAGGGGGATTTTTTGATGATGACTGTCCATCTTGACAATGTACAAATTTAAAATTGTAATTTTAATTACCATTAATATACTCAAGAAAAAAATCAAAGACATACAAACCGTAATCTTCTCTGTATAATTGTTTGATGCCCTTACGTAAATATTTATAGTTATCTGCCCAATCGTGTAATATTCTTATATCTCCAAATTCATATACATAAGTATAAGTACTTCCAAGCCACTCTCTCCTTTCATACCCAATTAGTCCTCCTTTTTCCACCATCATTTTATCATAAAATCTGATTGCATTAATATAAGAAACAATTTCTTTCGCTAATGGGTGTGATGGATTATTGTGGAGTTCACTGCCATCTGTTAAATTTGATTCTTTAAGTTTCTCTTGTAAACGCTGTATGGATATCTCTTTTAATTGGCGGAAGTCGTCACTCGGGTAGCGAGGATAGAATGTTTTGAAGAACTGATAGAATTCTGATTGATTTTCAAACAAATATTGGAGTGCCCCATAGTACTCAAGTAATATACGGGGAACCATATTTGTAAAAGCAGTATCAGCGCCCATTAAATCGTATCCATTTTTATCTTTCAAAATTTCTTTATAAACATTACAATAGCGTTTATAACTGCTATCTGATGACAAGTATTCATATAATTTCAAACTGTCTAACAGTTGAGACTTTTTGATATTGACATTCTTTCTCAATATCTCTAATGAATCAGTAATATGCTGTAAATACTGTAATGAATCAGATATTTTTTTCCATCGTTGACTATCAAAACAATAGCCTGTAATATTATTACACACTACCACATCTTGAGCATTATCGGGGATGGGGAAAATAAACGTATAAGTATTACCAATAGTGACTCTTTTAGGATAAATATACCCATTAACATTCATCAGCTTGCCTTCGCAATCAAAACTATTAATATAACTTTCATGATCTTTTAGAAACTGTTTGGCAAATTGAGGATTATCTTTAACAACACAATAACCTGTTAATGAAGAACCCACTTTACCCTGATTGTAATAGGTTAAAGTTAAACTGAAGCTTTCAGTTTCTGCATCGTAATTGTTAAATGCCCGTTTGGCATTATGCCAAGAACTTAAATAATAGCTTGAACATATAGCATCAAATTTGGCGTTGCCTTTTGATTGAATCCGGTTACTCCATTCAATGTTTTTTTCGAACTCACTTTTCACCGCCCATTTCGAAAAATCTTGATTGCATTTTTTCTTTAATAATCCCATTGGAGAATTTCTTTTCTTTTCTCTTTCTATATCTTCATCTGATTTTAGTTTCTGAGCTTCAGCAATAAGTTCTACATATTTTTTACAAATAGGAGTGAGCTTTTGTTTATATTTGTAATCATCCCACGTGTTAGGAGTAATGATTTCTGAAAGTCCACAAAACGTACATATTAAGGATTCTTTTGCCTCCATTTTTTCAATTTCATCTTCTTTATCCTTCAATTCCAGCACTCCGATCAATCCTAAACTTAATAGTTCTTGTGGTGTTGCATTTTCAGAAAAATCCTTCAGCCATATCTCAGAAGCACTTTCTCTTGCCTTTTCATAAGGTGTTACTATTTGATAAAGATTTTCTTCTTGTGCAAGGACAGGGAAGACAACAATGAAAGAAATAAATATTAATAATAATTTTCTCATGATTATTTCCTCCAACATTTATTCAGTGATGAATTTAAATGAATATTTATTGAAATTGAGTCTGATGACAAATAAGGCCCACATATTTTCTTTATTTCTTTGCTAATATCGCTATGAAATGTGTTAACATGATGATATTTTGATCTGTTTTCCTGATAATGAGTTGAATGGTTAAATATCAATTGCTGAATGACATAATGTGCATCAAAAATTGTACCATTAGTAATTTGCTTAATAACAGTATCAATATCCTTTTTTAAATTAGAATTTATCATAAAAGAATGTTTTTAATTTGTTGTTTTAACATTGCAAAAATACAATTTTCCATCTCTTTCATAACAAGTTAAATTATCCAATCGCAATAGTAATTCCTATCCTTTTTGGATAAATTCTTCAAAGAAATTGTACTCTAAAATATTGGAAATGCGGATGAGCAGGTCAGTATTGATGTGGCGATGGGCATACACTTTGTATAGATGGTTCGGCGTGCAGGGAATCTGAGAGGCAAGCCAAACTGTGGTTCGTCCCTGCTCCTTTAGCTTGGCTTTAATGATTTTTCCTATATGTATGTTCTCAATCTGTGGCATAAAAAAGCGTGGAATCTAATTCTTGCCTGAACATCAGGGTTTCCACGCCCTACCAATCCAACAAGCTATTCCACGCCGTAAAACTACGGCATTTCATAACTGATCCTTGATTGGTTTTGTCCTCTATTAGAGGACGTTGTGGAAATTTGATGTTCAAGGATAGCTACAAATGCTATCTAAAAAATGTTGTGTCTATCTGTTAATCGTCTATCTTTATTTGTTTGAATTTATTATTGCGTGTTATTTTGAAAGTTCTTGAATATATTTTTCGATGAAGGGTTTTATTTCAGGAAT
>JAZLHE010000065.1:0-1759 GCA_045616665.1 Bacteroidales bacterium | reverse complement strand
CCGGGGGTTCGAATCCCTCACTTTCCGCAAAATTGCCATAAAGCGTTTTTAATCAGCACTTTACGGCAATTTTTCAAAACAGCCGGGACAGTACCGGGACAGTGTTTTACAATCCTTTCAAATGCCAAAAACATAGAAAGGATAAAAAAATATGTCTGAGTTTTTGGTTAAGTTTAGGCCAGCCCAATATTTTCCAGGGAAAGAGTCTTACGTCGGATATTATGTGGTTAACCCATTCACAAACAAGATGGTGAGAAAAAAAATCAAACTCAACCACATAGCCAACGCAAGGGAAAGAAAACGATTTGCGTTACGTCTTGCTTTTGAAATCAACACTAAACTATATGATGGCTGGAATCCATTTACCGATGAGGCCTGCACAAACTCAAAGAAAATAAACGAAGCAACCGCCATTTTCCTAATCGACAAAGAAAAGACCATTCGTCCAGACAGTATGAGATGTTACAAGTCATACGCTAAAATGTTCTCCGAATGGTGCGATGCTACCGGGCTTGACTCGCAATACTGTTTTTCTTTCGACAAAATCCACGCCACAAGACTATTGGAAAGTATTGAAAGTAAAGGAATTTCAAACAAGTCTTTCAACAACTACATTACATTTTTCTTTACTTTGTTTGCCTATTTTCTTGAACGCGGATGGTGTTCAAAGAATCCATTTGACGGCATTAAGCATAAAAGGGTTGACGAAAAAACTCGAATTACAATACCATCCGACGACCGAAAAAGAATCATTGATTATTTTGAGCACCACCATCTTCACGGATATGTCGTGCTAATGCGGCTTTGTTTCCAGTGCCTTATAAGACCAAAAGAAATGCTGATGTTGAAACTTTCAGATATCGATGTACAGGAAGGCATCATCACCATCCGTGCCGATGTCGCAAAAAACCACCATCAAAGAGACGTGGCCATTCCTGGAGACCTGATCGAATATTTCAGCCAATTTTCCGACACAGACCAACGACTTTTCGTGTTTTCAAAAGACTATCTTCCAGGAAAGAAAATGTTATGTTCCCGCGATTCGGCCCGCACATGGTCTGTCATGCGTAAAGACCTCAAGCTCCCAAAGGAATACCAATTCTACTCTCTTAAGGATACGGGAATCACAGAAATGCTTGAAGCCGGTGTAGCCGCCAAATTCGTTAAGGAACTGGCCGACCACCACTCATTGGAAATGACGGAAAAATACACACACAAATCCAACGCGAAAAAAATTTTGTCAAAAACTCAAATTGATTTTTAGATATGGTTGGTGACGCTCTGAAGAACTCCCCAACGTCTTAGGCCAACTCCCACTGGTCCCAATCATATTCGTCAACGTAATTGACCCAGTAATCTGTTTCTTCATCTGTCAATCCGTATGAGCTATTGCTTGAACTGGATGCGTGCTTGTTGTTCCCGACGGCATCCCCTATCAGGTCAACAAGTCGGCCAAATGCAGACGTGATTCTGTCAAAAGGCGTGGACTTGCTGTCTTCGATTGCCTGTTGACGCTTGCTGACACCAATCAGCACGACCGCCAACAGTGCCACGATCATAACGACGATGATAATTGTAATAGTACTCCTTTTCATAATGTTTGTTTCTCAAATTATATTCCAGCAAGTATGCGTTCATACTCATTTTCTTTCTTTTCGTGTGAGAAATATAGTATAAAAGCTATCAAAGCGAATACGAATACAACCGCGATTAATATTGTTACTGTTTTCATTTGTGATGCTGTCATATTGTCTGTTTT
>JAZLHE010000064.1:0-2553 GCA_045616665.1 Bacteroidales bacterium | reverse complement strand
ATAACATTGCCATAGTTGACGCAAGTATCGACATTGGCACTGTTTTGCAAACCGACAATACCGCCCACGTAGCTCAAGCCGGTTATGGCTCCACGGTTCAGGCAGCGGTGCAGGTAGCTCCAGTTGTCTAATGAATTGGCTACACCTAAAAAGTCACCGGCAATACCGCCCACTTCACTGCCCGGGGTGGTTACGGATGCATAGTTGACGATGCTGTCCAACAAAGAGGCATTCTCGATACGACCCGCATAACCGCCCACATAGCTTCCGGTAGCAATGACGGTATTCAGGTTAACATAATTCTTTCTCGTATGCTGAATGGCATAGCCGATAGCACCACCCACATAGCTCGTACCTTGAACGGTATCTCGCAATTGGGGTTTGTTGGAAGAACTTGCCGACGACAACATCAATGGAGCCGTCAACAAGTGGTTGTTTTTATAGGATGGCACGTCTTGACAAAGTACATTGTCAAAAACAGTAGGATAGTTTATGGAATTGACAGCTTTTCGGCTTACATAACCCACCTGACCGCCGGCATAATTGCCCGTTGCGGTAACATTACCCTGGGTAAAGCAGTTGCGAAGCGTGTCGGCCAAGACATAGCCGGCAATACCGCCCACTTGACTGATACCCGTAACATTGGCCTTGTTGGTGGCGTTTTCCATCACGGACCAATAATCGTTCAATTGACCGATGATACCGCCATGATTGGTACCCGCAGTGCTATACACAGTTGCTTCATTGTGAACATCTGAAATATAGCTGTGCGCCGTATCGGTAATATTGTAGGAGGCTGAAGTGTTAATATTCTGATTTGGAGCAGCATAGCCGATAACACCGCCCACATTACTGGATGTTCCTCGCACGGTATCCGCCAAGTTGTAGGCTCGCGTCAACGTGGTGGCGTTCATTCCACCCACAATACCGGCCACCTCGCTCGTACCGCTGACATTACCATAGTTGATACAACTATCTATCAAGGTTTCTCGACAACGAACATAATCTGTGGTATTCAAAGAGCCGTTATAACGACCATTGACATTGCCCACGATACCGCCTGTTCTATAGGATTTGGCGGTCACGTTGCCATAGTTGAAAGCATAGCGAAGGGTATCGTAGCCAGCAGTTTCAGCCATCCAACCAATCACACCACCCACATTGTAAGAGCTTGTTCCAGAAGCGGACACATTACCCTTATTGGTAAGATGTTCCATTGTGGCATAACCGTTAACATAAGAAATCACGCCGCCTACATAGTAAGAAGTAGCAGTAACATTACCATCATTATATAGGTTGGAAAGGGTGAGGCGATGCGTAGCATCATTAGATGTGAAATAGCCCGCCACACCAGCAATATGATAACCATCACTGAGAGAAGAGGTCTTCACTTCGGCGTGGTTGACCAAGGAATCTACATGATAGATGCGGTCAGAAGCTGCCAAAACACCTCCTAAAACAGCACCTGCATTCAATACGCTATCTCCGGTATTGACCAGATGGGCCATCGTATCTACATAGTTGGCATAGCCGACCACGCCGCCCACGGTGTTGCCGGCTGTGGATCTCACGCGACCGCTGTTGGAACAATTTTTGAGTTGTACTAAGAAAGTATCCACCTTGGTTACGGTTACGCCATCTTCGGTAACATTGCGGCTCCAGCGATAGCCCTCGATTCTACCTAATACACCGGCAAAGTTTCCACGGTAGTTCAAGATTTGATCGGCATAGTTGTGGTTGTTTTCAAAGCGAACGGTACGATAGCGTGGATCATCACCATATTGTGAATAGACTCCACCGGCGATACCGCCCGTATAATTACGCACGACAGGCACGTTAAACGAACCCATTGCCGTATCGGCGAGCATACCGTAATTGTCGCAGTTGGTAACGGAGCAGGCATACTGTGCCAGTCCCACGATACCGCCCAAATAGTCATAAACGGCGAAGACGTTGCCGTGGTTTACGCAGCTGTCGATATTGCTGTAGTATTCCACTCGTCCCGCAATACCACCGACATTACCATTACTACCACGTCCGGTCACAGACGCACTGTTGGAGCACTGCGACAACGGACTGTTCGTCGTCGAATAGCCCGCTACGCCGCCTACGTAACTCCCCTCTGACGTCACAGTCGCACTGTTGGAGCAGTTTCTCACCGTATCATACTGCCAACTGATATATGCCGTAACACCACCCGTATAATCGTATTTCGCATCCATTTCCATACCATTTGTCACTACTCCTGCATTATAGCAGCTATCAATATGGACCCACGTGGTATCATAACATTGTATTCCGTCTTGTTTATAAGATCTTCTATAACCATCTACCGAACCGGCCACACCGCCCGTATAGGCACCGTTGCCCTTCACTATACCATAGTTTTCGCAATTTACGATTTGTGAGTTTTTCCATTTCGTGGTATTGTTTTCATAACCGCCATACACTCGTCCTGCAACACCACCAATACGTTCACCGCGTATGCCATAAACCGAGCCTTTGTTTTTACAATTGTAAACAGAAGACTCAAATTCGGCGCGGCCGACGATG
>JAZLHE010000063.1:0-21883 GCA_045616665.1 Bacteroidales bacterium | reverse complement strand
CTATCAAATCTTCCAACACGCTACGAGACGAAAACAATTCGGAACGCTGCTGCGAGTCGGCAATCATTGAAACTTCGTCAACGATAAACAGGGTATGATTCTGTTTATTTTCCTTCCGGCTGAAGTGCAAGATACCCTCTTTCATTTGGACACGATAAATATGCTTATGAATTGTAAAAGCCCTATTTCCCGAATAAACAGAAAAGACCTTAGCCGCACGCCCTGTCGGAGCCAACAAAACCACCTTTTGATGCAATTGGTTCAACGTTTTCACCAATGCACTCACCAAGGTTGTCTTACCCGTACCGGCATAACCCTTTAAAACAAAAAGCGGATTAAACTGCTGCGTAGTAACGAATTCGGAGAGCATCGACAATGCGAGATTTTGTCCCGTTGTGGGTTCAAAAGGAATATTTTTCCTAAACAGCGACCGAAAATCCCCTTTAGAAAGCATGACCGATAGCAAATTTAAATCCCTGCGCCCAATTCCAAACCTTATCCGACTGTCTTGCCCCTTCCGTCCATTTTTTATTGATCCAGGGACCAATATCCTTACAGCGCGGATCATAAATTGGCACGGCATAATCTAAGCGAATGATAAAGAAATTGAAGTCCAGACGGATTCCAACGCCCGCACATAACGCCAATTCCTTATAAAAACGATTGATATTAAAAACCGCGTCTTCCATATCCTCGTATTTTTGGGCCAACCAAACATTACCCGCATCCAAAAAAACACCGTATTTAAAGGCCTTGTAAAACGTACCCCTGTATTCTACGTTAAATTCCATTTTAACATCACCCGTATATTCTATTTTATTGGGATTGGCGTGACTGCCAGGACCGACACCGCGAAAAGAGAAACCACGCATACTGTTGCTGCCACCCAAGAAATATCCCTCTTCGTATGGAATAATCGAATTGGCGCCGACAGGCAACTTAACTCCCGCATTGGCACGAACAGCCAACGCATTATCCTCATTGATCGTATAACTATAATTCATTGTTAATTCAAGTCCCTGTAAAGAAGTGTACTTATAAGAACCCAATTTCCACCGCTGATTATGGGCAAAAAGTTCATTCAATCCACCCAACAACATACCCGTAGATTCATAAAAAATGGAAATACGCATTTTATGCTTGGGTTTATACTGCTTGAAAGGCACGACATAATTGAAATTATACTTAAATGACAACAGGAAAAACTTATCGAAACGCCTTTGATACGACTCTGTATAGTAATCCATAAAAAGCCTACTACGGCTATCATCAGTATTGATTGTTTTCAATTCAATCGGCGTAATCGTATGATTCACAAACCGATTCGGAGCCCAAGAATAGGAATAGCCCGCATTAAACATCCAACGACGATACAAACCCGAATAATTGCCACCAAATTTCAAGGTCGTCATATATTTCAAGGCTTCTGGTTTTTGCAGATGCTTAAACAAGAACAAGCGTGGAAAATCGATGGTGACACTGGCTCCAAATTCGGGATATTTGTTGTTGAGCGAATAGTAAAAATAACTACCATAGACGTTAAAACTGAAATTTTCCGCCCCCTTGAAAATATTTTTATTCCCGTAAGTGAACGACAAACTGGTTTTATCTGATCGGACATCCACCTGGCCGCTGATACTATGCACCCGCTGACGCACCAATTTATATTCCGAATTCAGGAATCCGATTTTATTTACCGTATCGCGCAACCGTTCATCTTCCTTAAAGACAATATCGATTGTACTGAAATTATTCAAATCATTCAATCCCTTTTTGGATTGGGAATACAGATTTTCCGAATACATCGTTCCGCGCTTACTATAAATCTTATCCGTAATCGTACGATATTTATAGTCTCTTTTCAACTTGCCGTTTTTCCTATATCTATCGGGCACTTCCGGCGTAAGGAAACGATAGGTCGTAGAATCACCTTTATCTCGATAGGTATAAAAAGTCACGGTATCGTATGTGACAGAAGTCGGATCGACAATATTGTAATTTGTATGAATAGTCACATCCTCAAAATAATAACGATACAAATATTTGTCAAAATCCTTCACGGAAGAAGTATCCATCACAAAAGTAAGCGTCAAGGTTTTATGCCCTTTTTCATCCAAATGGTTTTGGGCGTCAATCGTATCCACCTCGCAATAAAACAGGGACGAATTGACATTATAATACCCTTGATCACGCAGTAAGACCGTCATTCTTTCTATTTCTGCGGAAATCAGATCTTCATCATAGCGCATATTCCGCTTAATCAAGGCATTACGAGAATTTATCACCAATATCTTTCTAAAATCATAGATAGGCACATTCATATTCACCTGACGGACAAAATAGGGTTCATTTGCCTTTATGTAGTAATTCACCTGTGCTTTCTTAGGCTTTGGGAACACCACTTCCGAAGACACCTCGGCAAAGAAATAGCCCATTTTTTTCATTACCGTCTTCAATTTCATTTCAGAATTGGTGATCATCATTGAATCCAGCAGCACAGGCGGTTCCCCTACACTTTCGCGCAACCACTTACGGAATTTCGTATCTTTCAATTCTCCGGTTTTCTTATCTATTTTAGGTTGATTATTGGCATATAGCCCCGTTTTGGCATTAAAAACGCCCATAAACCTGTTATTCGGCAACGGAAGCACATAATCCACCATTCCGGAAAATTCATCACCCTTCACGTCAGTCATAGTCACGGTATTCTTCATCAGCATATACTGATTATCCTTCAACACCCTGGTCGAATCACACGAAGCCAAGATGAAGACCATCAACAGAAAAACACCAAACAGACCTAACTTTCTCATTCTATCTCATATCATTAACATCCACATTAGGATGAGCTTTCACGTCAAAGCGGAAAGAAGCGTCATCTAAAGTCGCATTGGCAACCAATTTATCTATAGAATAGGTATAACTGGTTTTGCCCTTTTCGTAGGCGGCAATACTTTTGATTTCTTGTTTCGACTTGTCCACAATCAGGCGAATTTTATAAAACGAACTTGATTTAAGAGGCATCAGGTCAATAATTTGCAAGATTTTACCGTTTTTGCTTTCTTCCCTGATAAATTTAGAACGATATTCTTTAGCCCATCCTGACAAAATCTTGGCAGGATTCAGCAGATTGTCTTCCGCCTCGATATATTCAAAAATCGAAACTTCATTAATGTCTTTTTGATAATTCCAAAGCGTCTTTCCATCGCAAAAACTGGTTTGATTGCCGAATACGAAAGTATATTTATCCCCTTTTATCGTCATCGTACCGTTTTTTGTGTCCACCACTTTCTCGTTTTGTTCACACTTATAAGTATAGTCTATTTTCATCGTAGAATAAGCAAGGTACTTGGCGGACAATTTATTCAGGATAGTGGTTGCGCCGCCATCAACATCTTGAGCCGATACACTGGCGGACAAGATGACAAAAGCCAATAAGAAAGTTAATCGTTTCATATCTTATCATATTAAAGCCCAAGGGCTGTGATTTTTTTTTTCATAATATAATTTTTGATATATAAAACATCGTAAAGTTTAAATTAATCCCATTTTTTGAAGAATAAGTTTGAGTTCTTCCGTAGATTTCACCTTAACCTCACGAGGTTTTCCGCTTCTTTCCGCTGGTCCGACGATACCAAATTCCTCCAACTGATCCATAATACGCCCCGCCCTATTGTAACCCAACTTCATTTTTCGCTGTATGCTTGAAGTAGAGCCCTGTTGTGTCTGTACGATAAGGGTTGCCGCATCAATAAAGAACGGATCAATTTCGTCAGAATTCAGCTGGCCATCCTCCTCGTCGCCCGATTTGTCGTTGCTGTCGGTATCAGGCACGTAAGGCAAGAGGAAAGTTTCGGGATAGGCCTGCTGTTCTTCAATAAAGTTGGCCACACGTTCCACTTCTGGTGTATCGACGAAAGCGCACTGCAGACGAATCAAGTCGCTACCGGTAGAAATAAGCATATCGCCCTTACCGATCAGCTGGTTGGCGCCGCTACCGTCGAGAATGGTACGCGAGTCAACGATAGAAGTTACACGGAAAGCGATACGGGCCGGGAAATTGGCCTTAATCATACCCGTGATAATGTTAACGGAAGGACGTTGGGTTGCGATAACCAAATGGATACCGATGGCACGAGCCAGCTGAGCCAGACGAGCGATAGGCAATTCCACCTCACGGCCCGCCGTCATAATCAAATCACCGAACTCATCGATAATCAAGACAATATATGGAAGATAGCGGTGACCCAAAGCCGGAGACAGCTTGCGGGAACAGAACTTGGCATTGTACTCCTTAATATTTCTCGTTTTAGCCAATTTCAGCAAATCATAACGCTGATCCATTTCCACGCAGAGCGAATTCAACGTACGTACCACCTTTTTGGTATCGGTAATGATAGCTTCTTCCACATCGGGAAGTTTGGCGAGATAATGATTTTCGATAGCAGAATAAAGTGTAAATTCCACTTTTTTGGGATCCACCAAGACGAATTTCAATTCTGACGGATGCTTGGTATAAAGCAAGGAAGTGATGATGGCATTCAAACCCACGGACTTACCCTGACCGGTAGCACCTGCCATCAGCATGTGCGGCATCTTGGACAAATCAACCACGAACGGCTCGTTGCTGATGGTCTTGCCCAAGGCAATCGGCAATTCGAACTTGTTGTTTTTGAACTTATCGGAGGCCAAAACATCCTTCATAGAGACAATATTCGGAGACTTATTCGGGACCTCAATACCGATAGTTCCTCGTCCAGGAATCGGAGCGATAATACGGATTCCTAGAGCTGCGAGACTCAGGGCGATATCGTCTTCCAGGTTTTTGATTTTGCTGATACGCACCCCTTCGGCCGGCACGATTTCATACAAAGTCACGGTTGGTCCCACCGTAGCCGTAATATTCTTGATGCTGATACCGAAATTACTCAAGGTTTGTTCGATACGTACTTTTTTCTCTGTCAATTCACGGCGCATCTGCTCTTCATTGGCTTCTTTTGCAGGATAATCATTCAGCAAATCCAAGGTAGGAAACTGATAGAACGACAAATCCTTACGTGGATCGTAATCCTCCAAAGGTTCTGCGGGAAGAGCATTTTCAACCTCTTCGGAAGAATCGCCATCCAATATCTGGGCATCTTGATTCTCGACCGAATTCGCCTGTTCATCCGTTTGGGGTTCTCCAGTAGCGATTTTCACCTCAAACGGCACTTCCTCATATTTTTTCTTTTCCGGCTGCGGGGCGTCAAGATTAGATGTAATCGGTTGTTCGTCCGTTATTATGAAAAAGTCATTGTCATTAACTTTCTCTGAAGTTGAAGACGCAGATTGCTTTGGTTCGTCAAAGGTAAACACATTGCCACGATATTCATCGCTTAGTTCGTTTTTGTTGGTAATGTATAAATCGGACAATTTTGTATCTTCATTTTGTGGTTCAAACTGCACATCATCCTTTTTTTTGCGATTTTTACCAAACAGAGACTTGCGGACAGGTTTATCATCATCGTCTTCTTGTTCTTCTTCGTCATCTTCATCTCGATCATGATGTCGTGGATGGGGCAATTTCACGTTCAGCAAAGTATTCATAGAAAAGCCGAAGCAAAGAATCAGGATAACGAACAAGAAAACGATCAAGATCAATATTGAAATAGCCCAGCCCACATTCACGCGCAGAATATCCGACAAATAATTGCCGAAAGAGCCGGAAACAAATTCCACATCGGTATTGGCACAGAATAAACCGAAAAGAATGGAGAACCACGCCATCATCAAAATGGTGGACACAGATGTTTTGAAAAGAGGCAACAGAGACTTGCCGAAAGTCAGGCGCACGCCATAGAGAAAGAAAAGGAACGCGAAACCGACGGAGAAAATTCCCATACATCCATCCACGAAGATATATGCGAGATGCGCTCCCAGCGTACCGGCCGCATTACCAGGTTTGATGGAAGAGTTAACGTGAGAAATATCGACCGTATGATGGAAGAAATAGGATACAAGAGACATCAACAGGAACAGCGAGAAAGCCATCAATAAGATACCATAAATCTGCAAGGCACGGGGACTGCTGAACATACTAAAGGTGCGGGCAGAAGACGTGCCTTCTTTTTTACCTTTCGACTTTTTGCTTTTCTTTGGCTTTGCCACAGCCTTTTGCGAAGTCATCTTTAGCGACTTGAGTTGGTTATGAACCCGAGGTTGTACTTTCTTTTTCTGGTGTGCGTTATACATTATGGGACAAATTCAAAATATAAATAAACATCTTACAAAAATACGATTTTTCATTGTGTTGATTTTTTTTTTTTGAAAAGAATATCAACAATATCTTGTTAGAATTTTCGTTATGTAAAACAAACAGAATAAGCAGAGTAATAGTATTTTTGTAAAAAATTTCAGACTATGAATTACCTAACGTTATTACAGGCCGTGGCCCCTGTCAGCGAAGCAGCCACCGAGGTTAAGGAAGAAGAACTCAGCATATTCAAATTGGTTTTTGACCCGGCGAGTTTATGGATTATGCTCCCCTTGATCATTATGCTATGTTTAGCCATTTATATTTTTGTTGAAAGATTATTGGTTTTGAATAAGGCGAGCAAAGAGGACCGCAACTTTATGAACAACATTAAGGATTTTATTCACGATGGCAAAATTGACTCTGCCGTAGCCCTTTGCAAGGGCAACGACACGCCGTTGGCCCGAATGATAGAAAAAGGTCTTTCCCGTTTGGGCAAGCCCCTCAACGACATTGCCGCCGCCATTGAAAACACAGGCAAATTGGAAATCCAACGCTTGGAAAAAAGAGTCTCCATCATTGGAACGATTTCCGGTGCAGGTCCTATGTTGGGTTTCTTAGGCACGGTAGTGGGTATGGTCATCGCCTTCCACAATATGGCCGCCAACCCCAACAATCTTGATGTAAATACCTTATCAACAGGTATTTATACCGCCATGATCACCACTGTAGGAGGTTTGATCGTAGGTATTATCGCCTACTTCTTCTACAACATATTGGTCAACCGTATTTCAAACGTAGTGTATATGTTGGAAGCCAAATCGACAGAATTTATGGATCTCCTTCACGAACCAATGTAATTCTTTTATTATAAGCAAATTAAATTAATTATTAATTTTAGAATTACGACGATGAATATAGAATTGCACAATAAACAAAATGTCCAGTTCAACTCGGCATCCATGTCCGACTTGGTGTTTTTGCTGTTGATATTCTTTATGATCACATCGACGCTCGTGGCTCCGAATGCCATCAATCTTTTATTGCCCAAGAGCAATTCGGGGAAGCAGTTGGCATCGCGCAACATTGAAGTTTACATAGACGCCGACAAGAACTACTACGTCAATCCTGAAGGCAAGCAGGCACTTCCCATTCCTTACGAGGAATTACTGCCGGCATTGCAGGAGGCCGCCATCAACGACAATTCAGAGCAAAAATCCATCATTCTGCGGGCCGACAAATCGGTTCCCGTTGAAAATGTCGTGGCATTGATGGACGTTCTCAACGAATTGAATGAGCAATTTGAAGAAGCCGAACGATACAAGATTGTTTTGGCCACGGAAGGCAAATAGGGTTAAGGGTTAAGGGTTAAGGGTTAAGGGTTGAGGGTTGAGGGTTGAGCAAATAGAAATAAAAGATTCGACGAAATTCACTCACAATACAATGGACAACGACAAAAAATACAAAATCATATCAGGCTGTGTGACCGTTATCGCGATGGGCATATTGACGATTTTTATGATATGCTGCGGTTTCACGAGAAGTGTTCCACCGCCACCGGCCAAGAAAGCGCTTTTAATCGAATTAAACTCTATTGGCGGCGGAGGTGGCGGCGGTGTTGAAGCACCCAGTCCACAACATCAGACAAGCAGTTCGTCAGAACAGATAGCCACACAGAATGCGGAAGAGGCACCATCCGTCCCGACCAGTCACGTTCGCAAGCCCAACAGCACCCAAACACAAGCCGTAACACAACCCAAGCCCGACCCTAATGCGGCTTATCGTCCCGGCAGAGGAGGCGGTAAAGGCGGTGGAAACGGCACCGGTACCGGCAGTGGAACAGGCTCCGGTCTCGGACCTGGCGAAGGTGACGGCAGCGGCGGCGGCATTGGCTACGGAGCAGGCAACAGAGGCTATACCTATATGCCGGATCTTACCGTTAGTGAAACGGGACAAGTTTACGTTGAAGTTCACGTAAGTGCTGACGGCACTGTCATTGACGCACGCGTCGTCAACAACAGCAAATATCCGACTACCATTACCAACCGCAAGATTCAAGCCGACTGCGTGGCCAAAGCAAAGACGGCAAAATACAAACAAGGCAAAGAAGAACTGAGAATCATTGTTTTCAAGTGATCTGAGAACGGAGATTTAGAAACTTTAGGAATTGGAAAATTTTGCAGAGACGGAGTGTGCCGCATCAAGAGTTTAGAAATCAAGATTTAGAATATGTATAAATCATTATTGGATAAGATTTTCACAGCCTATCCAATGTATCATAAGATTGGGGCGGCCGCCTATAAAGAAGGTTTGGAAAACATCGAAGCCCTTCTGGACATCATCGGCCATCCCGAAACCAAAATCAAAACCGTTCATATTGCCGGCACCAACGGCAAGGGATCAGTGGCCCATTTATTGGCTTCCTATTTTCAGGAAAGGGGCTGTAAGACAGGACTTTTCACCTCTCCTCACTTGGTTGATTTCCGAGAGCGCATCCGCATTGACGGGCAAATGATCAGCGAAAAAAAAGTAGTGGAGTTTTTCAATCGCTACCAAACTAAAATCGACCAATTGGAGCCTTCGTTTTTTGAGATGACGACGGCCTTGGCTTTTCATTATTTTGCCGAAGAGAAAGTGGATGTGGCCATCATCGAAACAGGGCTGGGCGGACGATTGGATTCCACCAACGTACTGCGTCCCCTACTCTCCGTCATCACCAACATTTCGTTGGAACACACGCAGATGCTGGGCGACACCATCGCGAAAATCGCCTTTGAGAAAGCCGGCATCATCAAGGAGAAAACGCCAGTGGTAATTGGTGAATTTCATCCCGAAAGTTTTCCGGTTTT
The DNA here is from genome assembly GCA_045616665.1 of Bacteroidales bacterium. GTDB lineage: Bacteria > Bacteroidota > Bacteroidia > Bacteroidales > WCHB1-69 > RUG11690. Next base: position 12,802 of record JAZLHE010000063.1, on the reverse strand, counting down.
TGAAGACATTGCCAACCGCAAAGATGCCCCACTCTTCTTGGCACAAGACAATTATTCGATTGAAGGAGATTTTAACGACCTGACTGTCAAAGGCGTATTGGGAGACACCTTATACGAGCATCTTCATTTGCCGTTGCAAGGCGAATACCAGCTTAAGAATCTCAAAACCGTGCTTCAGGCCATAGAAGTCATTGAGGAAATCTGGCCGGGCGAACGCGACGTAACCGCCGCAGCTATCCAAAACGTCATCGGCAACACAGGGTTTCAAGGGCGTTGGCAAATCTTGCAGAAGACCCCGCTCACCATTTGCGATGTGGGACATAATGTTGGCGGACTGGAACTGACGATGAAGCAATTGGCTCAATATTCGTATAGGCAATTGCGGATTGTCTTCGGAATGGTTAAGGACAAGGACATTGACAAAGTCATCACCCTGCTCCCGAAAGACGCCGTTTATTACCTTTGCCAAGCCCATATTGAGCGGGCAATGGCCGTGGAGGACTTGGCCGCCAAAATGCGAAGCCGAAACTTGGAATGCAGGATTTGCGGCAGCGTGATAGATGCGTACCGAAATGCGCAAGCGGACGCTGATGCGGAGGATCTGGTATTTGTAGGAGGAAGTTGCTTTGTGGTAGGAGAACTTTTGAGTGAATTGGGGAAAGGGGAATGAGACTATAAATGTCTTATAATTAAATCAATAACAATCACACAAAATAGTATCACACAAGTTTGTGATATACAGGTTTGTATTACTTTTTTAATGCAGCAGAGGTACAATTTTTTACAGAATAATCCCCTTCTGTCTTGCAAAGTTGCAATTTTTATTTATAATTTTCCGCTACTTTTCTCTTGATAGAAAAGTAACCAAAAGATCAAGCCGACATAACCACCCCGGCCTGCGGCCACCCCTCCTTTTTGTTGTGTAACACAGACTGTGTTTTATATTTCAATCCGTTAAGATACACAACAAAGGAGGGAAATTGTCGTGGCGAGCCACGTCTCTACATTAGCGGAAAAACCTTTCTTTAGGTCATATAGAAAGTAACGGGAATGAAAAACATTCTTGTAATAAAAAAATAATTTTTCACAAGATTACAGAATATAATTCCGAACTATTTTTCCTTTTTCATCTCCAATAATTCCGATTTCAACTCTTTCATTGACTGAATATTAAGATTGAAAAAGAAGAATCATTCTGCATCAGCAAAATGCGACACACGCACAACTAATTAATATTCAACATCTTAAAAATGTCACAACTCATAAATCATTGAAAGAAAAAAAATTAATCGACTAATATAATATATAAAGAAAAATTTGTATTTTTGCAGTCCCAAAAATTGGGAAAAATTATTAACAAAACAAAAGGTTAAATTATTTAATTGTATGCCGACAATTCAGCAATTAGTAAGAAAAGGAAGAAAAAAACTGACTTCACAAAGCAAGTCAAGAGCGTTAGACGCTTGTCCGCAGAAACGCGGTGTATGTTTGAGAGTTTACACAACAACTCCTAAGAAACCTAACTCAGCTATGCGTAAGGTAGCGAGAGTACGTATGACCAACGGAAAAGAAGTGAATGCTTACATTCCGGGCGAAGGCCACAATTTGCAAGAACACTCCATCGTATTGGTGAGAGGCGGTCGTGTGAAAGACCTTCCAGGTGTAAGATATCACATTGTTCGTGGTGCATTAGACTCCGCAGGAGTAGAAGGCCGTTTGCAAGGCAGATCAAAATATGGTGCAAAACGTCCTAAAAAGAAAGCATAAACCATCAAACAAACAGTAAATTGAGCACTAAAATGGGTGTCTCGAGAGTAAATAACAAAATTATTGAAGTTACACAATGAGAAAAGCAAAACCAAAAAAACGGATTATCCTTCCCGATCCAAAGTACAATGATGTAAGCGTAACCAAATTCGTCAACAACATCATGTTAAAGGGGAAAAAATCGACAGCTTTTGAAATTTTTTACGAAGCTATCGACATCATCGCAGAAAAAACAAACGAAAACGGCATAGAAGTTTGGAAACAGGCATTGGCCAACGTTACTCCTTCATTGGAAGTTAAGAGCAGACGTATCGGTGGTGCGACATTCCAAATACCTACAGAATTGCGTCCGGAAAGAAAGCAATCAGTAGGTATGAAGAATTTAATCTTATTTGCCCGCAAACGCCACGAGAAAACGATGGCTATGAAGCTGGCATCTGAAATTATGCAGGCATACAAAGAAGAAGGTGCCGCATTCAAACGTAAAGAGGATATCCACAGAATGGCAGAAGCCAACAAGGCATTCTCACACTTCAGATTCTAATAATATATACATATATTATTATATAATACCGCAAATAGAGTGTTTATGTCGGAAGATTTGTCAAAAATCAGAAATATTGGTATTATGGCACATATTGATGCCGGCAAGACCACTACGACCGAGAGAATACTCTATTATACGGGAAAAAGCTACAAGATTGGTGAAGTTGACGAAGGCACCGCCACAATGGACTGGATGGTGCAGGAACAGGAAAGAGGTATTACCATTACCAGCGCGGCAACGACGGTAATGTGGAAGTATCAATCCGACGACTACAAAATCAACATCATAGACACGCCGGGACACGTGGATTTCACCGTCGAAGTAGAACGTTCTTTGAGAATATTAGATGGAGCCGTCGCTATATTTTGCGCGGTGGGCGGAGTTGAACCCCAGTCTGAAACCGTATGGAAACAGGCCAACAAATACAATGTGGCCCGTATCTGCTACGTGAACAAAATGGACCGAATGGGAGCCAACTTTTACGCCGTCGTTGACCAGATCAAGGAAAAATTAGGAGCCAAGCCCCTGGTTTTACAACTGCCTATCGGCAGCGAGGAAAACTTTGTGGGTTTAGTTGACCTGATTGAAAAGAAAGCGTATATCTGGAATGAGGAAGACCAGGGCAGTACCTACGAAGAATGCGAAATTCCCGCCGATATGCTTGACGAAGTGGAAGACTATCGCAATCAGCTGTTGGAAACCGTAGCCGAACTCGACGACAAACTGATGGAGAAGTTTTTTGACGATCCTGACAGCCTGAGCACCGAAGAAATCGTGGGCAGCATCCGCACAGCCACTATCAACAATGTGTTGACACCTGTGCTTTGCGGTTCATCTTTCAAAAACAAAGGAGTGCAAAGACTGATTGACGCCATCGTCAACTACCTTCCATCCCCCGCCGACATGCCCGCCATCACGGGTGTCAACCCGAAAAGCGAGCAAGAAGAAACGCGCGAAACTGACGACAAGGAACCTTTCTCGGCTTTGGCCTTCAAAATTGCCATCGACCCATACGTCGGAAAACTTACCTTCATCAAGGTTTATTCCGGCACGCTGAAAACCGGCGATATGATTTACAACGTATCCACCGGCAAACGCGAAAGAGTGTCGAAAATTATGCAGATGCATTCCAATAAGCAACAACAGTTGGAAAGCATTACCGCAGGCAACATCGTGGCATTGGTCGGAATGAAGGAAATCAGGACAGGAGACAGTCTCACCGACGAAAAACATCCTATTCTGTTGGAAAACATCGACTTTCCCGATCCCGTCATTCAGATTGCCATCGAGCCGAAGACCAAAGACGATGAAGACAAACTGATGCAGGCTTTGAGCAAATTGGCCGAAGAAGATCCGACCTTCGTCGTTACCGTTTCTGAAGAATCGGGACAAACCCTCATCAGCGGTATGGGTGAGCTGCATTTGGAAATCCTTTTGGACCGACTCAAGCGCGAATTCAACGTAGCCTGTAATCACGGCAAGCCCCGTGTCACTTACAAAGAAGCCATCAACGACTTTGTCAAGCACCACGAGACTTACAAACGACAGACAGGCGGCAAAGGTTCTTTCGCAGAATTGGAATTCCAAATCAGTCCTACCGATAGCGACAAGAAAGGGCTTTTTTTTGAAAGTCAGGTTAAAGGCGGTGTCATTCCGAAGGAATATATTGCCGGAGCCGAAAAAGGATTCAGGATTTCAATGACCAACGGCAAATACGGTTTCCCATTGGAAGCACTAACCGTCACCATTTTAGACGGCAGTACGCACACCGTGGATTCCGATGCCATGGCCTTCGAAGTCTGCGCCAAGATAGGATTCAGAGAAGCCATCAAGAATGTACAAACATCGATCTTGGAACCTATTATGAAGGTTGAAATCACCACCCCCGACGAATATATCGGTAACGTGACCAGCGACCTCAACCGCAGAAGATCCGTATTGGAACAAATTGACGCGAAGATAGGTTATCAGGTAATCAAGGCACAAGTTCCATTGGCAGAAATGTTCGGATATGTCACAACATTGCGTTCGATCAGTTCAGGGCGTGCCAACTACAGTATGGAATTTCTCAAATATGCGGAAGTTCCCGCTGAAGTAAAGGAATACATTCTCAATGTCGGAAGATTCGCTTTATTATAATATTTCAAGAATAAAAAAGAGAGATAAAAACAATTTTCAAGTAAAAACCAATAAAAACAAACAAACGTGAGTCACAGAATTAGAATCAAACTAAAGTCATTCGACCACACATTGGTAGATAAATCTGCTGAAAAGATTGTAAAGACAATCAACGCAGTGAAGGATGACAAAGTTGTTGTTGTGGGACCTATTCCACTTCCAACACACAAAAAGATTTTTACTGTAAACCGTTCGACCTTTGTAAACAAAAAATCAAGAGAGCAATTTGAACTCTCTACTTACAAAAGATTGTTGGACATTTACGGTACAACCACCAAGACCATCGACGCCTTGATGAAACTCGAATTGCCGAGTGGCGTTGACGTAGAAATCAAGGTCTGATGAACATTCATCAAGACATACTAAAACTCGTTATCTTTTCGATAGCGAGTTTTTTTTATTTTTCGGCAACGTACATCAAGCAAATTCCCGCAGAAAAACGGCGAACCGAAACCGATGAGAAACCTGCGTTTTTGAACTTTGGAATCATCACATCGGGTTTTGGAAACTTCATAATTGATGCTGGAAGATAGGTGTATGCCTCCCGATTGCCAGCGATCAAACCACCTAAAAACGGCAAAATATGAAAGGCGTAGCACTTGTATCCACACAATACGATCGGATTACTTGGGTACGACAACTCCAAGACCACCAGTTTTCCTTCAGGGCGCAAAACCCGGCACATTTCAGAAAGTCCCTGCTCTAAATGATTGAAATTCCGTATGCCAAAAGCCACGGAAACACGGTCTAAGGAGTCATCTGCAAACGGCAATTCTTCTGCATTGCCGACACTCAGCCGAACGGAAGACGGTAATTTTTCACGAGCCACATCCAACATTTTTTCCGACAAATCCATCCCCGTCAACTGACTTTCCGGAGTCGATTTTTGGGCAATGGCAGCCAGAAAATCGCCCGTACCCGTAGCAACATCCAACACGGACAATGGCGAGGAAACATCCACGATTTCACGCACTGCCTTTCGCCGCCAAACTCGATCCAATCCCAACGACATCAGATGATTCAATTGATCATATCGAGGAGCTATACTATCGAATAGCGAGGCAATATTTTCAGTAGAGTATGGCATACGACGACAATTATTCTTCTATTAATAACAACAACCTGCCAATAGGGCAAAAACAAAGGTAGATAAGACCAGCAAGGGCAAGGCTGGATCCAAATCTTTACCCGAACGCTTCCAAAGCATCACCAGATGTAGAATATAAAGTGGTAAAGTTATTAAATACAAGAGATTTAGAATGGAAGTAAAATGGATAATCGAAAAAGCGAGCATACTTCCCCACCCTAACACCACGAGTGCCGTCTGATAAATTTTGGCCTTTCGCACCCCGATTTTGATAGGCACCGTCACTCGGCTTGTACGATCCGACTCAATATCACGGATATTGTTGACATTGAGGACGCCAACGCTAAAACAGCCGATAGCCGTTGCGGGAAGCAACAAAGTCCAAGAGTCCAACGTATGAGCGACAACAAAATAGGAACCGAGCACCGACGTCAAGCCGAAGAAGATAAAGACAAAGACATCACCGAGACCTCGATACCCGTACGGATTTTTTCCCAGCGTATAGTGCATGGCAGCCCAGATGGCAGCGACACCCAACACCAACAAAGCAAGCGGTTTTAGCGACCATACTTTACCGAACGAAATCCAGACCATTGCCAAGCCAAAAACGCAGCACAAGACCACAAAAATGCAAATTATACGACGGAACATAGAGACAGAGATACGTCCTTCGGCGAGACTATACATTGGTCCTTCACGCCGATTACCATCGGTACCACTGAGGAAATCTCCCAATTCATTGGAAAGGTTGGACAGAATTTGCAGACATACGGTAGTAAGCAGCAGGAAGGGAACTACCCCGTATGGACATTGGCTCCGCGGCACAGCCAACAACAAGCCAAGAATGACGCCTGACAGAGAAAGTGGCAACGTGCGCAGGCGCATTGAGTGAATAATTGGATCTATTTTATTCATTTTCAATGGATAGCGAGTATTTTTTTCAAAGGGTAAAGATACAAAGAAAAAAGATTGAAATGGCAGAAGAAATAGATAGCCATAAAAAATTTTCACAAATCACATTCAATTCAAAAAAATATGTATTTTTGCAAAGTGAATGTTTTTGGCTATTCAACACAAAAGTAAAATCATTCGACTAATGATAGGAGTTTCCCGAAAATCCTTTTAAGAGTAGGGATAAAAAATGAGACTATGGAGTTTAGCAAAATCGAAAAAATTTCAATATTGAACTTGGCTCTCACGATGGCTTACATTGACGGAAAAATGACCGACAGCGAACAAAACGCGCTTCTTATCCCCACTAAGACTTTCGGTGATACCGAAGAAGATTTCAACGAACTGCTGAATGAAGCGAAAAAGATCAAATCGACAAATTCCGTGGCCGTCATTTCCAATATGAACGATGAGCAGAAGATGTATGCTGCCGCTTATCTTGGAACAATCGTTGCCGCAGACAACCATATTGACAGTGCCGAATTGAAATTATGGAAACTGATTACCAATATCTGCGAATTACCAACGATGACGGCTTCCGCAGCTACGGAAATTATCCGTATATCACAATTGTAATCAAGACTTTACCTATTTTTCCTATAAAAAACGGCGAAAATTCTTTTCGCCGTTTTTTTTATTTGTGTACAGAAAAAGTTTTCCACTCTAATTGATTCGAGATTTTCCTAATCGTTAGAGATGATGTACTCGGTCATCAGTCGATAAATTTTCTTCTGTTGGGCATCGGTCAGCGAATCCTGGTGCATTTCTATCACGTTGCCATCGCGACGCTTGGCGGGACCTGTCTGGGCCTCTTTCGGCGTCATCACTTTAACTTTATCCAAAGTGTTCTGCAAAAGGGGAATGATCATTTGCCAATCAATATTGTTTTCCTTCAAAATGTCGTATGCGATATGATACATCGCATTGGTAAAATTACAACCGAAAATAGCGGCCCGATGGAGCACAAAACGCTGTTTTTCATCCATATAAGACACAAGATCTGACATTTTTCGAGCCACGGACATCAAATCGTCCTCTGCCTGTTTAACATTACCTTCCACACTCAACGGTACCACGACACCGTCAAAAGCCATATTTTTGCTTAAGCTCTGATATGGATAAATGATTCCGTAATTTTCGGCAAAATCCTTGAGAATGTGAATCGACAACGACCCGCCGGTGTGGGCGGCCAATGGCAATTTGAACGGCAACTGGGGCAATAATTCATCAAAACAGTCGTCCTTGACGGCAAAAAGAAACAAATCGCCATTAGGTTTCAGATCCGACAAACAGTCAATGGCTTCCGCATCATATTTTTTCGCCAAGATCATCGCATTGGACAATGTACGGCTATACACTTGCGAAATCGCGATATTCGCCTTGCGCATCGCGTATGCCATCCAATGAGCAATGTTTCCCGAACCTATAATCGTAACTTTTCGTATCATTATTCTAATGTCAATTGATAATCAAAAGGCAATTTCATATTTTCCAAACTTTTCACAAACACCTCGGGATTAATTTTCAGTTGAGAATTGGCAAACTTGGTCTTGTACTTTTTATCCATTTCATTAATCACAAGGGTAAAGTTCGCCTTGGCTTCAACCTGAGCACTTTCCAAGGCTTGCTTAATCTGGTTTGCCGAATTGACCGATGCGTCAAGGATATCCATTTGCATAACGACCGCCTTGCACAAATGTCCATAAGCGTCGCTTAAATAGCATATTTCTATCGGTTTCTGATTATAAAAAGGTTCACCCGTATAATCCTTACCCATATATCGTTTTTCCACCTTAAACCGAACATACACAAATTTTCCTGCTTCAAACAGGTGCTTATAGCGAGTAAAATCCTCGCTAAACAGTCGCCAAGTCCACGAAGAATCGTAATCCTCAAACGTAACGATTCCCATATCCTTTCCGTTCTTGGTCACCGTTGCCCTGGCTTCCGCCACCATAGCGGCGAATTTCAGTTCCTTGCCTTCATTTTTAGCCAAATATTCCTTATTAGACAAATCAGCCAGACGACAATTGGCAAAGCTTTTAATAATCAATTTATATTCATCGAGAGGATGACCGGTAATGTAAAAGCCGGCCACTTCCTTTTCGTGTTGTGCCTTCAGCACCTGACTCCACGGTTCACAATCGGGTAGTTCTGGAAGCATTTCGGCAGCCGTTTCCGGTTGGGCATCAAAAATTGAAAACTGGCCCTGACTATTCTGTTCCTTATAAATATAGGCGATAGACTTTTCAATGAAGTTTTTCTCTCCCGTATCTGCCGCGAAGAATTGGGCACGATGCATTTCGTTGAAGCAGTCAAAAGCTCCCGCGTATGCCAGCGATTCAAGCACTCTCCGATTGCAGTTTCGCAAATCCACACGCCGCATAAAATCAAAGAAATCCTTATAAGGACCGTTTTTCTCTCGTTCTTCCACCAGGTTTTCAACGGCACTCGCTCCCACCCCTTTCAAAGCGGCCAAGCCAAAACGGATATTTCCATCCTTATTGACGCTAAAAGTCAACTCTGACTCATTTACATCAGGTCCCAGCACTTTGATTCCGTGTTTCAAGGTATCTTCGATGAACACGGTGATCTTTTCCATATTGTTGATGTTGTTGGTTAAGTTCGCCGCCATAAATTCAGCCGTGTAGTGGGCTTTGAGATACGCCGTTTGGTAAGCCACCCAGGAATAGCAGGTGGCGTGTGACTTATTGAACGCATACGAAGCGAACTTTTCCCAATCGGCCCAGATTTTTTCCAAAATTTTAGGATCGTGACCGTTGGACTGACCTCTGGATAAAAACTCCGGTTTCAGCTTATCCAATTTATCTTTTTGCTTTTTTCCCATTGCTTTACGCAAAGTGTCGGATTCTCCACGTGTGAAATTCGCCAACAAACGTGACAGCAACATCACCTGTTCCTGATACACCGTAATGCCGTAAGTGTCTTTCAGATAGCGTTCCATAATGGGAATATCGTACTTGATTTCCTCACGTCCCTGTTTTCTCTCAATAAACTGCGGGATATAGTCCATAGGTCCGGGACGATACAAGGCGTTCATAGCGATCAGATCCTCGAACTTGCTTGGTTTGAGTTCGCGCAAATGCTTTTGCATTCCGGGAGATTCAAACTGGAAAGTAGCCACGGTGTCGCCATTGCAGAACAGTTGGAATGTCTGCTCATCTTCCAACGAAATTTTATCGATATCCAACTCTTCGCCACGAGATTTCTTAATGTTTTTCAGAGCTTCGCGAATAACGGACAAGGTACTCAGACCCAGGAAATCCATCTTAATCAATCCCACGTCTTCAATCACAGAACCTTCGTATTGGGTAACCAAGACCCGTTGGTCGGTATCTTTATCCTCGATGGTGGCCAAAGGCGCGAACTTGGTCAAATCGTCGGCACCGATGATGACGCCACAGGCATGGATGCCGATTTGGCGCACCGTTCCTTCCAATTCGGTAGCATAATGCAGCACTCGTTTTACCTTATCACTACCCGACTCCGCCGCCTCTTTCAGTTCCGGGACATACTGCAAGCAGGTTCCCATATTGACTTTCGGAGCCTTCTTGGTCTTTGGATCTTCGGGCAGTTTATCCGGCACCAATTTTGCCAATTCATTGGACTTGTCCAATTCAAGATCTTCCACTCGCGCCACGTCCTTGATACTCGACTTGGTAGCCATTGTCCCATACGTAATGATATGGGCAACTTTTTCCTTACCGTATTTTTGGGTGATCCAATCTAAAATCTTATAACGGCCTTCATCGTCAAAATCCACATCGATATCGGGCAGGGAGATACGGTCCGGATTCAGGAAACGTTCAAACAGCAAATCGTACTTCAACGGATCCACATCGGTGATTTTCAGGCAGTAAGCCACCACGGAACCGGCAGCCGAACCACGTCCGGGACCGACAGACACGCCCATATTTCGTGCGGCGGCGATAAAGTCCTGCACAATTAGGAAATAGCCCGGGAAACCCATATTACGCATCACGCTCAACTCAAAATCGATGCGTTCCATAATATCTTCGGGGACGGGATTTCCATAACGCATATAGGCACCGTCGAGGGTTAGTTTGCGCAGATAATCAGCTTCCAGTTTTATACGATAGACTCGCTCAATGCCGCCAAGTTTATCGATACGGCCCTTACCGTCCTCATCGCCTTCAAACTCGGTCCGCAAATCGTCTTCCGAGAACCTCAGTTTGTACTGCTCCACCGTACCAAATTCTTCGGGAATATCAAACATCGGCATAATGGGACCGTGTTTGAGTTTGTAGGTTTCCACCTTGTCCACGATTTCCTGCGTATTGGCCAACGCTTCCGGCACATCCGGGAAAACAGTTTCCATTTCCTCCGGCGATTTCAGCCATTCCTGCTTGGTATAGTGCAGACGGTCCACGTCGCTCACCTTTCGACCCGTACTGAGACATATCAGACGGTCGTGAGCCTCGCCGTGCTCTTCCAAGACAAAATGTACATCATTGGTGGCGATAACCTTCACGCCGGTTTCGGCTGCCAACTCCAAGATATGCTTGTTAACCACCTCCTGTTTTTCATACACGGTGGTATCGCCGCCCGGTTTGTCGGTTTTATGTCGTTGGAGTTCCAGATAATAATCGTCTCCGAAAATGCCCTTATACCAAAGAATGATTTCCTTGGCTTTCTTCAAATCCTGATTCTCAATCGCTCTCGGCACCTCACCTGCCAGACAAGCCGAAGAAACAATCAGTCCCTCGTGATACTTCTCCAGCAACTGATGGTCGATACGCGGTTTGTAGTGATAACCGTCCACCCAGGCCGCAGAAACAATCTTGCACAAATTATGGTAACCGATTTCGTTTTTGGCCAACAGCACCAAGTGGTTGCCATAGCCATTCTCCTTTCCCACGCAATTGGTACGGTCGCCCGTAGGATTACTCTTGGTAATCTTGGCGACATAAACTTCACAACCGAAAATCGGCTTGAAAATTTTCTGTTTCACTTCCTCGATTTTCGCTTGCAACGCTGCCTGCTTTTCGGCATCGGTTTCCGTTTCAAGTTCCTTTTCTATATCTTTGATTTCAGATTTGACAGAACCATTATGTTTATCCACATAATCAAAGAACTCTTTAATGCCAAACATATTACCGTGATCGGTAATGGCCATTGAGTTCATACCGGTTTGGAGACAACGCTTAACCAAATCCGGAATAGTTGACATACCGTCAAGGATAGAATATTGCGTGTGGACGTGGAGATGAGTGAATTTTACCATAACAAAAATTTAGTGTACAAAAATAATGAATAATTCGTGTTCTCATTCTATGGATTTCAATATTTTTTCAACAATAGAAAAAATCGGAATTGGATAAGCTGAAGCAGAAATTGGGGAAATAAAAAAGGGTAATAAAAAAAATTCAGGCGGATTTTCTTCGAAAACCACCTGTACAGACTGACATTTGTCCAAAGTTCAAAAATGCGAAAAATACCATTTTTGAATCTTTTTGTTTACAAATCAAACATTTTTATCAACATATCAAATATTTGAAATTCAATATTTTACACTTGATTTTACATTTTAATTGATGTATTTTTGGATCGAAAATTTTAGAATATAATATTATGGAAGAATTTCAAAATGTAGAATCAAAAATCATCACACTGAGAAACCAGCAGGTAATTATAGACCGTGATGTCGCTGAATTGTACGGCGTGGAAACAAGAGATATTAATAAGGCTGTAACGAACAACCCTAATAAGTTTCCAGACGGGTACATTTTACAGTTGAAATGTGAAGAAAAAAATGAACTGGTGGAAAATTTCCACCGGTTCAATTCTCAAAAGCATTCCTCAGCAACAATGAAGGCGTTCACCGAAAAGGGCCTGTATATGTTAGTCACCATATTGAAGAGTCCGCAGGCGGTGAAAACCACCATTGCCATTGTGGAGGCCTACGCCAAGTTGCGTGAGCTTGCTCAGGTAATGGTGGAAATTCCACAAAAAGAAGACAATGAAGCTGAACAGAAAACACTGCTTCATCGAGGCGGAAAGTTAGTGAGTGAGTTATTGGACAGCACTTTGCCCAGGCATTCGCAGGAAACATCTTTTGAGCTCAATCTTGCCTTGTTGAAATTCAAGCATTCAGATACTATCCAAAAAAGTGTGTAAAACTCAAAGTTTTATATTTTTGTAAAGGGAAAATTAAAAACAAAAAACAATGAATTTTACACAAGCGCAAAATTACGAAATTTTAGAAGACATCATCAAAAATGGTGCGGGAA